>MEQL01000048.1:0-90504 GCA_001770205.1 Bdellovibrionales bacterium RIFOXYD12_FULL_39_22
TATGGAACAAAAAACACAAAAGGCCAACAATTATTTCATGTTATGTGAAATTTATTTCGTTACGAACTATAATCTCAATGGCATGTCACTTTGGTGGGTAAACAACTTTTTTTAAGTATTCTCATTTGAGAAAACATTGTTCTCGAAAATGTTTTTTAACCTCAGCCTCCTTTGTGTATTTGAAATGAGCGAACTGTAAGGAAAAATCAGACAAAAAGTTTCATTCAAATCCAATTCAACTAACTGAAAATATTTACAGTATTTCATATTTTCGACCCAGAAGGTTTTGTGAGAATCATTTTTTATTTCACAAGGAATATTTTTTTTGCTAGAAAATTATAAAAATTATGGAGCATCCATTGGAAACAACGCCTGAAAACTCATCGCAGTTACAATCAGAACGATTCTACACTGAGTTGAATGCTATCGTAGATCGCGCTGAAAATAAGGCCAATGGTTCTAAAAAAACTCTTCAAGAAATAACTAATCTAGGCAAAACTACTATCTGGCGTTGGGCCAATACTGTAAACAAAGCGCTTCCAGATCCATATAAGCTTGTCGCCCTACTTCGCTTTGAATCTGGCAAAGAAAATATCAAGGATGTGGCCGCTCACTACGGCGGACATATTGAGTCATTTCTACGCACAAACTTCCCTTCCGAGTTTGCGTCCAAGATTCACCAAGATTTCGATCCGGCTAATGAGCCAAAATTTAACGACTACTATAGTTTTGTTATTTTCACTCTATGTGGTACTGACCGCAAGATGACTGTTGAAGAAATTAAACAATCCGTTGGCCAGCTTACTTTAAAAAACTCCATGATCCCAAGAGAGCTTTGGACACAAGAGATGATTAACGCTCACGGACAGTTTGCGGAGATAAAGATTCGCGAACTTGTAAACGCAGGATACCTCGCCATCGTTGACGGCCATGCAATTAGAACACGAACACACCTACACTTGAACGTTGTTGAAAAAATCGAATTTGTGTCAAAAAATATTCCGACTTTCTTCAAAATGGAAAACGTCGAAAAAGAGATGAATGGATTGCACTTTTTTTCTGACACCGTTACTCCGGCATACGCAAAGAAACTTGCCAGAGAAATTAGTCGGTTCTTCATCCAAAAACGTGATGAAGCTTCGACAAATTCAGATCCTAATGGTATACCCATACATAGCATCTTTTTTATGGACACGATGCTACCCGAAACTATCAAGGAAGAAGATGGAGGGACTCTGCAATGAAAAACATGATGGCCTTAACAGTATTAGCAGTACTTTTTATCTCAAACATCGCGCTTGCTGGCGGTGATTCTGGTTCCATTGGCGGCGGAAAGGGCGCTCAGACCATGTCTATCGCTTTTGATTTGTCTCATATAGTGGATTTCAAGGTAAAGGGAGGAGACATTGTTCCGGCCAATGACATCAAAGACGGTATTGCCTCAATTCCAAACTCATATCTACGAGGAGAAACTTTGGTGGTTGGTGGGAATGCACCGATAGTTGATCTACAAATGGATGATGGGCGGGTTGTAGTCCTTGGTTGGGCTGAGTAACCTTTAAAGCGTCGAACTCCCCTGCAATAATTTCTATTCTTTTCCTTATCACGCGCTTACAACTATTTTTTGCTATTTTAATATTTGCGGGAATCGCCTATCCAACGTTGCCCTTCTTTACACCAGCAAAGAAGACTGAACTATTAGGAACAAATGCATATTTTTATAATATTTTTTGCAACCAATGGTGCAACAACACAAAACTTATAGTGGAGATAGAAAAATTGTTATTTATGAACAAAAATTTTAAAACCCACTACGAAATCTAACCGAGGCCACCCATTAGCTAGAAAGGTGGGCGAAAAAATATCGTAGTCCGAGTTGCAACAATTCATCATGCTAAGCTACCTTTAATCTTGATGTCACAACTTTTGCAAATGCACTTTTGAGGTGTTGTTTTAAGGTCACTTCCAAATTCTCCATGTCATTTAATGACTCAAATGGGATTTCGATGGCAGTAATTCTAATCTCGCCATTCCAAGAAAAGCCACGTCTGCTTCACTATTACTTTCGGCTAAAACAAGTTTTTTAAAATAGGGTTACTTGAAAATTTCATCAAAAATATGTTCAAACTCATATTTTTCTTCAAACTTGTGGTTCAATTTGTCTAGCAATTCTTTAGTGTCGACTATTTTACAAAAGTTCTGGGCTTTTGTCGGTTTATCAGGGCCTGTGATACTGTCGGGGTAGTATTTTTCAATCGCTCCCTTTTCTAAGACAAACACTTTTTCTTCTCTCAACTTAGAAAATAATCTTCTTTTAAATTCTACTACCTCTGTATAATTAAAATTTTCTAGAACCTTAATTCTTGGCTTGGCCCACTCAAAATCAAAAAAATCTTCAAGAGCTATCGCAACTTTCTCATTATCTCTATCTTCTCTACCTCGTTTAATATTTTCAAAAATAGCCCTTCTTCTTTCCTTTTTTAATTCTTCACTAAGTAAATCATTACTTGGAGGTGTCTTCAAATTCTCTTTAGTAATTATTGAATCAACTGCACTTAATAATTGCTCTCTAAGCTTTTTGGCATCTTCAGACGCCTCTATTTTGGAAAATCCATCTAGTATAATATCCAAATCTGAAATCATATAGATATCGATATCAAATTTTTTAAAAAAATCTTTATATCTTTTAAAGCTCCCCTTGCCATCCGTTTTCACCATACTAATAGAGTTGTTTTTAAAATCATATTGGGGATTTAGTATTTTTGCCACGTGAGGAAGTAGTATCAACTCACTGTCTCCTTCAACAAGCACAATCTTATTTGAAAAAAATGCATGATTGGAAGTTTCAAAAGATATCAGCTGAAAAACATCTTTTTCGCTCATTGAGTCTAAATTAATAAATAATGCTTCAGCAAAAGGCTTAGCAATATTAGTAATTTTTTTTATTTTTATAAACGCACTTGTATTCTTTGGAGAAAAAAATAATGGCGAATGTGTTGTAACAACCATTTGATGTTTTTGAGAGATTAATGATAACGCTTCAAATAATACGTTCTGTGCTTTGGGATGCAGATATAATTCTGGCTCTTCAAATAAAAATAAAAACCTATCTGTTTTTTTTAATTTACTACCTTCTTTTTGCCAATCATGACTATGAGCCAATTCTACATAACTTCTTAATATACTAAATGTAATGGCCCTTTTAAAACCATCTCCTTTATTGACAACAGAACTCTTAACCCCATCGTTTGCAATAACAGATGCCGATGATAGTATCGTTTTAATCTCTGGTTGTGGAATTTGTAATTCAATAGATACATTTTTAAATGTCTCATTTAAATTTTTCTGAATTGTTTCTTCTACTTTTTTAATCTTATCAACTCTATCATCTGAAATAACACTGCCATCTTCATCGTAAAGTTTATTGAGTTTTTTTCTCAGCTTTTCAAAAAGTTCTTTTTCTTCATTCAAATCATCTTCAATTACGTCAAGAAGAATGCTTAACAATTTCCCAAAAGTAGCACCCTCTTTTGTTTTCATATCATCTGACAAATCTTTTACGGCCGGAATATAAACAGGTTCAGGAAAAAAAGCAGTTATTGTATTATCAAAACCTGATTCTAATGCTACATCCTTGAATTCTTTCTCTGATATCGGCATTTGTTTGATATAATCATCTATAAGCTCTTTGGCACCGGATTGAGTTGTAACAATTTTTCCATCAGTATCTATTTCATGATAAAATGTGTTTAATGTTTCAATAATTTCTTTCCCTTTTTTTCCTTGAAAGGTTTCATTGATTTTTTCTTTTGAATACTTTTGAAGTTTTGGAAAATACCCAACATTACGTAATGTTGATTTACCATCTAAAGAGTATCTTCTGGCCAGAATTAATTTTCCATCATTTATATATTTTTTTAACTTATCTCGATGCCCTTCTCCAAGATTTTCTAATTCAACATCAGAAATGTTGCTAAACTCAACAATAATTAGAACATCTTGTTTACAATCGTAATAATCATCATTTGTGGAAAGCTTATTCCCTTTTAAAAACAAAAGTAGTGCTTGCATAAAAGTTGACTTCCCTGCATTGTTCTCTCCAACGATACAACTGAATTGGGACAAGGGAACATCTACACTTTTTAATCCTTTATAATTTTCAACGATAATCTTGGAAATAATCATATAAATCCCTTCTGATAATTTATATTATTAGTAAGCCAGTCATAATTTGTAATCAGATACAAAATATTTCTAGCGGTTTTCTCTGTCATATCTTCATCTCCAATTCGAACTCAACTGAATAAACAATGCCTTCCTTGGCTCCCTGCTTTATTTAATCCACTCTCTCCACGCCTCATAAATCATCACCATCGCAAGCGTATCAAGCTCGCAGTAGCGAAGAAGGGCGCTAGATAGTTCTTTTCGCTCTATCTCACTCATCTCTGTAAATTGCATACGTCCATAAGCCGTCAGGGCTGCTCCGCCATTTCGAAGCTCATCATCCTGAATAAGGATATTAAAATTCTTGTCACTCACATCCTGAAAGAGTTTAGGGAGCTTCTTATACGGGTCAACGACTTCGCCGGCACTCATCTCGAGCCACTGCCAGTTTTTCAAGTTCAGACTCTTAATTCCGCCCTCAGCTCCATAAATTGCCTTTGAGTATTTCTTTTGAAGATACTCAGAAGAATTTAAAACAGCAGGGAGAACGTACTTAATAGAATTTGAACCATGAGTGTAGGGATCGTAGAAAAACCTCTTCACAAGATGCCAGAGATCGACCATTGCGCGTTTGCCATTCCACTTTTCAGCACTAGAATCCGTTGACGTTGTAATCGACTTAATAAACTTACAAAGATCATCTCGGTCAACGATATTACTCTTGTCTTCTTTTAACTGCCGGTAGATATGATTTAAAACCGTATTCTCATGGGGAGAATAGCGAAAGATTGTCCCTTCATCATTTTCAAGCTGTCTCTTTAGCCCTTGAAGAAAATCATAGTTTGGGAATTTTCCAAGCTCAGCATTTAAATACTGGCCTGCGTGTTCAACATTTTCATCCTTATCCACAGTGTGTCTTGAAAATTGAAATGCGACCATCTCATACGGGCGTCTGCCCTTATTAAATGGAATCGCAACACAAGTCGTCTCAAAATCAATGAAGTGTAGTGGGAACTTCCATTTCTTCATCTCAAGAGCAAGGCCATCTTTGTCAAAGAAAGGTTTGTTATCAATATTTTGAACCTTTTCAACTTGAAGCCACTGACGTTCACTTGCTGACATCCCAGGTTTCTTATCATTCTTTGGATCAATGTCGCTGATATCAAGGTCTGTTATTTTCACTTTGTCATCAGTGATAAAATTATCTTTTTTACGACAACTCCAAATCTCTAAAACATTTGGTTCATCAAAATCTTTGTCTTCCCACTTGAGGGCTGCTTTCCAGCACTCCTTAAATCCACTTTTGTAACCGTTTGCCTCTTCCTTTTTAGAACACTGAAATTCGCAGTCTCCACAATGAGCGCCAATGTCAGTCACTATCTTTTTATCCTGTTCATAAGCTGTGGCGTAATCATTAATCATCTTTTCAAAAGTTCCATCTTCAATGATAGAATCAATCACATCATCCACAGGAACTTTAACAAGAATCTTTTCTTTAAGATCTGCTGCACTTAAAAGAGTTGAGACCTTTATCCCTTTGCGGTTGCTCTCATCTCGAAAAATTTTAAATTTCTGATTAAGGCCATCAACTCCGCAGACTGCATTTTTGTCTGCCATCATCAAAAAACAAGAGATCTTTATCTTGGGATGAGCAGACTGAAGAACATACTTTTGAAACGCGATATCGTATAAATACGCCTTCCATCCCGCTTGAATAGTTCCATTCTTATTAAAGAAAGCTTCCTCTTCTGTATCATCAAAAGATTTGGCCTTTACTTCAATAAGTTCAAAGATGTTTTTATTTTTTAAAAGGACGTCGATACGAATAAAAAGATTATTAAACCTGATTGCCGGTTCATAGATTGTCACTTTATCTTCTTTGAGAAGCTTGTTTGTCTGTCTCTCGGCCTCTTCATAATCAAGAGTAGTTATGTCATGACCGCCTGGGTGATAACATTTCGCAAGCTCACCAACTTGATAACCACCTTCGGCCAAGGCCGCAAGAAATGGGTCATCCATTTTTTGATCGAGGTATTCTTTCTTCTTTGTGTAATAGAGTTTCGTTGGGCATTCAAGGCCCAATTTGAAACGTGATTTTGTGAGATATCTCTTTGTCATAAATAATCTCTCCCTCTCAAAATGAAAGGGCACACCAAAAGAATTTACTAAACAAATTCTTATCGGCATGCCCTTACAGTTCTTTGATTAAATTTCATTAGTTTTAAAGATTTCTTTTTTTCCAATCAAGCTTGTCAAGTATCTTTAACGCTCCCTGGATTTGGATAGCTGACTGCCTAATGTAGCGTTGAAACACTTTCAGATTAATTTACCACAAAAAATTATACGGAGGTTCAAATACTTTTACCCGATATGTGTTTAAGAGAGTGCAGAGAAGTATGCCTAGCTATTTGATCTGACTTAGTTTTTTCTATGTATCCACTACCAACCAAGAAATTCCCTTCATAATTAGCTTTTGAGCAAAAATTCCAGTAAAAGACATGGGCATCACTTTTAGTAAGATTTGATTGAGAAAATTATTTTTTATTAAAAAAGGTCCATTCCGGACACATCCTTTACAGTTTATACCGGAGACATAGTTTACACTTTTAAATGAATTGGTCTGCTATAATTTTTCCATAACAGGAGGTTATAGTATGCCATGGGAGGAGTGTAAAATTATGGATCAAAAATTGAAGTTTATTGCTCGGCTATTAGAGGGAGAACAGATGGCCCCGCTATGTAGAGAGTTTGGGATTACAAGACCAACTGGATACAAAATTTGGGATCGTTACAAACAAATGGGAGAATGCGCTCTTGTTGAACAAAAGCGAACGCCGTATCGTTACGCCAACAAACTTCCAGTTGCAATAGAGGCATTAATTCTTGACGTCAAGAGAGAATATCCGACTTGGGGCGCTCCTAAAATAAGAGAAAAGATCGTTAAAAAATTTCCAGATGTGAAAGTGCCTGCGAAAAGTACGATTCACGCTGTGCTAGATCGTAATGGGCTGGTGGAACATCGGACTGGTAGAATAAGATACAAAGCATGTGGTACCGCTCTTACCGATGTAAAAAAGCCGAATCAACTCTGGTGTGCAGACTACAAGGGCGAATTTATGCTAGGCAACCGCCAATACTGTTATCCACTAACTATTACAGACTATAGCTCAAGATACCTTCTTGCCTGTGACGCCATGACTGGAACAAATGAGGTATTTGCATTTGAAGGTTTCACTCGGGCCTTTAAAGAATTTGGATTGCCGGATGCTATTCGCACAGATAATGGGGTACCATTTGCTAGTGGAAATTCATTCTACAACCTAACAAAACTTTCAGTATGGTGGATGCGATTAGGAATTCAGATAGAGAGAATTGAACCTGGCATGCCCCAGCAAAATGGGAGACATGAAAGAATGCACTTAACGCTGAAGCAAGAGGCAACAAGGCCACCGAGAGAAAATCTCATAGCGCAGCAAGAGCAGTTTGATAAATTTATGCAAATATATAATCACGAGAGACCACACGAAGGAATTAATAACAAATACCCAGCAGAAGTTTATAAAAAGTCCAAAAAGGAATTTAAAAAACCAGAACCACTGTTTTATCCATTTCACGACAAAACGATTCAGGTTAGCCAATGCGGGAGGATATGTGATCAAGGATTGAAGGTTAGTCTGAGTCGTGCATTTGCTGGGATGGAAGTTGGAATTAAGGAGATGGAGGATGGCATTTGGGTGGTATCATTTTTAGATTATGATTTAGGATATTTTGACGATAAGGGGAAAAGAGTTGAACCAATAGAGGACCCATTTGGGTTGTATATTAAGAATGGAGTGTAAAGGATGTCTCCGGTATAAAGTGTAAACTATGTCTCAGGAAGCACAAAATGGATGACTATGTCACCAGAATATTTTCTAGCAGATCGTATAATTTTTCCAGACCTAATTCCATCGATCCGGATTCTTCACAAAATATTAAGCATCGCATAAACCATTTCCAGCTTGCTTGGCTCTAGCATGTATATAATCTCTACACACTCATCTCTGATCCGAAGATCAGAGCATGATGGTCTCCCCCTGCTTTTTTCTAAATGATAATTCCAATCGGCCAATGTTAAATTCAGTGCCTTTAAAAATTTTGAAATGTAATCAGATGTGACGTCTTCGCGGCCAGACTCCATTTGATGGGCCCTGGCAAAAGAGATTTCCATTTTATCGGCTAGTTTTCTCAAAGATAGTTCACTCTTTTCTCTGATCCGTTTTAGCGCATCTGATTCCGGCGTCGTTTTTACAACTTTGTTTCGTTTGCTCATAAATTTTTCTCCTCTTTGTTTAAGATCCCAAATCTCTCGCTCTTCCAGAGATTTGTTTGTGTATAGTTTTTGTAAAGCGACGACGAGAAAAACCTCTTTTGTAAAGCCGCAATGAAGCACAAAAAAGTGTTCATTAATAAAGACTTACATCACCTGCAAATATGAATAAAGTGAGTTTGGCTAAGTAAAATGCAACGCTCTGCTTCGTTAGCCAAAGCGTTAGCATAAATTTAGCCAATCAGTGAAAGTGCCAGACAGTTTGCGACAACTTTGAGTTTAAAAAAAATTACAGATCATGATCAATTGCGATCAACTTACTGAAACCTCATATGAATAATTCAAAATAGATAAAGAAATTTTTTTTCAATCGTTCAATCTGTTCATTTTTTTTGGAATTTTTGTTTCGGTTTTGCTGGAGGAGAGTGCCGGATTTGAACCGGCGGCTGTACGGTTTTGCAAACCGTTCCTTTGGACCACTCAGGCAACTCTCCCGATTTGAATCTTTGTTTTGGAATATTGAAGGATTGCGGCCAAATTGTCAACCCAGGGATCTAGTAAATAAAATCTTTGGCCAAAAATCTATACGAAGAAAGCATCAAGCTTCGCAAGTAAATTAGTGATTGGCCACCTCTAATTTGCCATTAGAGACTTCCTCGCCACCATTTACAACCTTGAGCCCTACCATTTTCATAAATGTCTCTGGCCGGGCAATTTCAAGGGCAATTCGCAACACCTCTTCGGCGTCCGTTACGGGAATAATTTCTAGATTATCCTTGATGTGATCTGGGATCTCTTGAAGATCCTTCTCGTTTTTCTTAGGAATAATAACTTTTTTCATCCCATACTGTTTTGCCGCCAAAAGCTTTTCCTTCAATCCACCGATAGGTAAAACCCGGCCACGAATAGTTACCTCGCCAGTCATAGCAACATTTTGCCAAACTTTGATTCCAGCAATAGCAGAGGTTAGGGCGGTCATCATGGTAATTCCTGCGGAAGGGCCATCTTTAGGGGTGGCCCCCTCTGGAACGTGAATATGAATATCGTGCTTATTGTACCAGTCAGCAATCACACCCAACTTATCACTGATAGAGCGGACATAACTAAGTGCCGCTTTGGCGGACTCCTGCATTACTTCTCCGAGCTTTCCTGTTATAGAAAGCTTTCCAGTTCCCTCATGCGTTACAACTTCAATATTTAAAACCTCACCGCCAACTGCGGTCCAGGCGAGGCCATTGACCAGACCCAATTGTGGCTCGATCTCCAGGTCAGTACGATCAAATTTGCATGGCCCCAGAAAATGCTTTAGTTGCGAAATAGAAATATTGAACTTCTTTCCTTTGGCAATTTGCTTATCTACTACATTGGTAGCAGTTTTCCGAGCAATAGTATTCATCATTCGCTCTAGCTCGCGCACCCCAGCCTCTCTCGTGTACTGGTCAATAATAGCAGCAATAGTGCTGTCACTAATCTTGAAAATATAATCGTCTAATCCATTATTCCTTATCGCTTTACTTAGAAGATACTGTTTGCCAATTTGCAATTTTTCGTCTGGTGTATAACCTGGGATAGTAATTATTTCCATCCTATCCTTCAACGGTCCAGGGATCTTACTAACATCATTGGCCGTCATTACAAACATAACCTTCGATAAGTCGTATTCAACTTCAATGTAGTGGTCGGCAAAATTTTTATTTTGTTCAGGATCCAACACCTCCAACATCGCACTGGCCGGATCTCCCCGCATATCGCTACTCATCTTATCGATCTCATCCAGCAGAATTAGCGGATTACCAGTCTTGGCCTTTTTCAATGCCTGAATAATTTTTCCTGGCATTGCCCCAACATAAGTTCGACGGTGGCCACGAATTTCGGCCTCATCCCGCACCCCGCCTAACGAGATTCTCACAAAGCTACGTCCCAATGCTTCGGCCAACGAAGTTCCGATGGAAGTTTTTCCTACTCCCGGAGGGCCGGCCAAGCAAAGAATAGTTCCTTTGCTTTTATCTTTTACTAACGTGCGTACTGCTAAATATTCGATGATTCTATCCTTAACGTCTTTTAATCCATAGTGCTGCTCTTCCAAAACTTTTTTGGCCGACTCTAGTGAGTTGTCATCTTTGGTATAATCCTGCCAAGGCAGAGAGAGCATCCAATCTATATAATTGCGCACCACTGCTGATTCTGCAGACATTGGAGACATATTTTTTAACTTTCTTATCTCTTTTCTAACCTTATCAGCGGCCTCTTCCGGCATGGCCTTTGTTTTCAACTTCTCTTCAAACTCTTCCAACTCTCCTTTTCCATCATCTTTTTGGCCGAGTTCTCGCTGAATAGCATTTATCTGTTCATTCAAATAGTATTCTTTTTGCGACTTTTCCATTTGCGTTTTTACGCGATTTCTAATTTTGCGTTCAACGTTAATTATTTCAATCTCTCCTTGCATTTTTTCTAGCAGCAAGTGCAGTCGTTTCTCAACATTATCGGCCTCTAGCACTTCTTGTTTTTCAGGTATCTTCATACTCATATGAGCAACAATTATATCCGCCAACCGGGAAGGATCATTAATTGATGAAATACTCATTAAGAGTTCAGGTGGAATTCTTTTATTTAATTTTACATACTGTTCAAAGGTAGTTTTTACACTACGAGTAACCGCTTCCAGGGCCACCCCATCCACTTCCCCATCTTTTAGTTCCACTACCTCTGCCCAGTAGCCATCATTGGACGATTTGAAGGTGGAAATTTTGGCGCGATACTTTCCTTCAATCAAAACTTTAACGGTGTTATCAGGCAAGCGCAACATCTGGATGATGCTAACCACTGTTCCAATATCATAAACATCGGTCCGTTCTGGATTTAGAATACTGGCGTCTTTTTGCGTTACAAGAAAAAGTTCGTTGTTTTTACCAACTGATTCTTCCAAGGCAGCAATAGATTTTTCTCTTCCAACAAAGAGGGGGACCACCATATGAGGGAAAATTATCATGTCTCTCAGCGGGAGCAGTGGTAAATTTAACGTCTTCTCTTGGTTATTCTCCGACATAGCACCTCCTGTACTATTTATTCATGTCGAGTCTTTTTTCGAGTCCTTCATAACTCTACTTTTAGTTCCCAATCACTGATATTATTTTCTCTTAATTTGAAATGGCGGTCAAAAAAAAGGCAGCGGCCAATATTGCCTACGCACCTTTTGTTTGTTTTTTTTACATATAACCAGCTAAAAACACAGCGTTTAATATGATTTGTTTATTGTTCTGGAGTGGAATGTTTTCTAAAAAAAACTGTCAACGCTAGGCCGACTCCGCCTTTCCCTTCGAAAATGAGTTTATTTTGGTTTTGCTTTTTATAATTTTAGGGCCCTCTAGTAAATGTGGAGTCCCTTTTCCCATTATAGAATCCGCAGTGATGATGACCTTATTAACTTTATCATTGGAAGGAATATCATACATAACATCTAACATGGTCTGTTCTAAAATAGCACGTAAACCACGGGCACCTGTCTTCTTTTCTTTGGCAATTCTGGCCACTTCGACCAAGGCCGCCCGATCAAATTCCAACTCAATTCCTTCAAACTCAAATAGCTTTTGATATTGCTTTACAATAGCATTCTTAGGTTCTTGTAAAATTTTAAGCAAAGCATCTTGATCTAATTCTTCCAACATCGCACTCACCGGAAGACGGCCAATAAACTCGGGGATAAGTCCGAATTTAATTAAATCCTCCGGCTCAATTCCTCCTAACTTCTCTATTTGCGATTTTTCAGAATTGGGGTCTTCTGCAATTAGTCCCATCGGCCGCTTCGTCATGCGCTTTTCGATTATTTTATCAAGGCCTACGAAGGCACCAGCACAAATAAAAAGAATATTTTTAGTATTAACTTGTAAAAACTCCTGCTGGGGATGTTTTCTGCCTCCTTTAGGAGGAACAGAGGCAATTGTTCCCTCAATAATCTTCAATAGGGCCTGTTGCACTCCTTCCCCTGAAACATCTCGAGTGATCGAAGCATTTTCCGATTTTTTGGCAATCTTATCAATCTCATCAATGTAAACAATGCCGCGTTCTGCTCGTTGAATATCGAAATCACAATTCTGCAAAAGATTTAAAATAATATTTTCAACATCCTCTCCCACATAACCTGCCTCCGTTAACGCGGTGGCATCCGCAATTGCGAATGGAACATTTAAATATTTTGCCAAAGACTGCGCAATTAGAGTCTTTCCACTTCCAGTCGGCCCGGCCAACAAAATATTTGACTTAGAGAGCTCAACCTCTCCATGATTTTTTATCCCACTCAAACTCTGTTCATGATGAATTCGCTTATAATGGTTATGTACGGCCACTGCAATTATTTTCTTCGCGCGATCTTGTCCAATAACGTAACTATCTAGGTGTTCCTTTATTTCGTTCGGCCTTGGCACATTATCAAATCCGCTTTTATTGGCAACTTTGACTGAATCCTCATAGATAATATCATTACAAAGTTCAATGCATTCATCACAAATATAACAACCAGGTCCGGCAATTAATTTTTTTACTTCGCGCTGCGACTTTCCGCAAAAATTACAGTGCAACGTATTGCCATATGTTCCCTTGCTACCCAAATTGTTATTATTATTGTTGTTATCTTTCACGTCTCCAACCCCTTCTGTTGCATTGCAACCATTTAAAATTATGGCGGCATAACCGTTTTGTCACTGATTTATTTTCCTTTGATTTTATTCTTAGGTTCTATAATTGCGTCAATAAGTCCCATTTCACGGGCCTTTGCTGGAGATAGATAATTATCTCTATCAGTCTCCTTCTCTACTCGCTCATAGCTCATGCCAGTATGTTTGCAATAGATGTTGTTCAACTGTTTTTTCAAGTCCTGAATTTCATTGGCCTGAATCTGGATATCAGAGGCCTGCCCTTGGGCCCCACCCAATGGTTGATGTATCATAATTCTACTATGAGGAAGAGCATAACGATGTCCACCATCTCCGGCAGATAGAAGTAACGAGCCCATCGAAGCTGCCATTCCAACGCAATAAGTATAAACGGGACAACTTATATGCTGCATCAAATCGTATATACCAAGGCCCGCATAAACGGAACCTCCCGGACTATTTATATAGAAGTTGATTGGGGCCTCTCTGTCAGAGGTCTCCAAAAACATCATTTGAGCGATGATTAAATTTGCCACCACATCGTTCACCTGCGTTCCTAAAAATACAATCCGATCTAGCAACAACCTAGAATATATATCGTACTGACGCTCTCCCCTACCAGTTTGTTCGATAACTATGGGATTGGGGATATATAGTTTTGGATCCATAAAAAATCTCCTCTGCTTTTGTGGTTACAAGGCCAAAATAAAATTTTTCTAAGTATAAACTTTACAAGGTCTTTCGTAATAAATGGCGCTATTCTTTAGATAATAACTGGTGATTGAAGTTAATTTTTTCCAAAGAAGCTATTTGCCATAATTTGCTATAATTTGCCATAAATGGAGGATGTTTGATTAGAGATAAATACCCAACAAATTTAATGCATCTTTGCACGTGACCTCTCTTTTATATCAAGTAAAAAATTCACATCCGTTGTCATTTAATCTCGCTCGTAAGATAAAGGCCGGCACTAAAATTATTAACCAAATTTAAACCGTGGAACTTGTGTGAAAAAAATTGGCAGCAGTAACGAAAAGAAAAATGATGTAAGCAACGAAGTAAATGAAGTAGTAAAAATTGGTGAGTGGAAAGAAAAACATGCTGAACAAGTAGAAAAAAAATCGCTAGAGAAATATCTAAAAGTTCTAAGCTTCAATGGATTAATTAGTGAATCTAGAGAGCTTCTTGATCATTTATCGCTAAGTGGCCCAACTCCTGGCCTCACTTTGCGCTTCAAAACTTTAGTCAAAGAATTTTCGTCTCGCTTAGAAAAAGAGGCCCCCAATCTCTCGCGCTCTCTCTTGGCAGGCCATGAGATTACTGAGAAAAAACTGAAAGCATATCGCAATAAAACTGTATAATAAAAACCCTATAGATTTTTGGAAGCTATTTCCGATAACTCAGAACGCTCACCTACCGTCAACGTGATGTGTGCCACAATTCGTTCTTGTTTCAAACGCTCCACGCAGTAGGCAAGTCCGTTGTTCACGGAATCTAAATAGGGACTATCAATCTGTTCACAATCTCCCGTTAAAATAATCTTTGTTCCTTCCCCAGCTCTGGTAATAATGGTTTTAACTTCATGAGGAGATAAATTTTGTGCTTCATCCACGATTAGATATTGTCCAGGAATGGTACGGCCTCGAATATAAGTTAGTGGCTCAACATAAAGAAGTCCTTGCGTAATCAATTCATCCCACGTAGTAGCACCTTCTCCTAGTTGCTTGCCAAAAAGAAAATCTAGATTATCAAAAACTGGTTGCATCCAGGGGGCCAACTTTTCATTGACATCACCTGGCAAATATCCCAAATCTTTTCCCATGGGTTGCACAGGACGAGAAACTAAAAGTCTGGAATATTTTTCTTGGGTAATTGTTAAATCTAATCCAGCGGCAATGGCCAACAGGGTTTTTCCAGTTCCCGCTTTTCCGACCAAAGAAACTAACTTCACTTCATTGTTCAATAACGCATCAAAGGCAAACTGCTGTTCAACATTTTTTGGATAAATCCCCCAAACCCCTTCTCGTGGTTTTATAAGCGGAACAATTCCACGTTTTTCTTCTGAATAACGGCCAAGCAATCTATGACTCTCATTATTTATTTCACAGACAATCATATATTCATTGGCGTATAGCTCTTCTAGTTCATTATCTTCTACTTGCAAAAAACGCTCTTGTTCAAATTTTTTTAAGCGATCAATGGAAACACTAAATAATTTATTGCCTGTATACAACTCATCAATGGTGGCATCTCGTTTACCAAAATCTTCCGCAATCAGTCCCAGCACATCTGCCTTCAAGCGCAAATTAATATCCTTAGACACTAGCACCACATGCTTATCTTTTTGCTTGTGATGAAGGGCAGTTGCCAAAATCATATTGTCATTAATGGAAAGATCTAACGCCTTTATC
Source organism: Bdellovibrionales bacterium RIFOXYD12_FULL_39_22 (assembly GCA_001770205.1). GTDB lineage: Bacteria > Bdellovibrionota > Bacteriovoracia > Bacteriovoracales > Bacteriovoracaceae > YD12-FULL-39-22. The sequence continues at coordinate 15,534 of MEQL01000048.1, forward strand.
GGCGACTTGATGTTTTGATCAACCTCAATTATTAAAATCCCTCCGCTCTCTAAGGGGACTCCTTTTGACAACGATCCTTGCTTCCGCAAATCATCTACAATACGCGAAAAATTTCTGGCATTGCGGCCATTTTCATTTTGATCTTTCTTAAAACGATCTAGCTCTTCGACGCAAACAAAGGGTATTATCACAATGTTTTTTTTGAATTTAAAAATCGACAGAGGATCAAATAGCAACACATTAGTATCAAGTACAAAAATTTTTTTAGCTGAATCACCCATAATAGTTTACCTACTCCCGCCTCATCCTTTAAATGAGAAATCTAACAAGCTAATATATATAACTGCCCTACTGGCATCTTCTTCTCCGTAATTCGTTCCAACTTCTACTCCATAAAGCCCCAGCATAATAGTAACTGGCCAAACTTTAATAGACACTCCGTAGCTCAAATACCCCTCACTCACTCCTCCAAAACAACGAAGAAGTGGCAATCCAATATCTAGTCCAATATGTACTTTACGCATTAAATCCATTGTTTGCAAAATAGGTCTAACATCCAAAGAAAGTGTATAATCAATAATTTTAAAATTTTGTTTCCAAGAAACACCCGCCGACATAATCATTGGTAGCGAAGGAACCTCTGTCCCCTCTGTTACTTTAAATTCCGTGTCAGAGATATCTAGCAACGAAATGGCCCCGGCCAATTGGTACCAATTAGCACTAATAACGTGCTCTACACCAGCATCCCATCCCCAGGCCTCACCTTTAGAATATCCTAGATTTTCTCGAATATTGGTAATTCCTCCCTCTCCATTCATTATCGCATTATAAAGCTTCGGGCCAAAAACCGGAAAGTCCTCTTGCAAGGCCTGTCTATTCAACTTTTTTACTGCCACCCCAACGGAAGTGCGATGGCCGGTAGTGCGACTACCATCTTTTTGTCTAACTCCCCCTGTACCAAAACTATGCGCATACCCCATGATAAAACCACGATCCTGATGATAATCAATGGCCATAGTGGGATGAGTGGCATTTTGCGTCATCATATTAAGATGTAAATTATAAAAAAATCCCAAAGCAAAAGGGCCAAATTTTAGGGCCGGGGCCGCCCCGACATGAAGGTATAAAGGAATTCCCATAGCACTTTCCACCATACCTTCGGGAGTATCCGGCAATGAAGTAAAACTATCCAGATGGGCCAGTGGATTAGTTAACCCGATACTAGGATTGATTGGGTAAAGGCCAATTCCAGCAAGCCCGTTACGCCCCAGTGCGGCCGGATTATAAAAAAGAGTATACGCATCATCCGCAACTGCCGTATACGCATCTCCTGAAAGTAAGGCCCGAGTACTTCGCATCAAATAGGTCACCTCTTCGCCAATGGCCATCGACACTACTAGTGAAAGTAAAAAAAACCTTGGTAACACATTTAGAATATTTAAAATAATAGTCGATTTTGTTTTCATCTAAATAATACCTCCATCCGAAAAAGGAAGTAGGCCTGAAGCTCCTCTGGAATTACCGTCGGATTATCTGCGTCATAGTAAAGTTCCATACATTTCGTCTGACTCATTGTTGAATTAATCTCCGCCATATCTGGATCAGTTACAACATTAAGTACGGCGTCAATAACAGACGAGAGAGCGGCCAGAGAATCCATCGAATCACCCATAAAATATGTAACAATTTTTTCATAGAGATCTAGAAAGACGTTTAATAGCACAACCCCCTGACAAGCACGCGCCACAGTGGTTAAGCGAGCATGTCCAGTAGCAATCCCGTCACAACTACCAATTTGAGAAGCAGCGTTGAGGGCCGCTACCGCGGCGGCATAAGTCACATCATTTCCCGTTGGCCCCCCATCGGTAAAGGTAAAATCAAGTGTCTGAGCAGAACTGTAATCCATAAAACATTTATTACTACTGGCCCCCGCCCCTTTTACTCCGATAGAATCCGCGTTGCCGTAATAGCGTGCATAACGGCCAAGCTGTGCCATAACCATCAAAAATAACTGAGTCTCAATATCTTTTAAATCCTCTGTCGAAAAATTCTCGGCCCTCCTTTCAGTAGTAGGATCTTTAGTACGAGAAATTCCTCCCGCATACAACAGCGTATTTATGGCAACTTGCAAATTATCAAAATCATCATCATCCGGCTCCGTCATATCTTCCGAGGTAGAAAAAGCGGCCATCGAACTTAAATAATCATCCGGATTAAAAGAGAGTAGATCTTCCGAAAAAAAAGTTAATTCATTAAAAGATGCCTTGCACGCATAAGCAGAAGCATAGGTGGCCAAAAAATCAGTATCTACATCGCCGTATGGAGCTGCATTCAAAACATCCACCGCATCATCACACTCTCCACTATTTAGAAATATTTTTGCAGATACTACCGCATCTCGCCTTTTCTCTGCATCTGTCTGAGCGCAAGAAGAAAACAACAAAGTGAAAATTATGGCGAAAATGCCAAGAAACATCTGATAAAAAAAACCTTTATTTTTCATAAAATAATCCGTGCAAACCTGTTGGTAATTTTATGGCATAAAACATTATTAAATTATCCTCTATTTTTTGTGAGATATTAAGGAGGAAAATATCGGTAATAAAAAATAAAGCTGCTACTTATTGATCAGGTATTGTGACAACTTCTCCATCGCTTCTGCAAAGGGCCGTTTATCAAGTACATGACTGATCCGGGCAAAATTAGGTAGTCCAAAATCATTTCCTGGAACTATTGCCACTCCATATTTTTCAAGGAGCTCATCACAAATCTTGTCTCCATAGTCCACTTCTCGTTGATTTTTGTTTTCCTGAACAAACCTCTCAAATACTGGAGTCGCAGAAAGATCTATCATGTAGTAAAAGGCCGAGTTCGGTTGATACCAAATTTTTTCTAAATTATTCGCCTTAAGCGTATCTCTAATCGTATATGAATTTTGGCGTAATAACTCTTTTATTGGCCGCAAAAATTGAGAGATCGTATTAAAATCAAAATCCAACAATGCCCGCTGAGTTAAACTATTGGCACAAGAAGTTGTCTGCCCTTGCAAACGAGAAACATAATCTAAAAAACTTTTAGGCCCTACACAAAAACCAATTCGCAGGCCGGTACTAGCAAAAGATTTAGAAATGCCATCGATAATAATTGTGCGTTTCAGTAATGATGGTTCAAATTGATAAAAATATCGAGGCCTCGGATCAAAATAGTATAACTCATAATAAATTTCGTCACTGACTATCGTTACATTAGGATATTTCAAAAGCAGTTGCGCTAAATCTTTCATCCATTCTGCAGAGTAATGAATCCCGGCCGGATTATTGGGACTATTTAAAATAATTGCCTTGGCCCCTTCTTTTAAACGCTTTTCAATATCTGACATCGAAGGAATAAAGCCATCAATAAGGTTAGACTTAACAACTAGTGGCACGCCTCGAAATAACTGTACGATCACCGGATAAGAAATCCAATAGGGTGACAAAATAACCACTTTATCACCTGGATTGATCATGGCCGCAAAAATATTAGTGATCGAATGCTTGGCCCCACTACTTATTACGCAATCAAAAATTTCACCGGCCTTTGAAAAATCAATCTCTCTAGTCACTTCAATGTATTTAATTAGTTTGCTTCGCAACTCCGGAAGGCCTGCCGAAGGCCCATACTGAAAACTTTTTAAAAAATTTAATTCCACCTTCAAGCTTTCAATAAACTCTTGCGCTGGCTTAATCGGCAATTGTCCGGCGGTTAAGTTATATATTTGCCTGCCTTCTTCTGCCATTTTTACGGCCTTGGCATTTAGTTTTAGCGTAACACTCTCTGCAACATTTTTGGCCGGAACACTAATCTGCATATTTTCCTATCCCTCTACATTCTGTAGATTATTTTTAACGTAACTAAAAACAACTGGTGGAACAAATTTTTCAATATTACCCTTATGCTTTAAAACCTCTTTGACAAACGAAGAAGAGATAAAATAATTTTCTCCACTAGTTGCTAAAAAGATCGTTTCTATCTCCGGATAAAGTTTGTTATTCATAGTGGCCATTTGAAATTCTGTCTCAAAATCACCTAACGGACGTAGTCCGCGCACCAACATTCCTATTTGATTTTTTTGGGCATATTCAACCACCAGGCCATCCCAAAAATCAACCTTAACTCTCGATTCCTTGATATACAGCTTTTTTAACATTTCAATTCGTTGATCCTGATTAAACAAAGGCCTCTTGGTGGGTGACAATGCTACCAAAAGAACCAGTTCATCGAAAATTTTCAAAGAACGAGTGACAATATCTGCATGGCCATTGGTAAATAGATCAAAAGTTCCCGCATAAACGGCCCTTTTTATCTGCTTCATAATCATTCCTGGTGATTGATAGTAACAGCTATTATATTACAAGGAATTTCATCTTGTATACACCAGCGGCCCTCTTTAGCTAGAAAAATTGGCCAAAAAAATGTAACGATCTCCACAAGTGATAACCTTTTCCTCTTTTTCTTGCAATCTCCCTATTTTACTTGCCACCTCTCTCTGATTGCTGCTTTCCGCTTCTATCCATAAACGGCCCAAGAACCAATTCCCATCTAGCATTTGTTCCTCAATCACCTTTTTGTAGAGCTCTGTCATTTTGTAGGGGGGATCAAAAAAAATAATATGATTCTGCTGATCAATTACAGAAAGTTTTAGATAAACTTCATCTCGATATTGTGCCAGCCAGCGGACAACCTCACTTTTTACCGCCCAAATTGGCCGCTCTTTTACGGCCACTGGATACTTAACATTCATCAATTGTACGTTCGCTTGCAGCGTTTTAAATATAGAAAAATCTTTTTCCACTAAAAAGACTCGGGACACTCCTCGAGACCAGGCCTCTAATCCCATCGTGCCGGCCCCGGCACAAAGGTCTAAAAATATAAAATTTTCTAAATCTTGGTAAGTATCAAATAGCTTTCTTTTTAATACTACGGCCGTAGGACGCAGAAGATCATTGTCTGCTACCTTAAGAGAACTTCCCTTGGCCATCCCACCTAAAATTTTTACCGACACAAAATTTACTAACTTGCCTTTTTATGGCCAATGGGGAGTGAAAATTTTGCCCCGCCATCCATCTCGATGACTAGGCCATCTTCTTTGTTGATGAAAAGGCCAATATGCTGCCCTGAAACTGTAAAATTCAATTTTAGTTTCATATCGCCAGAAATAGAAAAATCCATTTCTGCAGGATAAGTTCCGACTGCTTCGACATTATGATGTGCTGATTGCTGATCTTTTGTACTCTTAAATGCTACCACCTTGCTATCCTCCATTTTTTCCTCATCCAACTTAATACCTTTGGCCTGCGGATGAATCTCCTCTACGGCAGCATCCATCTCATCCACCGTTACCTCATCTAATATCTCTTCCACCTCTAAAATCTCTTCAGAGAAACTACTCTTAACTTCCTCCACCACTTTAGATTCTCGCTTATCAAGCATTCCACTAATTTCTTCGTCAATGGCCCGCTGTACTTTGGTTTTTTGAGATGCCACACTTTTTTCTACCGTCAGATCATCCGTTGCCATCACCGGCCCATCCTTAATTCCAAGTGCCACTGACAGCTCTTCATCTTCTGAAGCGGAGTCTGGCACTCTATCACCATCTTCGCCGGCCACTTTCTCCATATCACTAAAAAGCTGCCGATCATCTTCCTGCGCAGAATCATTGATGGCCGCTTCATCTTCTTTTATTTCATGAAAATCATGTTCAAGACTTTCTATCTCGCTCATTATGTCTTCCAACTCAGAATCATTGAACCCTTGCGTTGGTGTATCATCTTTTAGTGTATCACTCATGCGCTCCTCCCAATTTCAGACATCTAGCACCAAGTAGACGCTACTGCCTTTGCTCGTTTTTCGGAGATTGGCCATAAATCTTTAACGATTCTCTAAAAGATTTTTTTTAAGAGTAAAAAAGTTTTTTTGTCTGTTATTTTCTTACATCTTGTCGTTCTAAAACAGTCGGCCAATTTCTTTAAATTAAGGCCAAAAAAATATTTTTTTTCTCATGACATTTGAACAAATTTAATACAAGATTTTGCCCTAAAAAAACAATTAAAGATAAATATAACTAGTTTATAATTAGTTAGTAGGTTTTTGTAGGAATTTTTCAAATTGAATAGCAAAACATTTCGGCCAACCGCTTGGGTAAACCACGCACAAAGTAGGCCTGATATTATAAATTCTCTGGAGAATACCGGCGCGGTACAAAGCGGCCAAGAGAGAAAATTTTCTTTGCAAAATTTTCTGGTTCCTGGATGGAAAGGTGATGGCCTCTTTACTAAGCAGGCACTGCTAATTAAACAGTGCTATCAAATTTTGCTTACTGACGCCCATCAAAAATTTAAAACATTCAATAACACTAATAAATCTTTGAAGCTTGCCGTCTACAATGATTTTTTGATGTATGTCAATGGCCAAAACCTAAAGTGCTACGACATCGATAGCTTTACTACTTTTTGGTCAAACATCTCCGATGAGAAATCACCATATCGAAAAGAATTAGATGATTTCGTTACAGAGTTTTGCTTTCGCGCCGTAAACATTTATCTCTTCCGATTGAAATTTGTTATTGCTATTGGAAATGCAACTGCTATCGACGTCTCCATCAGTAATCTATTAAATCCGACTTCGTTTATTACAAAAATTTTTCCGAAGGGTGGAGGACGTGAATTATATTGCGAGGCCTTACAAACTAACCAGTATAGCTGGTATAGGCCGGAGGCAAAACTAGATGACACCATAATCAAATTATCCTCCATGCTTCCAACTCTATCGATCACGGAAATTATCAAGCTATCAACTCCAGTTACTAATACCGAGCACAAAACAGAAGGTGAAAGTGATCAATTAGAATATTCTCACTCTATTTCCCATAAATCTTTTGGGGCATTTGTTAATGAACTATTACTTTTTTTCCCAGCTTGGCTCCATAAAAGAAATAGTGAAAATAAATCAGAACACCATGCTTCTGCGAACTCTCCATCTATTTTAAATTGTAAATTTACCGGCAATAGTCTCACCTCTTTTATCCTCTCTCACTGGTTGGCGCAAGAAGAAGAAATACACAAGATATGGAAAGAGATTATCTGCCCTGACTTCATTAATGACGATGCCTGTAATGGACAATATGTAAAGCTCTGTCACGAGCTGCAATTTCTGGAATATCTAGTAAAAATTGCCCAACACCAAAACCATCCTCCCATCGATTTTGTCTGTGAAGTTATTAATGAAAAATATCGTGCTTTTTATGATGATCCAAATGGCCAGACCTGGATGTTCTCCTCTCCCGAGGCAAAAAGAAATATTTTCTACTCTCGAATTGTCCTAAATTTAGCGCAGCTGCCAGCAAAAAACCCTCACCATTTTCTGCTAACTCAGATTAGTAATCAAAAAAAATGGCTTACCTCCAATGGACTTATATACGTTTTTTCCAATCAAAAACTATTCATTCCCAGTCATAGTGATAAAGTCGACTCTTTTTTAAAAGAGATTAAAATTGAGGCATTTTTTAGCTTTGAAGGATTAAAAGGAAAGGGAGAGATTCCAAATTACCTCTATGTTTTTTCCAATCGCCCCTCAGATGCTACACTCTCCCTAAATATCGGAATAGTTCCTCAGCTAGAAATAATTAAAGAAAATTGCTACCATTTTAAAATTTCTGGAGAACTTCCAATTTTTCAAAATTTCGCCAGCGCTGTTACAGAGTTTCAGACATTTTTAAACTCAAAAAACCCCATTACAACATCCATTTATCAAAAGGAATTGGAAAAAGAATTACTCTTTGAATTCTATCAAGATGCCATTGTTAAAGGCAAACTACTTCATTCTTCTTCTAATGATCCTCATAAAATAACTCATCCTCAGTTTTTTAAAAACCTGACAAAACAATGTTGTCCACTAGATAATTTTTTTCTTATCGACTCTATTTATAGCAGCGAATATGGTAGTAAAGATCGACACCTCATGGCCTCCAGTTTTCTTGGCGCCTCGATTCAGATGGAGGAGCGTTTTCCTGTTGTTCTAATCGTCAATCGTTCTGATGCTACAAATATTAAAGTTGAGATTATAAGTAGTGAGGGATATAACGGCGCCGTAGAAAAATATGGTGTTGCTCTTTATCACTACTTTGGACTACGCCCGAAGCAAAAAGATCTGAACATTAATATTTTCAGAGAATTTTTCAATAGTAACATTGGTAGTCAGATTATCCAATTAACGCTAGGTGATTCTGTTACAAAACTAAAGTCAAAGCTAAACGCAATGCTTGTTCCCAAATTTCTAGGTGCCTCAGAAAAAATCCCGCCTCACTTAGAAGACTCCCTCTCTTTTTTAAAAAGCTCTCTTCCACAACTTTTGGCCACTGATCCGGCCGTTTTAAAAGAAAATTTTACGACGATATCGCCCCAAATAGCGCAGTTAACTACTAATTTCCCCGCACACATAATGGGATTGATCTCATATTTTAAAGTTAATTTAAAAGATTGCTTGGCCCATTTTGATAAAAAGCAAAAGTATGCAAACTATAACAATCCGGCCATTATTACTCCACTCATCAAATTAAAATCGCATCCAATATTTCCATCACATAGTGATATTTTCATAAAATTTTTACCGGAAGGAGCAAAGCTTATTAATTCTTTGCTCTCCGAAACGGCCGTGAAACAAGATGGAGAAGAGAATAACTATCTAGAAATTTATGCAGAGGGCGTGGCAGTAGTACAGCTCCATACCGGCCCCGTGATGATAAATTTTTTAAATTTTATTTTAAAATCAGCAACTGGACGGCCACTCTCTACTATTTTGCAAGGACTACAGGCCCCGGCACTTGCAGACCTGGAACGCCTTCTGGACAATTTTAATCAGTTATCTGCTACCTTGCAAAATATTCATGAGCAAATTGAGGCCATTATCTCCTCAATCTTTATCAAGGCCATTTCATCCAATATAAATTCCTGATCTAACTACTCTAGCGATTGCCAAAGAAATAATTAATTTTAGTCAATTCATTTTAATCAACATAAAGATTTTTTCTGCTTTGTTCGATAAGTCTAAAGCTAGCTGAATATTGCGGCCGAAGCAACAATATTGGCCAGCAGAAGGTGTTAAACTATTATGAAATCTCTTCCCTATTTTCTATTTCCCATTGTCGCAATTTTGGGCTGGAGTTATTTTTCTGAGGGGCCTAGGCCTGTCTATAAAAATGAAGTGGCATCTATCTTCTCTGAACGAATAACTGCCTTTGTTAACGATGCCGTAACTGAGCATTGCGATACCAGACACTTTAGCTTCTCCGTTACCAACGAAAATTTCAAAGTTCAAGATGATCGCTATCTATTCTACGCAACACTTCATATTGAAGAAAATCATGATCGCATCGGCTCGTTTAGAATTGATGAATTAAACAGCGGAAAAATCGTACTAAATAAGATGGAATGCCCAGGTAAAAATGGAGAGTGGGCAGTCATATCAGAAGATAAAACTGGCCGGGCCAAGGCCAGTATCACTGAATAAAAAATTAACAATTATTTCTTTTCTTTGACTGAACTCTCTACTGGTGTAGTTTCGATTTTATTCAAAAGACGCGGAAACGCACTTCGCACATAGCGAGTAGTAATCAAATCAAAAATGGAGGGCCCATCGGCCTTGCTAATGCTGGCCCCTGAGTAATCATAATTTGCCTGCGCTAACGCGGCCTCGTCATCTCCGCCCACCGCCACTTCGTCTTCTTTGAAGGTGTCAGTGGAAATTAAATCGCTGCTTAGCGAAGATCCTTGCGACACCTCTATTCCTCCACCCATCATGCTCGCTCCGGCCATATCCAGCGCGGCAACTTTTTTCTTTTCATCTTTTGTCTTTTTATCTCCTTCACTTTCCCTAGCAAGAGCGGAGGCAAAGGTACCATTCATCCCACCAAGTGAACTATTAACCGCTGCTTCATCCATCCCTTTGCTCTTCAATTGCGCCATAGCATCCTTATGTATTCTATTTAATAGTCCACGGGCCTCTTTGGCGGCCTGCTTCCCCTCCTTAGTATCTAGCAACTTCTTCATCAAATCTCGATGAGCATTTTTTAAAAATCCCTGCTGCCCGGCCAGCGATCCTCCGGCAGCAGAAAAGGCGGCAGGAGTAGTGGCACTGCCAAGCGCAGAAATCGCGCTAGCACTGGCAGCGAAATCTGAGGGAAATGCTCCGCCAGTTGCCCCAAGAGAAGAAATAGTGGCCCCAATATTGGCACAAGATTGGTTGGCCGGGACGCAGGCCAGCGCCTTTCCACCATTGCCATTTGTGCCACCGATACCTCCTCCGCTGGTAGCAGATTTGGCATTGCCCGAAACCTTACTTCCAGCAGTAACGGCCAAATCTGTCGTCGCCTCATTGGTTATGGCCCCCTGATCAATGACTCCATTGGATGGGGAGTTATCCATGTTGGCCAAAATAGTGTCGATGTCTTTTACATTTTTATCCATCGCATCGATAATCTCTTGTGTAGTACCGGCGGTATAATAGGCAACTCCCGCAAGCGCCCCCCAAACCAACGCTCGCTTCATCGGAGAAGACATGAATAAATCGACAGTACTAGCAGATGTTAATTTCGAGGCCGTAAAGTATGCTATTGCCGCTGCCCCCATACCCAGAAAAGGAGAAACCCCTCCCGCATATGCAGAAGAAATTAACAAGCTACTTGCTTTGTTTAAGGCCATAGAAAGAAGCGTACCATGTTGATAGTGGCCATTTAAAGAAAAGTCTTTTGATTGTGAAAATGGAATGTATCTCATTGGATTAAAAGCGCTAAGTCCCTTCACCTCGCATTGGACAAGCGTACTAACTCCCAATATTTTGTACTCGGAGCATCCTAAACTTAAACCAGATTGGCATTTGTTGATTACCATTTCATTATCGCTCAATGTTGTCATTCCTGCATTCACCGCTTCGCTGGATATTGTCGACAAGGCCGGAACCTCCATGCTCTCCCCAATACCTGAAACAACCGGCACAGTTGCATAACTCATTCCCTGAGATGCCTCGCATATGGCCGCCGAGGGGTAATTTTCGGCAGCAGCATACTCCTTGGCCAATACCCCCGCCGCAACGCCGGCCGTTTTTAGCGCCGCCTGACACTTTGTCTGCGCACTCCGCAACTGCCAAGCATCCCACGCAGCAAATGCGGCAGCGGCCAACCAGGCCATTGCAGCGATTGTCTGTTTAGATTTCTTACCTTCGGCCACCGTTTTAAGTTCAGAGTACTGCTCGCGCATATCCTGCAACGTCTGTCGCTGCATATTACACGACTCCGTCGAAGCATCATCCCTGACCTTATTAGTACCGGCCACCTGCGAATTACCTGCACCAGCTTCTGTTTGCGCCGTATTTTTAATCGTCCCATCAAGAGACATAGCATATTGTCCACAAGCTCCATCTACCGTTTTAAATTTAATATCGTTATACGCGCCCCAAGCAGAAATCTCTGAGTAAATAAATGCTGCCGCTGCCACTGCTGCCGCAATAACATCCCGCTTCCATCCCACACAACCGGCCAACAAATTTGCCACTACCACCGAAACGCCGACCATAATGATCAAAGTCATCATCTGAGAACTCTCCAGCGCATCTTCGCCTTCGGGGGTAAAATTTATAGATTGGGCATGTGCCGATGCAATTCCCCAATCAATGATAGTTCTTCCTGCAAAAGAATTATGCTCTTGGCCAGGCAAAGTTATCTGCAAATTAAGCAAGCAAATCGTCACCAGCAGCGCAATAAATTTCTTAATTGTTTTTTCCATAATGCCCCCTAAATTCTATCAATATCATATTAAAATTATAAGGCCCAATCACACTCCTGAAGCTTATATGCCTAACATACTGGCAAAAAGACAATAATTTAAACACATTATGCTGTGTAACAGGCCCTCATATCACCTCCATAAGCGCCAACCACCTTGGGCAAAGAAGAAAGTGGGCCATACATGCATGCATATACCTCTTGTCGGCCGGCACCGTTGGAACATTAGTCTATTGATGACATTCTATTGATGAGATCTTGATAGTGATACATAATTAGCGAGTCTGACTCTTTTTTGCTTTTTTTATTTCACTTGCCTCCGCTAATTTCTTGAGTAAAAAACTTTGCTACCTAAAATTCTTTCTTCTTTTTTCCTCCTTCCTCTAAAGGTAAAAAAATGACTCGCATTTTATCGCCTTTCATGTAACGATTACCTATAGTTATTCACAAAAGGATGGGATTTAACCAATGACACAGGGGATAGTGTTAAAGAAAAGGTTTGGTAAATACCTTCTACTTGATCACATCGTCGATGGTGGAATGGCCGCAATTTATCGCGCCCGCGAAATTGCTGACAACGCCACCAAACTGCTGGCCGGTAAAGTGGTGGCCATCAAAGTTATTAAAGGCGAACACTCTCAGGACTCTAATTTCAAAGATATGTTTCTCGACGAAATCAAGGTGGCCTTTGCTCTTATTCACCCTAATATCGCTCAAACCTACAATTACGGCGAAGTCGATAAACAACTTTTTGCGGTCCTTGAATACATTGATGGAAAAAATCTTAAACAGTACGTTGATGAGCTAAAACAAAAAGGTGTCAATTTCCCCATAGACATGGCCGTGTATATAATCACCCAAGTATGCCAGGGCCTTGACTATGCTCATAAATTTACCGATAAACTCTCCGGCACTGCTGCCAATATCGTACATAGAGATATCTCACCTCATAATATTATGCTGGACTACGATGGGATTGTTAAGGTTATCGACTTTGGTATTGCCAAGGCCACCACCAGCGCTGAACACACTAAAACTGGAACCATAAAAGGAAAGGTTGCCTACATTGCCCCAGAATATTTGGCAGAAGATGCCAAGCTAGATCATCGCTATGATCAGTTTGCAGTAGGCCTGACTTTATGGGAACTGATCTTTGGCAAAAGATTATTCACTGGGGCCAACGACATGGCCATTTTACGAGGCATTTACGAGTGCAAGATTCCACCGCCAACTTCTCAAGATCCCAGTTTTCCCAAAGAACTAGAGCGAATTATTTTAAAATCTCTATCTCGCAATCGCGACAAGCGTTATGAAAATATGGATGCCTTTAACCGCGATCTGACGAAGTTTTTACACACTCACTATCCGGATTTTCACGCTGGCGATCTCGCTAATTTTTTACATCAGCAGTTTAGTGATGAAATAACCGCCAATCGTAATAAGTTACTGGAGTTTGGCAATATTGATGTTACTCCCTACCATGAGGAATTAAAAAAAGAAGTGGCCTTAGGTCTAACCAAACATATCGACGCTACTACTTTAGATGCCCATAATCTTACCGGGACTGGCGGAGTCAAGCGTAGTGAAAATACTACCTCCATTAAACGCAAAAATCTCCTAAGAAGTAAAAAGCACCAAGAGATCCAGGCGCAAAAAAATAAGCAAGAAGATGCTATCCGCAGGGCCGCAAAAAGTTTGGTGTTTGGCCAAATGTCTATTACCGATGATAAGGATCGCACCATAAGCGATTTCATCCAGCAACAACGAGATGCCAAGGCAAAGGGAATAGCTTTGCGGCCGATCAACGCTCATGCTTCTGATCGCAAGATGAACTCCAAAGAGCGCGAACAAAATATCGAAAACGATAGTGATGGTAACAATAAGGGTGATGGTGATAATCACAACGACAGAGATCATAATAGCAATAATGGACGCAGCGAAGCTCAGGCCAAAGTTCTTGCCTTCAAGAAAAATGAGACTGTCAGCATAGTTCAAAAGAAAGAAAAGAAAGAAAATAAAGCAAAATTTGAAAGCAAAAAAAGTGAAACGCAAGCACTGACAATCACCAAACGGGGCAAAAAGGAAGATGGGGATGAGGAGCAAATGGGAGATGGAGATGGGAAACTCCAAATTCCCCAGTCCATCATTTTCATCGCCATTGCGTTAGTAATGGCCGGTATTGTATTGGCCTATTTGAATCAATAAATTTGAGATTATCTAAAAATCAGTATACCTCAACAAAAAAAATCCTGTTGCCGTAGCAACAATTACTAGGATACCATTTTCTCGCAATAGTTAATAACCCGTGAGCATTTAATATGAAAATACTTAGCATAGTAATTCCATGCTATAATGAGGAAAAAAATGTAAAACCCTTATATGATGAAATCAATCTTGCTACAAAACGTCTTGACACCTATAAATTAGAAATTATTTTTGTCAACGATGGGAGCCGCGATAATACCGCAGGCGAAATAAAAAAATTAGCAGATACTGACCATCGCATTGTAGGACTGATTCTGTCACGAAACTTTGGCCACCAGCCTGCTAGCACGGCCGGAATTGATTACACCACAGGAGATGCTGTTATTCTTATTGATGCCGACTTACAAGATCCTCCTAGCGCCATCGTAAACATGGTAAAAAAATGGGAAACTGGATTTGATGTCGTCTATGGTGTTCGCAATTCACGCAAAGGCGAATCGTTTCTAAAAAAACTCACTGCTAAAATATTCTATCGCCTTATTCATTTTGCCTCTAACACCAACATCCCGGTAGATACCGGAGATTTTCGCTTAATATCCAGACGGGTGGTGGAAGCCTTGAAGCAAATGCCTGAACGCTCGCGCTTTATTCGCGGTATGGTCAGTTGGACTGGCTTTAATCAAACCAGCATCTACTACGATCGCAATCCGAGATATGCAGGAGAGACAAACTACACCTATCGAAAAATGTTTCGTTTTGCGATAGATGCTATAACTTCCTTTTCTTCTGCCCCTCTCGTGATGGCCACTTGGGTAGGAATCTTTATTTCGTTTTTTAGCTTTATGTTTATCGCAAAACTACTATTTCAAAAACTAACAAATACCGCTTATGTCGTAAGTGGTTGGACCTCTATGATTGTTGTTACCTTATTCTTAGGTGGAGTACAGTTGTTTTTCCTTGGAGTAATTGGTGAATATTTAGCAAGAATGTTTACTGAAGTTAAGCAACGTCCAATATATCTAATTCAAGATATTTATGGACAAAACAAACAGTCATAAAAAAGAGCATCATATGAAGGTAGTAATTTTGGCCGGAGGATTTGGGACAAGGTTGAGTGAGGAGACGGAGGTACGTCCGAAGCCGATGGTAGAAATCGGTGGCATGCCTATTTTATGGCACATCATGAAAACATACTCTCGATATGGATTTAATGAATTTATTATTTGCCTCGGATACAAAGGCTACTACATCAAGGAATATTTTGCTAATTATCTTCTGCACCACTGCGACATTACCATCGATCTTAATGATCGAAGCAAGATGGAGATTCACCATAATAAATCTGAACCATGGAAAATTTCATTAATCGATACTGGAGCAAATACCCAAACTGGCGGACGTATTAAGCGTATTCGAGAATATTTAAACAATGAAACATTTTTTATGACCTATGGTGATGGGGTGGCAGATGTGAATATTGCAGAACTTCTAAAATTCCACAAAGCACAAAAAAAATTGGCAACCGTCACCGCCGTCCAACCTTCTGGCCGATTTGGAGCACTAGAAACCTCCAACAAAGATTCTGTCGTAGTTTCGCAATTTGTAGAAAAGCCCAAAGGGGATAATGCTTGGATCAATGCCGGATTTTTTGTCCTTGAGCCTTCGGCCTTAGATTTTGTCTCCGGCGATCACTCTTCATGGGAAGAAGAATCCATGCCCCGGCTTGCTCAAAAAAAAGAGATGGTAGTTTTCAAGCATAGTGGTTTCTGGAAACCAATGGATACGTTAAGGGAAAAAAGAGAGCTGGAAGATTTGTGGAAGCGCGGTAATGCTCCATGGAAGGTTTGGGGGGAATAATTTTGTTTAATAATATTTATCAAAACCGAAAAGTGTTAGTCACAGGACATTCTGGTTTTAAAGGAAGTTGGCTTGTACTTTGGCTGCAACAAATGGGTGCCAACGTCTCCGCAATATCCCTACCTCCATCCACATCTCCAAATCACTGGGATCTTCTTAATATTAATATCGACTCCCACTACCTAGATATTCGCGATGAACAAAAACTAAGAAAAAACATTTTAAAAATAAATCCAGAGATTGTATTTCATCTTGCGGCCCAACCTCTAGTTCTCGCATCATATCAACGCCCATTGGATACCTGGTCCACCAACGTTTTAGGAACGGCCAACGTTCTTGATGCTTGCAGAGAACTAAAAAAGTTATCAGCAATCGTCGTAGTTACCACCGACAAATGTTATGAAAATAAAGAGTGGGTTTGGAGTTATCGAGAAATTGATCCGCTGGGAGGAAATGATCCCTATAGCGCATCTAAGGCAAGCAGTGAACTGGTTGCAAAAAGTTATCGGCAATCATTTTTCAACACCGACAATGGGCCTCTCTTGGCAACCGCCAGAGCTGGGAATGTTATTGGAGGAGGCGACTGGTCGGAGGATAGAATTGTACCAGATCTGGTTCGAGCGACAGTTACCAAAAAACCACTCCTCGTACGGTCCCCATACGCGACACGTCCATGGCAACACGTACTTGAGTGTCTATCTGGCTATCTTGCGCTGGGAGAAAAACTACTATCCCAAAATAAAATTTTTGCCGATGCGTGGAACTTTGGGCCCAACAACGACAGTCATCGCACTGTTGAAGAACTTCTAATTTCTATGAAGTTAAAGTGGCCAGACATTGCGTGGCAACTGTCTTCGGCCGCGCAGGGGCACAAGCATCACGAGGCCAATCTGCTGCAGCTAGACAGTAGCAAGGCAAGATCAATACTTGCGTGGCGACCGGTCTGGAGCTTTGAAGAGTGTGTGGCCAAAACAGCGGAGTGGTATCAGAATTGGATAAGTAAGGGAGAAATCATAGGACAGCGACAATTAAAAGAGTATGTGGCAGCGGCAAAAAACAAAAAAATAGAGTGGTCTGAGGAGAGAAAATGATTTTCAAGGAAACTTCTCTTGCAGGAGCCTTTACAATAGAACCAGAAAGACGAGAAGACCAACGTGGTTTTTTTGCCAGGACTTTTTGCGTAAAAGAATTCGAACAACATAATCTTGATTCAAGACTAGTGCAAGCAAACTACGCCTTCAGTAAAAGCAAAGGAACTTTGCGTGGGCTTCACTATCAACGCTCGCCAATGTCCGAAACAAAAATCGTCCACTGTATCCACGGCGCAATCTGGGATGTCATTGTAGATTTGCGACAAAGTTCGCCAACTTTTGGAAAGTGGTTTGCCGAAGAACTCACTTCCAATAATAGAAAAATAATGTATGTTCCTAAAGGATTTGCTCATGGCATGCTAACCCTTACCGATGATGTTGAAGTTTTGTACATGGTTAGTGAGTTTTATTCACCAACTCACGAAAGAGGAATCCGTTGGAATGATCCTTTTTTGAATATTGTGTGGCCCAATGTACCAACAATAATTTCGGCCAAAGACAACTCTTGGTCGGATTTTAATCCTCACGATCTCTTAGGTTCAATTACCTAACAGGAAAACAAATGATTCTCAAAAAAAGTGAGTATGAACCAATCAAGCTTTATATCTACCTCCTAATAACGATTATCTTAATTTGGATTTTATTTTTAGGATGGCGCCCTGGATTATTTTTTATTGGAAACGACGGGATTGGTGGGATGCAGCCATTTCTTATGGAATTATTTAGAAATGGTGGCAGTTGGAAAAATACCGTCTATATGTTTAAGGCAGATGGTGGAACCATGGGCAGTGATAGTGCTGGGATTGTTCCATTTTATGAATTGGCATGCTATCTTGGCATCAGCACATTCTCTGCACAAATTATTTTAAATTTTCTCTTACAGACGGGAATTGCCTTTTTTTCCGTTTGTACGATCCGAGGACTAGCAACTCTACTTTCCGAAAAATCGCCAGACTGCCTAAATCAAATTTCAGTCACATTAATCATCGGTATTATATTTGCTTTCTTACCATTTATTGGCTGGCGCATTTATTACGGACATGAACTTATACTTCTTGGGTTATTATCCTTCATCGTTCCTTTTACAATAATTATCGCCCATGCCGCTGGCCATCTCTCCCTCTCACTACTAATCATCTCTATTATTTACCTTACACATAGCTTCCCGAGTCGCGGCCAACAAATAATAGCTTACTCGATCATATTTGGCCTTCCAATTTTTGCGGGACTATTTTTAGAACTCTATAAGGACAAAAAGAAGCTTCTGGGGTTTACCATCGCAATTTTGATATCCGTTTTGGCATTAACTCTAATTCTTCCTCGATTTGCGTCTATGCTGATCTCCGCTCTGGGAAGTGATTCTGGACGAACGATAAACTCATTTCCCCTTACCTATTCATACGTGACCGGATCAATCTCTGATTGGCTAACGAGCATACCGGTATTACTTTCAACATTAACTCCAACTAGACCACAGTACTTCTGGCACGAGGTAAATTACGGATTTGGCCCCTTAATAATAATGCTTTTCTTGTTTCCATGGAAAAAATGGTGGAAATTCGGAGTTGGCCTGTTAATCACATTAATTTCTTGCTTCCTTTTTACAAACGATGTTCAACCATTTTCCACCTTAATAACATCTACTTTTAAAATATTGCAAAATTTTCGTGTTCCTCACCGATCAATATTAATTTTAGCCTGGCCTTTCTCAATTTTGGCCATTACTTCCTTGATCGTTCGTCTAAAATTAAAAAGAGAATTTAAAAATCAATTCACTCTCTGGGCGATTTTTTTATTATTTTCTATTGTTGTCTGGACAAAATTCGAGATGAGCGAATTCGTTATTTTTGGCCTATTCATCGCCAGCGCACTAATGATATTGTTTCGGCCCTCAACGTTATTATCATATCGTGAAACACTCATTTTTTTATTGACATCGATCGCTGCTCTAAATATTCTCGCCTTCTCTCAGCGGGCCATTCAAATGTACCCGACAAACGAGATTACTAATACCGTTGATAATATCCGCAACATAATTTTTTCTCAACGGCCAGATTTACAAAAACCATTTCAAAGGGCGAAGTTATCTTTTGGGTTAGGATGGTTTAACGCTAATACCCCCGTGGTATTGGGACTTAATTCAATCGAAGGTTATATCGAACCAACTAAACGATTTGGTCAATTAGTGGCCGCACTCTATCATCGGCCATATGACGTCACCAACAGCAACATTCTCTTTGATATAAATTCTCCTCAATTTGCTGTATTACAGCAAATATATAACGTTAGCACCATCATCACGGCACCAAACAACACCATCGCATTTTCTAATGTCGTGACTCCGGGGCCAGTATGGTTCCCAAAAACATTTGAATCAGCTTCATCGATAAATAAATTAGCAAGTGCCGTTTCTTCAAATATAGCACATATCGCGACCAAGGCATTTATTCTCTCGGATGATTTTCCTGATATTAAAAAACTAACTCCTTGCTCAGACGCTCAAGCTGAGCTTATTAGCTATATTAACAGTGGTGTCTCAATCAAATATCACAGTGACAACGAATGTCTAATGACGGTATCCACCAATTATTCCTCAAAACTAATTGCCACTCACAACGAACAGAGACTCCAGATCGTTCCTGTGTATGGTGTATTAACTGGGGTTATTATACCCGCTAGTTCAGGGGAAATTTTCTTATCCCAGCAAAGTCTTGTTCCAGTGTGGATCTATGTTGTCTCCATTTTAGGTTTCATTTTGACAGCTATTATATTAATCTACTACCGTAAATCTATCATGATAAACAAACCAGTAATAAATAATAGGAATTAAAATAATGCAAATACTTGTCACTGGGGCAACAGGGTTCATAGGCCAGCATCTTGTACCCTTCCTTCAACAACAAGGGTTCGCAGTACATAGACTTGTAAGAAAACGAACCGATTTGTCTGGCCATAATGATCATATTTACGACGGATCACTTGAATCACTTGAGAAATGCCTGCGAACTCCATTTGACGGAATTATTCACCTGGCAGCTTACTACGTTAATAGGCATACCGGGAAAGATATCAGTGATCTTATAAATTCAAATATCCTTTTCCCGACGCAGCTACTTGAGACCGCAGGCCAAGGAAAAGTTCGTTGGATAATTAACACGGGATCATATTTTGAACATTTTGGAGACACCGAATACTCTCCAATTAATCTATATGCTGGCCTCAAAAAGGCCTTCCAAGATATTGGCCTCTTCTATACACAAAATACCCCTATCAAATTCTTAACATTAAAAATAACTGACTCCTATGGCCCAAATGACAACCGCCCAAAAATTTTAAATATATGGAAGAACCATTTGAACAAGACGGCCCCACTCGAAATGAGCGGTGGTGAACAATACATTGATCTGATCCACACTTTTGACATTTGTCGAGCCTTTCTTATTATGATTAATTTGATTGAAAATAAATCATCAAAATTTGACTACTATGCGATCGACTCAACTCGGTCAATGCGCTTAAAGGATTTAGCGAAATTAGTTAGTCAAATAACCAGCCGATCACTCAACATCGCGTGGGGGAAGCTCCCCTATTCAGGAAGGGAATTTATGCGTCCCTGGAAAAACATCCGTCCACTACCAGACTGGTCGCCAACCATTTCTCTTGAAGAAGGATTAATGGATTTTTTCAAATGACACACACCCCAATAGCTTCCATTTTTATCCCCGTCTACAACGCTGAAAAGTTTATAGCGCAAACTATATCTTCAGTGTTGGCCCAATCAGTCACTGATTATGAACTTGTGATAATTGATAATTGCTCTACTGACAATACTAGACAAGTAATAGCAGAATTTAGTGATCCCAGAATACGTGTAATTCATAATAAAACCAATATTGGCTTTGCAGCAAATTGGAACAAAACATTATCCGAGATTCGTGGCAAGTATTATAAACTTTTACCAGCGGATGATCTACTGCTCCCTGACTGCATCGAAAAACAAGTTGCCATTTTAGAAAATCCTAAATTTAATAATATTTCTCTTGTCTGTGGCCACAGAGATATTATTGGCCCGACTGGCAAAACGATACTAAAACTCAAAAACCCACTGGCCAAAGGGACAAACAGTGCCCGGACCGCACTCAAAAAATGCATTTACAGAGGAACAAATATCTTTGGTGAACCAGGTAATATTATGATTCGCTCCGAATTAATCACCAAGACTCACGGATATACTGATAAATATAACTTTGTGATCGACCTTGATTTCTATCTCCAAATTTTGAAGTATGGTGATTGCTACAATATTCCAGAAACAATTGGCCAATTTAGAATTTCGTCAGATTCAGAAAGTACTTCAATCGGTAGGTTGCAAGCAAATCAATTTACGGCCTTAATGGAGCATCTTCGTCGTGAAAAGCATTACAACATATCCATCTTTGAATTATTTATTGCTAAATTAATGGCCAGAATAAATGGTTTTCTACGAAGAATAGTATATAAGTTTTTATTATAAGGTATTGATCATATGAATTGTTTATTTTGTGGCGATGAGATAGAAAATGATCCAAATTATAGTGACTGTCGCGACTACTACCTTCAATCCCCAACGATTGTGAGTTATGCGCATTGTAAAAAATGCAACAATCTGCAACAAAATCCAATTCCAAAAAATATAGACAGTTTTTACCATGCTTATCCGATTCATAAAAAAAAACATCCTCTATTTTCCATGATTCGTAATTTCGTTGGGCAAAGTGGTTATTGCGATGTTAAGAATAAATTTATACAAGGTAATTTTGTAGTTATTGATTATGGTTGTGGCGATGGTTCTTACCTGCGCTCTTTACAAAAAAACAAAAAACTAATCCTAATAGGGTATGATAAATTCAAAAGTTGGTCCACCCGCGAAAACGAAACCAACATAATATTTACCTCTGACAAATTTTTTTTAAAAAATAACTTTAAAAATAAAGCGAACATAATAACGTTACATCATGTCTTTGAACACCTCCCAAATCCTGCGGAGGTTATGACTGAACTCAGATCTCTGCTGGCAGATGATGGCATTATATACATACTTATACCGTCAATTGAGTCCTTGATCGCAAGCAAGTTTAAAAAAAGGTGGCATGGGCTTGATGCCCCCAGGCACTTACATCTTGTGACCGAACGTGGACTAAGAATCTTTCTTGCTCCGTTAGGTTTTTTTATCACTAAGACCGAAAAACATTATTTCTCAAATGATATCCCGGCCTCCATCTCTTCTCTTTTATTCGGTAAGTTTAATAATATATTTTTCTATATGCTATTACCTATTTCTATTTTGTTTGGATGGGCGAAGATTAAAACAACCCGTTCTATAATTTCGTTTGAAATAAAAAAAATTACAACTGACAAAATATTACGGGACAATTTAACATGTTAAGGTCACTCAGGAGGACAAGTGGACCATTTTAAACAAACAAAAGAATTGTACGAAAATACCATTAGGCCAATTACAAAGTACTGCCGTCATAGAAGAACAGACATTATTCTAAACTATGTGTGTAATAAAAACGTTTTGGATATCGGATGCGTCGAACACGAATCATCCATAGAACAAAAAAGTAATTGGTGGCTTCATGGATTAATAAAAAACAAGGCAGCTAATTTGCTAGGTGTTGATTACGATACAGCGGCCATCGAAGAACTTAGAAAAAAAGGATATAACGTATGTGTGGCCAACGTTGAAGAAATGAATCTTGGGTGCAAATATGATGTTATCGTGGCAGGAGAAGTCTTTGAGCATCTTACCAACCACCGCTCCTTCCTTGAATCAGTAAAACGACATTTGACAGATAATGGTATTCTTGTAGCAAGCATGCCAAACGCAAACTCCCTTAATTATTTTATTCAAACTCTAGTTTTTGGCCATGAGGTTGATGCCTGGGATCACTCTTCATTCTTTACTCCGGTGACATTAACCGTGATGTTAAAAAAATGTGGGCTCACTCCAACAGAGATAATTTTATATCAACCAGATGAGATCTTTCATCATGAGAACGAATTTCATCATTTGGCCGCATACTTATTTAATAAATTTCAACAAATGATTTGTTGGCTACGCCCGTCACTTTCAAGGGGGCTAATCGTTGTGGCCCAAAAAGGAACAATATGATCATCGCAAAAGCACCTTTACGAATTTCTCATGGTGGTAGGTACCCTTGTAATTGTTATAGTAGTAGTAGTAGTAGTAGTAGTAGTAGTAGTAGTTTGTGCCGAATTTTAAATAAATATGTAGTCGCAAAAATATAAAAATACCATTTCAGATAATGTGGTAACCATTTGATAACTTTAAAGCGACTTTGTCCATGAGACCTTTCAATCCACTGAGCAGAAACTTCCAATATCTTCAAGTTAAGTCTATGTGCTTTGGCCAACAATTCAATGCTATAGGTGAATCCATGTGTCGACTCGACTTTAACACCATTTAATATCTTTCGTGAAAATAAACGGAAGCCATTAGTAGGATCTTTCACCGGTAATCTGGCAAGATAGTAAAGAGTAAAAGCAGCAAATCTAACGAGAATGGCCTTCGGCCAAGGACAATTAACCATGCTACCACCAGGAATAAAACGATTAGCACAAACGATGTCAGCTCCCAAGGTAAATTTCTCATACATATTATCAATGATGGGAGCATTAAAATCATCATCAGCAGGGATCACAATACATGCCTTTGTATCGCTTGCAAAAAAACCGGCCATTACCGCCCCGTGCGGCCCTTTACCTTGGTTTTTAATATAGCGAATAGGAAATCTTGCAGAAATATCTTTTAATGCCGTAAGGGTTGTATCATTGTCATGATCAAAACATATCAAAACCTCAAAAGAAGTCTTAATATGCTGCTCAAATGATTTGATAGTAGGTAAAATGCCTTCACCTTCATTGTAAACTGGAATGATAATACTAAGGTCAACCATAAATGCCTCTTATACTTCATCATTTCTAATAATTTTAGGTACTGGCAGCGGAACTATAAAATCACCTCGAAAACCCATTTTCTTTAGTTTAGGAATTAGTTCATCAGCAATATGCCAAGAAAATATTAGTGCAAAATTTGGCTGATCCTTATATAAATTTTTCTCATGAAGAATGGGAATAAGTGTGCCAGGAACATATTTCCCTATTTTATGCGATCCTTCAATCTCCATAATTGAATCCAATATCCCATCATCGATACCAACATAGTTAATCAGAGTTGAAGCTCTTGAAGGAGCACTGATTCCAACAACACTCTTTTTAGTTACCTTAATTTCATGAAACATCTTAAGAAGTGCCAACTTTGACATAACAACCTTTTCCTTAAATTTCAGAAGATTTTCATAGGAGACAGTATCTTTTTCTTTTTGCAACAACGATTCAACCGTGGGTCTAGTTTTAAACTTACCTTTTTTTGCCGCATATACTCGAACAGACCCACCGTGTGTAGGAATCTGCTTTACATGAAAAATTTCCAAACCATGTAACTCTAATAAATATTGAAGACTGTGAAGAGAATAATATCGCAGGTGTTCGTGATAAATTGTATCGTATTGTAAATTTTCAACCAATGGTAGAAGATAATGAGACTCTGAAATAAAAACTCCATCATCAGTTAGCAAGCGTAAGATCTGTTTTATTACTTCGTGAATATTCTCCATGTGAGCAAAAACATTCGTTGCAGTAATGATTTTAGCTTTTCCGCTTGTGCCCAAAATTTCATCAACAACTTTTTCGTTAAAATAGGAAAAAATAGTGGGGATTCCTTTTGCAACGGCAATTTTGCCAATCTCCTCGGGAGTCACTCCCTGAACCTTGTGATCGTTTTGGAAATTACTTAAAAGATTTCCATCATTTGATCCTATATCAACAACCAAGTCATTTTTATCAATCCTAATAAGTGATATGGTCTCTCGATATAATTCTTGGAAATTTTCCCGTAGGATTTTTGTTGTAGAACTTGTATAAGGATACTCTGGTGGAAACAAAATTTTCGGATCAACGGCCAACCCCATCTGGATCAGTCCGCATTTAGAACATAGTAAAATTTCAGCAGGATAACTTGGCCGTTCTTTTGGCAAACTATCAATTAATGTCAAGGTATTAACCGGTGGCAGATAACCCAAAAAAAGAATGGATTTGAGTTCTTTACTGCTACAAACTTGACACTTGTCAATTACAACACTCGAACCTGTTCCCATCGATAGTGACACACCATCATTTTTCATTTCTTTACTCCTCTCTTTTTTTGAAAGTCGTCTCGATACCATTGTGTCGTTTTTATCAATCCTTCTGACAAGGAAATTTCTGGACAATAACCGAGAGCTGTTACCTTGGAAATATTTGGACATCTGCGTTTCGTTCCACCCTCTTGCAACTTTCCTGGAACTATCTCAATTTTACGCGCGAAACAGTCGGCAACTTTTCTTGCAACTTCCTTTATGTTTACTTCATCCTGGGTACCAATATGATAAATTCCCAAATTGTCCCCTTTATCTAGCACAATTTGCACACCATTAATAAAATCGTCGATATAGACAAAGGATCTGGTCTCATTGCCATCACCTTGTATAGGGAATTTTATTACGCCCTCTGAAAATTGATCTGTCAACTCACACATACGAGTAATAAATTGAGGCAAGACATGCTCATAACCCATCGCCCCACCATAAACATTGTGAGGGCGAATGATCAAAGAGCGCTCGAAATATTTTCGCCCATAATTAATTGCCAACAGTTCGGAAATTATTTTTCCACCACCATAAGAATAGCGAGGTTTCAAAGGGTCAGGAACTAGCAATGGAATCGATTCATCTGTGGGAATTGTGGCCGGAGTTTGATAGACCTCTGAGCTAGACATCAAGAGCAACTCAGGAACATCGTGTTCAATACATCCCTCCAAAACATTCATTATGCCCTTTACACCGACTTCCAATACTTCATGTGGTCGAGAATAGAAAAATTCCGTTCCATTTATGTAGGCAAGATGACAAACAGAATCAATACCCTTGCAGAGTTTTTTTACCTCTACAAGATTTCGGATATCTCCTTCGACGTATTCGATATCTTTTAAAACAGTTGCTAATCTTGACACATCTCCTCGTGAGCTATTATCCATAACTCTTACAAAATTACCAAAAGAAACAAGTTTCTTCACCAACGCACTACCAATGAACCCAGATCCTCCCGTAACAAAATATTTTTTTTTCATTATATATTCACCCATGTTTTTTTGTTGTTTGATTCTAAAACTTTTTCAATTAACAGTTCAACTCTAACCCCAGCTTCTATGCTAGGCGCCACCAGACACTTGTTTTCGATACCTAGCAAAAATTTATCTATCATTTTAGCAACTGCCTTAATCCGGCCATCGACCACAGTATTTGAAATATTTTGTTCATCACTAACCATTGTTAAATTCTTATCGCCTTTCTTTCCATACATTAATTTGAAACCATTAATGTAATCTTTTGTCTGATTATCAAGAAAAATGACTCCTTTTTCTCCAAACACCTCTAGCTTATGTTCAAACTTGAAGCAACTATTATCACTTATGTTTATAGACACCGGAATCTTATTTTCTAAAATACAGGTTATCTGCAAAAAATTGCCTCCAAACTTCGTTCCCCTATCTTCCGGACCTATATAGGCATTTAGGGTTGATATTTTTCCAAATAACCATTCAAGATAAAAGAGTGTATGGGAAGCAAATAGGTTAAGAACACCGCCTCTCTCGGCCGGTATTCGTTTCCATGAATCTAGCTTATTTTCGTTAGCGTAAGTTTGTACATGCCAATTTATCATAATATGCGACAAAGACCCAATAATATCACCTCTTAATAATTCATGCAGCTTCTTCCAAATAAAAATTTCTTCAAATTCAAAA
This sequence comes from Bdellovibrionales bacterium RIFOXYD12_FULL_39_22, assembly GCA_001770205.1. Lineage (GTDB taxonomy): Bacteria > Bdellovibrionota > Bacteriovoracia > Bacteriovoracales > Bacteriovoracaceae > YD12-FULL-39-22. Next base: position 42,409 of record MEQL01000048.1, read on the forward strand.
TCAACCATATGGTTGACAGAATTTTCTTTGGCAATATGCAGCAACTCATTGCCATCTGCGGCCGTTCCGCCTAAAGGTTTTTCCAAAAAGAGATGAATACCTTTTTGCATGGCAGTTTTTGCAATTTCAAATTGATTACTTGGAGGAACTGCAATGCTTAGAATATCTACAGATACAGAATCCAACATCTTCTTCCAATCATCAAAGTAGTTCGGAATGTTAAATTTCCCAGCAACTTTTTTAACCTTTTGGAGATTACATGAACATATCGCCACAACCGTACAATCCGAGCGACCTAGATAAATTGGCAAATGTACCTGTTGGCCAAATCCTAAACCGATGACTCCAACTTTATACATAGCTTACCTATATCAGATATTATGATACCGAATTAAACATTCCCCAAATATCAATTAAGATAAAATCCTTAGGAACTTTAACCTTCTTATAATCTTTATGAGGAGCACCGATAATAGCCGCATCTGCCTTCAAGGCCGTTGGTAAATCAACAAATTTAAAATCAAACTTCTCTTGGTGTTTCACATATGGATCGTGACAAATAACTTCCGCACCAAAAAATTCTAACATTTTTCTCAACTTAAATGCAAGAGAATCACGAACATCATCATTATTTGCCTTAAATGCCATTCCTAAAATAGCTATTTTTTTTCCTGTTATTGAACCACCCATGCGATTTTTCAATAAATCAATAGCAAAGGATGGCATCCCCTCATTAATTAACATAGCACTATGGCCTAAAAAAAAAGTATTCTGACTATATGCAGACAACTGCATGGTATCTTTAAACAAGCAAGGACCTGAAGCAAAACCTGCGCGAGCAAAGTCATTCATTCGGGGATAATCTTTTTTTACCGCCTCATAAATTTTAAAAAAATTCGCACCGGCCTTTTCAGAGATCTGAAAAAATTGATTACTGATGGCAAAATTAATATATCTCCAAGCATTACAAAATAATTTTGCAAGTTCAGCTTCTAACGGCAATAGCGTCACAGGTTTTTGTTTTGAAATTGTCCCAAAAATTTGCCGACAAACACTCAAACTTTTTTCATCAAATCCAGAGATAATCTGCGGAACTTCCACTAATTCTATCAACCCCTTCCCTTGAACAATGCGTTCAGGGCAGAAGGCCAAAGAAGCGTTGCATTTTTTTGTTTTCAGATAATCATTAATTAAAGACATCGTTCCGGGAAAAAGTGTTGAACGAAAAATCAAAACCTGATCTGCCTTTATGTATGGTAAGATCGCATCAATAACCTTAAAAACGTCAGCTGTTCTTGGATTCAAATGTTCATCAACAGGAGTTCCGATAGTCAGGATTACGATATCGCAATCACTCAAGACTTTAGGGGAGATTGTAGCCAAAAGATACTTTGACTTTATAACCTCTTTTAAACGTTCTTCGCCTTCTTCTTCCATGTGCGGAAGAATCGAGTCGTTAACAGTATTTACCGAGGCTTCATCTATATCATACAAAAATGTCTTGAATTTGTTTTCAGCCAACACAATACCCAATGGTAATCCTATGTGTCCACACCCTCCAACAATAGCAATTTTATGCAGCATGTTTATTCTCCGTGAGAATTATAAAAGACAAAGATATTTTACTCAATTACACTCTAAGTTCACAATAATAATATTTAAAAACAAAAGCGCTGTCTCTAATTTTCTCTAGGATAATCAATAAGCAGCTAAGATTATCAAAAGATTATTGACGATGCAGGTTTTTGTTCGCTAAAATTATAACTGCAGTCCAATCTCCACCAACAGCAATTAAACTAGAGAATACTATGAAACTTACCATTAAACGCGATAACGTAATTGATATTGCGATATATCTGATATTTATTGTTGCATTATTTCACTCTTTATTTTCAGTTTTTGTAGGTATCAATAATACCATTGTTGATATGCATGGATTCCGCCAAAGCCAAACAGCTCTGTCTGCACTCTATATGCAAAAAGGTGGACCTTTTTTCAAATACGAGACACCTATTAATGGGTTCCCCTGGTCCATGCCACTGGAGTTTCCTCTTTATCAGTGGATAGTTGCGCAAATGACAATACTTTTTAATGAAAACCTTGATACAATAGGAAGAGTTGTAAATATAATCAGCTTCTATTTGGCGTTAATTATCTGTTTTTTTTCTCTGAAACAATATCTCGGAAAAACCTCTTCTTGCCTTATTTTTATTTCCTTAATTCTTGCAAGCCCCCTATACCTTTTTTGGAGCAGAACATTTCTTATCGATGTGCATGTTTTTCTCTACGCTGCCCCCTACATCATTTTTGGTATTTTATATCTTAATACAAGAAAATTGAAACATTCCATCACAGGTTTATTTTTTGGTATTCTGGCCGGTCTGGTCAAAATTACCACCTTTTATGTGCTCTCTCTTGTAATGTGTGCAATATTTTGTTTTGAGTATTATAAGAAAAACAAACTCAAAGTAGATTTGCTGAAAATCAAAGAGGAAGCCAATTTTATCTTCTGTTTTGCAATCTTGCCGCTAATTGCTCAGATCATTTGGATGAAATTTGCCGATGGTGTTAACAATGAAAACCCGCTGGCCTCTGGCGAGATGACCTCAGCTGGACTGTTTTACTGGAATTTTGGAACTCTCGAGCAAAAACTATCACTCCTTACTTGGGGGCAATTCTACCACCACACTATTTTTAACACCCTTGGATCAACCTTTCTGGTCCTGCTATGGGCACTTCTTTTCATCTTGGCCAATAAAAAAACAAAACTTCTCAGTGCCACATCACTGCTAATTGCGATACTGGTTTTTGCCACTTTTACAAATTTGCATTTTGTACACAACTACTACTCATACGCTGACGGATTTCTAATCCTATTTTCTCTCGGCTTGCCTATTTTGCAGTATATCGATGAACAAAACCTTAGTAAGCGAATGATTGGCGTTTCAATTTTATTATTGGTTGTTTTTTCTGAAATTGTTAGTCACAGAAATAGTGCTCTATTTATGTTACAAGGCCATAATCGAACAAATATTCAAGAATTTGGGAATAAAATACAAGAATATGTGAAAGAGGATGAGGTTTTGTATATATGGGGACATGAAAAAAATCCAGAAGTAACTTATTACTCACAACGACGATCTATTATGGAAAATACGACAGGAAGCATTTTAAATGACAAATTACAAAAGGCAATTGCCATGACCGATAAAGAAAAGATAACTGGACTGGTTGTATGTGCAGATCGATTTAAAAACAAGGAACTATTAAATGAAAGGCTTTTTACCTTCAACCTTTCTTCGAATCCAATAATGCGTTATCAGACTCCTTACGAAAATATTAGAGATTGTTATTTTTTCGCACGATAGACTGGTAAATAGGTCGGATAATGGCAGTAAGCTTTCAAAAAAATGGATTAAATTCGAACTGGATTAAGTAATACTATCGTAATTACAAATAATACCGATATGGTTTCAAACTTGAATTCAGGTAATTCGTATAGCTCGATAGCTCGATAGCATTATAAAAAGGATGTTCTTATGCAGGATCTTTTAAGTTTCACCAAATTTTACATTAAATCTATGCGACTCCACTTTGGTTTTATCACTGGTATCGCCGGATGGATTGGTATTGCCTACTACGAATATCTCTACCCAGAAACCCAAGTGGATTTGGCAAAAAAAATTTTCTTTTTAATAGCAATTTTTTTAGCATATGGAGTTAATCAAGTGGTCAACGATTATTTTGGCATGGAAGAAGATCGCATCAATGCCCCCAATCGCCCCATGGTTACAGGAGAACTTTCACCAAAGATTGCGCTCTTTACCTCATTTTCTATTATGATCATACTGGGAATTGTTTCTTGGTTTATAGCACCACTTTCAGTTCTCCCTCTTATTGCCGGCGTTTTGCTCAATTTGCTTTATGAATATGCTAAATCCATTTCGTTGCTTGGTAATGTCATTTTCGGAATGTCAATGACTGTCTGCCCAATCTACGGTTTCACTATTGCAGGCCCCGTCGGGCCACTCACTCTTTCCTGGCAAATAATAGGCCTTTTGGCCTTGATGGTCTTTATCACTGGTAGGATGACTTACTTTACTTACTTCAAAGATTATGAGGGAGACAAGGCCACCGGAACAAAAACTTTTATTGTCGTTCACGGACTAGATACCGCTCGCAAGGTAGGACTAATTTTTTCGTTTATTCCAGGAGTCATCGTATTATCTCTATTGGCCTTGGGGGCAATTGATCTTGCCACATTTCAGGACCCGACAGCGGCACTATTTTGCTTTTCTTTGACAGTGCTAACCGTACTCTGGACAGGAATTTTGTACTACATCAAACCCTCTGGCGAAGCGACGTACTATAATCTAAGAATTAACATTCAGGCCTGCGTTTTAAGTCTGATCACCATTTTATCAATTATCGATGGTACGCTAGCACTCTACTTGTTATCTGCCAGCTATATTCTAATCGATATGATTTTTGGATTGCATGGTGACGCTAAAGCATAAACACATGGCCGTTCATAGGCGGCCATGAATAAATACCAACGAAGGAAATAGTAATATGACAAAAAAGGAATTAGAAAAAGAACTGTTAAAATCTATTGAAAAACATACCCAGATCGTGATTGGAAATAATGACTACTCCACTTCACTGGCCAATTTAGGAATTGATTCCGTTTATGCGGCAGAAGTAGCAAACGATATGGAAGATTTATTGGGGATTGTCATTGATGATCGCGATATTGCAAAATTCACCAGCATCACTGCTATTTTAGAATACTTTGATGGCCATATTAAAAACTAAGCAAATAGGTATCCAACTTTATGAAAAAAAACTTCCACGATTTTTTTATTGAAAGCAAGCGTAATGATATTTTTGCCAATCTAGATGCTTTTTATGAATATCTTGAAGAGGCAAAATCAACTAAAGAGTATGCCTACCGTCGAACACTTGCCTCGGCCACCTCTTCTACCGTAGTCGTTGAAGGAGCAGGTGAAATGATCATGCTGGGTTCAAATAATTATTTAGATCTAGCGGCCAATACTAAAGTAGTAAATGCAGCGCAAGCTGCACTGGCCAAATATGGAAATGGCAGTGGTAGTGTGGCGCTGCTGGGAGGAACCTTTGATTTACATCGAAAATTAGAAACTAAAATTGCTACCTTTTATTCTCGAGAATTGGCGGCCATTTTTCCCACGGGATTTAGCACTAATATTGGAACAATTAGTTCACTCATTTGCAGCAATGATCTTTTACTACTTGATACCTATTCGCATGCCAGTTTAATTGAAGGAACAAAGCTTACTCGCGCCACCGTAAAATTTTTCAAACACAACGACATGGAGCATCTAGAAAAACTTCTAATCAAACTTCGTTCTCAATATGATGGTGTTTTAATTGTCACTGATGGCATTTTCAGTATGGATGGAGATATTTGTCCTCTTGATAAACTTATAGCGCTAAAGCAAAAATATAATGCCCGATTAATGATAGATGAAGCGCATGCCATTGGTATTGTCGGAGATCATGGACGTGGAACAGAAGAATATTTCCACTTAACAGGAGCAGTTGATATTATTACGGGAACTCTTTCGAAAGCTCCTGGCGGTATCGGTGGTTATGTGGTGGGATCTAAAAAATTAGTAGAATATATTCGCCATTTTGCAAGCAGTTATATTTTCTCAACCAGTCTTCCTCCGGCCGTAGTTGGAGGATTAATTGAAGTTTTTAATATTTTAGAAAATGACCTCTCACATAAGGAAAAATTAGATTACAACAAACAGCTTTTCACGGCCCGACTAAGAGAGCTTGGTTTTAATATTGGACAAACCATTTCGGCCATTGTTCCTATTATCATTGGCGATGAAGAAAAAACCAAACTCATGGCCCGGGAATTGGCGGAAGAAAAAATTTTTTGTTCTGCGGTAGTCTTTCCGGCCGTAAGCAAAACACAGTCACGCTTACGAATAAGTTTAATGTGTTCTCATAGTGAAAAACAGCTTTTAAAAGTACTCTCCGCTCTAGAACTGATTGGTAAAAAATATGGAGTAATTGTCTAATGCGTGTTGTAGTAACCGGTGCCAATGGTTTTTTGGGCAGTCACATTGTTAGAAAACTTTCCAGATCAGGATATGAGGTTATCTCGCTTATCAGAAAAGGAAGTTCTCAAGAATATTTAAAAAACTATCAAACAACTATTTGGGAAATTGACTATACAGATGAAAAAAAACTATTAGAGATCTTTTCCACATCTGACATTTTAGTACACAACGCCGCACTGGCCAAAGATTGGGGTCCATATTCAGATTTTTATAAATCAAATGTTTTACTGGCCTCTCAAATTCATCAACTTGCCAATCAAGCAAAGATAAAAAAAATTATTCACATCAGTTCTATTGCCGTAATGGGAGAAGAAGATTCTCTAACTCCCAAGAGCGAGGATGTTGAATATAATTCTAATCTACCCTATTTCCTCGAGACAATTATACCCAGTGCCATGAATCACTATCGTAATACTAAGCGCGATGGCGAAAAAGCGGCCATCGCCTTGGCCTTAAAGTCTCAGGGAAATTTGACCATCTTACGTCCCGCCTGGATTTTTGGGCCAAGAGAATTTAATGCTGGGCCCTACGAATATTCAAAAACCATTCGTGATGGTATTTGGGCCCTGCCCGCCTCTTCCACTAATTTATTTCATGTGGTTTACGTGGAAGATGTAGCATCAGCAGTACATGCCGCCATTTTGGCCAATCGGGTGGGAATAAATATTTACACCATTGGAAATTCTTCCGTTCCGCTAATGAATAATTTTTATGGCCTTTTTTGTCTCCATCTTAAGAAGAAAATTCCATACAAATTACCCTATTGGGCCTTACTTTTTCCCTCTATTATTTTAGAACTTTTATATCTACTCCTTAAAAGTAAAACACCTCCTCTTTTAACTCGTGGCCGACTTTACATGATGTATGCCAACAATATTTACCAAACTAATAAGGCAAAGAAAGAAATAAATTTTGAGGCCACCACCGATTTAAACTACGCCGTAAGAAAAACGGTTAAGTGGTGGAAGCTATACCGCTATCTATAAATCTTAAACAGTATAAAATATAAGGAGAGGCCACTATGTCTAATATCCCTAAAGAAGTTGTGCAAGAACCAGTTTTGGGTATAAAAAAACCACTAACCTACCTCTATATTATCCTCTATGTTGGATGGAAATATACTTTAGAGCTTTTGACTTTCAAAATGAATCCTTGGCGTTACCTCATCTATCTGAGGCGGTTATTAATTGCAATAAAAGGATTTTATGAAAATAAAATTATGAAGATAAATGGCCAATATAAAATTCAACTTTATCTTCCGGCCTTCCCAAGTAAACCTTTTTTTCATGCTTTGAAAAAATTTGATCCAGACAATAAAAATCCTGGGCCAATTACGGTGGTATTTTCCATGACAAAAGCATGCCCTTACAAATGTCCTCATTGCTATCAACGAAATGATCAAGGGCCAGAACTTGATATGGCATTATTAAAAAAGACGGCCAAAGAGATGCAAGAGCTTGGTGTTTCCATGTTTGACTTGGAGGGAGGAGAGCCGTTAGTTCGATTCAATCGATTACTAGATTTACTTTCCGTTTTTGATGAGCGAGCAGAAGTTTGGGTTAATACCACCGGGTACTCTCTGACTGAAGAGAAAGCGCAGCAGATGAAAGCGGCCAATGTTTATGGCGTTATGATCTCCTTGCACACTCCTCATCCCCAAGAATATGAATCCTTCACCCAAATGGAAGGCTCTTTTGATATTGCAACTAAAGCAATAAAAATGTTTCAAAAATATGGAATTGTCACGGCCATAAATTTTTGTCCCTCAGCTAAGCAAATCAGAAATGGAGATGTGGAAAAATTATTCAAAATTACCAGTGAGTTAAAAGTATCGTTAGTGCAAGTTATCCATGCAAAACCTTCCGGTGCCTGGCTTTATGAAAAAGATGAAATTTTTGATTCCGAAGAATTGATGCAAAAACTTAGAGAGTATCATCATCGATTTAACGAAGGCCCGGAAGCTTCTAACTATCCTTCAATTATTTTCCAAGTAATGGAAGAAGATAAAGATCATTTTGGTTGTACTGCTGGGGGAATTGATCGCTTTTACTTTAACCATGAAGGAGAAGTTCAACCATGTGAGTTTATCAATATTTCTTTTGGCAATGTTAACGAGGAACCGTTTTTAGAAATTTTCCAAAGAATGAGATATCATTTTAAGCGTCCGGGAGTAAAGTGGACTTGCTGTACAGAGGCCATGCGAATTGGAGAAGCTCTTAAGCAAAACAATGTTCCCAAGACGCCTCTTCCCTGGAAATATACTAAGGAGATCATTGAAAAATGGGATAAGGGAGAAGAAACTCCTCTTTATAAAAAAATGGGAATCTATAAAAAATGAACAAATACTATCTTATTTTAAATCCTACCGCTCAAAGCGGGCGAGGAAAAAAATTGTGGCCAGAAATTTTCTCTTTGTTAGATAGGGAGAAACTAGCGTATGAAATAGGAACCTCTACTTACGCAGGACATTCCGTGGTACTGGCCCAAGAAGCGGCACTCACTGGTAAATACCAAGGCATCGTGGCCATTGGCGGAGATGGCACTATCAATGAAGTATTAAACGGCCTACGCCAGGCCTGCCAGCTTTTAAATTCAACACAAACACTTCCGGCCTTTGGAATTATCTATACCGGCACTAGCCCCGATATCTGTAAATATCATAAAATACCTCTAAAAATGACGGAAGCCGTTGCAAATCTAAAGCGCCATCGCGTCGTGATGATAGATGTGGGAGAAGTCATTTATAAAAAAAATAGCACCGACCAGACCTCTTGGTTTTTATGCAGTGTAAATTTGGGTATTGGTGCTAGCGTAGCTGACGGTAGCAACTCTGGATTGCGCAGATACTTTGGTGATCTTTTGGGAACATTTTTTTCCATAATCCTTTCTGTTTTAAAATATAAGCAAGCAAATTTAAAGGTACGATTTGATGGACAAGAAATGCTTTTTGAAAAAACACTTAATATGGCCATTGGAAAAAATCCACTAATTGCCTCAGGAGTAAAAGTGGATGTAGAGGTTTTGCCGGATGACGGAAAAATGTATCTCTTTTCCATTAATAACATGGGCCTGCTCTCTCTGCTTTTTAATGTAAAAAAAATATATGATGGTTCTCTACATCGTCTTCCTTCAAACAAACTAATATTTATAAATTCTTTTGCCTGTGACTACTCTTCTGCGGCCCCCGATGTGGAATTTGATGGAGATCCTCAAGGAAAACTTCCCTGTAGCATTAAACTTCTTCCTAAAAAAATAGGATTGATCAAATGAGTAAAAAAGAAAAAGAGTTAGTAAAATTCATCTCGCAAACTTTTAAGCGACATCCTGCACAACTAAATGACGCCTATGAGGCCGACAGCGAAATAATTAATCTAGGGGGAATAAATTATGCCATCAACATTGATTCCTACTCAGCGGAAGAAGATTATTTTTCTGATCTTGTTCCGGCCAACTTAGGTTTTAATCTGGCCATTGCCACCATAAGTGACCTCCTGGCCGTCGGAGCCGATCCTCAGTTTTATCTTCATTCCATGGGATTGGATCGTGCAAAAGATGAAAAGTATCAGCAAAGTTTTTTGCAAGGTATCGCCGAGGCATTACAAAAAACTAACACCTATCTTTTAGGAGGAGATACCTCTACTGGAAATTGCTGGGCATATACTGCTACGGCCTTTGGACAATGTCTTACTACTCCCGTTTTACGAAAAGGGGCCAGACCGGGTGATTTCTTGTATTCCACTGGTAAATTAGGAACGGGTAATCGTCAAGCACTCGCCTTACTTTTATTGCGCGATAAAAAACTACCACTTGATAATAGAAGCATTGCCCTGGCCTCTCCTCGTTTTATTTCTCGTTATAAAGAATCTACTGTTATAAAAAAATATGCGAGCTTTATGATTGATAGCAGCGATGGTGCAATTAACTCTCTATACAATTTAAGCGAAGTAAATCCGTTGGTAGAATTTGAATTGAAATTCAAAGAAGAGTTAATTGAACAAGAAGCACAAGAGATAAGTAAATTGGCCCAAATGCCACTGGAAATTTTTCTCTTCTCCACTCTCGGTGAATATGAACTTTTCTTTGGTATTCCCCAAAATAAAAACAGTGATTTCTTGGCCAATTGTAAAAAGGAAAACATCACCATTTTTCCCCTTGGACAAATAAATAATGGGTCCGGAATACGCTTCACTAAAAATAATCTCTCCTTTCAACTTCCCTCCTCTATGCCCGACCCACGAGATTTGACGATGGAAAAATATGTAAGTGGCCTTTTGGCCTTTATCAAAGAGAATATCTATGGATAACAGCAAAATATTTTTCCCGCTTCGCTTGGGAAAAACTACCCTTCAAAACAGAGTAATCCGCGCGGCAACTTACGAGGGCGGTGGAGATCATAATGGGATTCCCACCAAACATCTACATAACATGTATGAAGATCTGGCCCGCAATGATGTGGCACTAATTATCACTGGCTTTAACTATGTCTCTCTAGAAGGCCGCGCCTATCAACCTCGTCAATGTGGAATCGATCATGAAAATAAAATTGCTCCTTGGCAAGAAATTACAGATCTTGTTCATCAGCATAGAGCAAAAATTTGTATGCAAATTTCCCATTGCGGGAGACAAACGAGAAGTGAAATTACCCATTCTCCCATTTACGCTCCTTCCGCAATAACTTGCACATATTTTCGTCAACGGCCTAAAACTTTAAGTGAAGAAAAAATATTATCTATAATTGCTGAATATGTTGATGCCGCCAAACGTGCGCAACAAGCAGGTTTTGATGGTGTTCAGGTACATTGCGCTCATGGCTATCTTATTCATCAGTTTTTTTCCTCCCACACTAATCGCCGAACAGATTCATGGGGTGGAAGTTATGAAAATCGCTTTCGTTTTGCCAAAGAAATTCTCACAAAAATTAGAGAGGTTTGTGGCCCCAATTTTTTAATCCTAACTAAAATCAGTGCTGGGGATGATCGAGGCCTTACAGTTGACATGGCCCGCATTTTTTGTGAACTAATCGACCAACTTAAAGTAGTAGATGGAATTGAAATATCTTATGGAACGATGGAATTTGCTATGAACATATTTCGTGGCAAACTGCCTATTAATTTAGTTTTCAAGTACAATCCTCTTTTTGCCAGGTATCCTCGTCTAGTACAAAAACTGTGGCTTAAATTTATTTTTCCCTGGTATAAGAAAAAATTCTATCCATTTAGTGAAAATTATAATTTAGAAAACGCACTGGCAATTGCCAAAAAAGTTAATACTCCCATCATTGTTACGGGAGGAATTCGTAAAAAGTCTTCTATTTCTAATATTCTTAACACCAATATCGCAGCAGTATCTATTTGTCGTCCCTTTTTGGCCGAACCAGATTTAATGAAAAAGATTGCGGCCAACGAGGAGTATCATTTTCGCTGTACCAACTGCAATATCTGCACCGTAATGTGTGATAGCGATAATCCCGGACATTGCTACACTATAAAATCAAAATAATAGGAAATTATTTGTATGAAAACAAAAACTAACTTTGATCTATCAATATTTTTAGAAAAATATGCCAATCTTTGTATTGGATTTATCGTCATTGTCAGTTTGCTTTTTTTGCTCCCGCTATGGCAAACGCGAGTGGATAACAGTCTAAGTGTTCTCTATGAATCGGGAAATGATATTGATCGGGCCAACCAAGAAATAAAGAAAGTTTTTGGTAACATAGATGAGTTAGTCGTGCTGGCCTATCACTCTCCAGATCTATTTCAAGTAAGTGAGTTGCGCTTTTTGCAGCAAATACAAGAAAATCTGGAAATAATACCAGGAATTAAATCCTGTATTAGTCTAGTCAACGTTCAAAGTTTTTGGAATGAAGTGGTCGGCGGAGAAATTATTACTAATACTGCTCCCTTTTTAAAGGAGCTGCCAACTAATAGTGAAGAATTAAGTGCGCTCAAAAAAAAGGCCCTGGCCAATCCACTTTATTTAAAAAACTTTATAAGTAAGGATGGCAGAGTTGCAGGATTTAATATTATTTTTGATGATGGGATAACTGATCTACAAAAAGAAGAAACAGTAAAAAAAATAATTTCTACCCATAAAAGTTTCAATCGGCCCTCTCAATTTTACTTGGCCGGCATGCATGTTTTTATGGAATCCACCGGCCGCTATATCGAAAATGATATCATCCTCTACACTTCTTTGCTGGTACTAATTATGTTTGTACTAATGCTAATAATCTATAGAAATATCTGGGCCAGTTTGATGATCTTAAGCACTGTGGCCATTTCCAATATTTTAACTATTGGCACTGTTACTCTTTTAGGAATGAAAATTAGTATCGCTACTACCGCTACTCCGGCCATCATAACTGCTTTTTCTATTGCCTACACTATTCATATCTTTTCAAGCAGCAACCAGGGAATGAATGAAGTTTTGCTTTCAAATTTTTTGGCCATTCTAACCACCCTCTTGGGTTTTGCCTCTATGCTCTTTAGTCCTATGCCAACTGTAAATCAATTGGGATTATACCTAGTAATGGGATCCATCTACTGTCAATTGACAATACTATTATTTGCGACTCCTATGAAGTTGAGATATTTTAGTCATCTACAGCGCAATGAATTGGCCATTGCCTTCACACAGATGTGTCACAAGTTTGTTAAAACAAAGCGCCTATTAATCTATCTCTATGCCCTTTTAATGTTTATTATTAGCTTTTTTGTACTCAATATGAAGTTGGATACCAACTACTATAAATATTTCAAAGAGCGCTCTGAAATTGTTAAAAGCGTTGATTTTATCAATCAACACCTCTCCGGACAATATCCCATTGTAGTAAAAATCACCAATCCCAGCGGTGTTAAGAACGAAAAAACACTGCGACTTATTGAAAAATATAGCAACTTTATCAGTACCTCTCCCGACGTTGATAAAGTTATAAACTATCTCTCTTTGCTAAACGAAGGCGAGAAGGCCTTTAGTGATGAAATTAAATCCAACTGGTATTTAGACCTGCGGGCCCTAGAAGAGGTACATATGTTGCTGGAAGGAGAAGACAAGGAGATGTTGCGTTATTATATTAATTCCTCCGAAGATTCCACTTTAATTTTTGTGCGCACAAAAAGTATTAGTTCACTGGACTTTAAATCTATTGTGGCACAAACGCGCCAATTTTTTGCTCAAGAGCAGCTAGATAATTTAGAAATATCAATTGGAGGAACCTACCTTAATACTGTGGAGTCTGCCGATAAAATGTCGGCCTCGCAATTGACCTCTTCTTTTTATGCCATCTCTGCGATCTTGCTAATTATCTTTATTTTTGCCAGAAAATTTTCACTGATGCTATTTGCTGGGGTGGTTAATATTCTGCCTATTTTTGCCATCTATGGCATCATGGGCATTATGCAAGAGCCGCTAAATATGGGAACGGCCATTATCGCCTCTATAGCTTTTGGAATGGGTGTTGACGACACTATCCATTTTATCATCCGCTATCGCTATGCTTTCAAAAAAATAGGAAGCGTTGAGCAGGCCATTTCACTAGTCTTTTTTGAAGGGGTTCCTTCTATGACCTACACCTCCATTGTTATCGGTATTGGCTTTCTTTCGCTGGCACTCTCTTCTTTCACCCCTATTTATCAATTAGGCGTTTATACCTCGCTTACTATGCTTTTGTGCTACACCTTCGATGTTTTTGTACTGCCACGTCTTCTTTATGATTTTGAAAAAGATGAGACGGAGAATGTTCATTAACTGCCTGGCATTCTCATTCAACGGTCGATAAGGATGAGGTTGAATTTTTAGTTGAATTGTTGGCGGCCTTACAAATAAAAAGTATGTCCGCATGGCAAAAGTAAGTCCTGAGACGGCCAAAAGATATTTTGCTGCTCCTGCAAAAAGTTTTTTTCATACCATAAAAGTTGAGCATATTTTAGGCAAAAAAATTTTAACAAGGGCCAAAGCAAAAGCTAGCATCTTTGAATGGACTGAAGTAATTTATAATCGTTCAATAATTCACTCGACGCTTGGTTACATTTCACCGGTTGAATTTGAACGTATGTATTTTGAAAAAGTTTCTTTACCCGAGTCCGTTTTTGAGCGGAAGATCAATCTGCGCTTGTGGATTTCATGGAGGCCCATCATAAGATAAAGGCCACCAAGAGGAGTAGTTCAAAATGAAGTATGATAATAAAATAAATGAAATCGACAAACTCAATGGAAAAATTGATCAATTTAGACCAATTAACAAAGTATTGTTAAAGCAAATCAAGGAATATTTCCGAATAAGCCTAACTTACTCCAGTAACGCCATTGAAGGTAACACCCTTACTGAAACAGAAACGAAGGTTGTCCTTGAAGATGGACTTACTATCGCAGGAAGGCCCTTAAAAGATCATTATGAGGCATCAGGACACAGCGAAGCCTATGACATGGTTTTTGACCTTGCAAAAAAGAAAACAATTACTGAAAAAGACATTTTAAACATTCATCGACTTTTCTATTATAGAATTGACAACGAAAATGCTGGCCATTATCGCGAAGTTCCAGTTGTTATCACTGGAACTGAATATGTGCCACCTGCCCCATCAAAAATCCCTACTCTTATGAAAAAATTTGTGGCAAAAATCCCCTCACTCAAAAAGAAACATCATCCCATTGAGGCCGCGGCCTTGATTCACAAAGAGCTTGTTGGCATTCACCCATTTGTTGATGGCAATGGCAGAACAGCACGATTATTAATGAACCTTTCGCTTTTTCAGGCCGGTTATACCATAACAATAATCCCGCCAATTCTTAGGGCTGACTATATTGCTTTAATTAAACAATCGCAGACGGGCAAAAAGGATGACTCTGGATTTATTAATTTTATCAGCGCAATGGCATATGAATCGACTAAGGATTATTACCGCTTATTAAAGCAGCTATGCCAAACATAATGTTTACGTTCACTCAATTAAGGGTAATTAAGGTAGTTATTGAGAGGTTCACATAAAAAAGAACAGATACAAAAAACTTGGAGATTTAGCAGAAAAAAGATGCATAAAAAATTGGCACACCGGACAGGGGTCGAACCTGTGACCTACCGCTTAGAAAGCGGTTGCTCTATCCAGCTGAGCTACCGGTGCGCATATGATTTTATTAATGCTGGGGATCGCTCTGCGAAATTTAAGCAAAATAATACTTCTTGTCAAGAAATTGATAATTTGTCAGATTGATAAAAACTACTGGGCCTTCTACCCATAAAACAACCTTTCGTAATAGGAGATAATTTATTCGCGCCCGTATATACCATTCCTCTACTCGCGAATTTACCTGCAAAATTATCGACAGTGGTCTCACCGTACGAGCATGTGCGCTCGGCAATCTTCTTAAAGATGGCACCGTCGTTGTGGGTGACTTTGTGGATCTAGGAATTATTTCTGAGACAGGTGAATATCAAATACGATCAGTGGAAAAGCGGCAAAACGAAATCTTTAGGGTAATTGTTCGCGAAGGGAAAAAAAAGGTTACTGCAGCTAATTGTGATTGCCTGGTAATTATAACATCTGCGGCCGATCCTGATTACAAACGCGGAATTATAGATAGATTTTTGGTGCGGGCCTATCAGTGGGGAATTCGACCGTTAGTTGTATTCAACAAAATGGATCTCTACAATGAAGATCTTTTTTTTATCCATTTCGAGGCCGAAAGACTTGCTCAACTTGGTATCGAATCTTTTGAAATATGTGCCAACAGCTTCGATCCCAGTTCTCCCAATAAATCAAATTATCAACAACGCTTTTTGAAAAATGGCATTGCGCAATTGCGTGATGAATTACACAACAAAACGGCCATTTTTGTAGGACAATCTGGTGTCGGTAAAAGCAAGCTCATTTCGCTACTTGCAGGCAATAGCATTTTGCTCAAAACCAACGAAGTGGGAAAAAACAAGAAAGGGACTCATACCACAACCTGGTCAGAGATAATTGATTGTGAATTTTTTCAATTGATTGACTCTCCCGGTGTTCGCTCTTTTGCACTCGATGATATTTCCAAGGATGAACTACTTTCTCTTTTTCCAGACATTGAAAAAATCGCCCTAAAATGTTCCTTTTCAAACTGCACCCACAGCGAAAACGCTAAGGGGTGTGCTTTTGCGCCGCTATGGGAAAGTGACGAATTGGCCGACCTCTATCTCTTATCCCGACTAGAATCGTACGTTAAAATACTAGAAGAACTTGCTAAAGTGGATGCCTGGAATAAAAAAAATTACTCGTCATAATAGTTTATTTGACTGAATAGCTTGAAAAATATTAGCGCCCAAGGGATACTAATCAGCATTGATTTTCAGCTAACATCCCACAGACATAAGGCAACAGCAAATGGCCGCATTATCCGAAAAAGAAAAAAACAGAAAGTATCGTGAATCAAAAGTTCTTTTAATCGATGAAAATACCCAGGAGCGCAACAATATCGCCTCTCGCTTGCGCATGCAGGGAATTTCGGTCGATAGCATGTCCAGCGGTTTTCAAGCGATCAATCAAATAGAACACACCCAATATGACTTAATCATTGTAATGCGAACACTTCAAGATATGATTGAAAGCGAAATAATAACATTAATAAAATCTCCGCTTAATGAAAGTATCAGCACTGCCGCAATGATTGAAGATGTAGAACCAACAACTCTGCCAAATCAAGATAACAAGCTGGAGGCCATAAAAGTCATTTCGCAAAAAAGTCGAACTCCCAAGGTAATTTGCTGCATCGATAAACTAGATAGCAAATACGTCGATGAAATAGCCATGGCCGGGGCAGACTGCCTCTATCAGTCTCGGTATAATTTCAATGAAATTCTGAAAGCAATAGATAAGATTCTTTTTTAAAGTTAATCTATTTTTTTACAATTTAGTGGCCGACAAAATTAGACGGGAAAAATTTTCCCAAATATTCCTCAGTTTTTATAAAAAAAAATCGATCAGTGCTTCAGGAACTGATGAAAATGGCAAGTAACAGGAGTGTTTAGATGCCTTGGATAGCAGTGGAAGCTTTGATGAACAACCAGAAGGGGAAACTGCGCCAATGAAAACCTGTGATAAAAAAGTCAGTAGCAAAGAACAAAAATGCAAAGGGAAAATTCTAATCAAAAAGTGTCACGTTTGTGGCCATCTCATGGAGTCAACTAAAGAGCTTGAACGATGTCCAGCATGCGACAAATCCTTTTTACCAACAAATTACTTTGGAAAAATTCACGCTAAAAATTCTGCGGAATTTAAAAATCTCTACGCTGATTGTAATGAGCTTTGCGAAGAAGATTTAGTAAAAGGCATTCATGTTATTTGGTAGTCGCTGATTTTTATGATACCTTTGTTGGCCTATGGCCAATCCATCTGCTACCTCGCTTACACTTCATCCCGTCATTCGTGAATTATTCCGTCTCAAAAACATGGCCAAAAAGGATGTTGAGGAATTTCTTTCATGGGATCTGCTTTCTATTCCAGAATTGGTCCAGTTAAAAGGGTTACCAGAGGCCTCTACCCGCATAATTGCGGCCATCCAACGCGGGGAGAAGATAGGTATCTATGGAGACTATGATGTAGATGGTACTACTTCTTGTGCTCTGCTTTTTTTCTTTTTCAAATCAATTTCTGTCCAAGTTGAAATAATACAACCAAATCGTTTTGATGATGGTTATGGACTACACAGTGAACTTATTGACCGAGCACTAGAATACAATATTGGCCTGTTAATAACTGTAGATTGCGGAATAACCAACACTCAGGCGGCAGATCATGCTAGAGAAAAAAAATTAGATCTTATCATAACAGATCACCATCAAGATATTGCCGAATCAATGCCTTGGGCCACGGCCATTGTAAACCCCAATCGTCGAGATGAGACATGCCATCAACATTTAAAAGGATTGGCCGGAGTAGGAGTGGCCTTTGCTCTGGCATTACAAATTAAAAATGATTGGGAAAAGGCCTTTGGCAAAAAATGTCCGCCTCTTTATCCATTACTACAATTTGTGGCCGTGGGAACTATTTGTGATATGGCCCCTTTAAATACGACTAATTTGCGCTTGGCCCGACATGGAATAAAACTGCTTAAAAATTCAGAATATCCCGGCCTTCGGGTATTTATAACGGCAGAAGAGCGTGCTTGGCCCATGCTCCCAAGTGAAAAACTCTCTTTTAATATTGGCCCCCTGATCAACGCCAAAGGCCGTCTAGAAGATGCTGCCTGCGCCTTAAAACTATTAACGGCCGATAATCCAGAAGATGGCCGAAGACTCTATCAACAACTAGAAAACTGCAATGATGATCGCAAATTTATTCAGAGTAAAATTTTTAAAGAGGCCAAAGAGCAAATTCGTCGAGAGATGATAAATGGTGAACAAAACATAAGTATAGTATATGATCCAAATTGGCACGAGGGTGTTATCGGCATCGTTGCTTCGAAGTTAGTTGAGGAATTTAAAGTTCCGGCCATTGTTTTTGCTAACGCCAAGGAGGAAGGACTCATTAAAGGTTCAGCGCGAAGTGCTGGTGAACTTAATCTTTTAGCGGAGCTGAATAAAGTATCCGACCTTTTTACTAAGTATGGAGGCCATCGCGCGGCCGCCGGCATGACATTGCCCAAGGATAAATTTCATCAGCTCTACCTGCGAATGAACAGTTCGCTAAGCACTATCCCTCGTTCTTTGCGAACTATAGCTGACCAATATGACCTTGAGATCAAGGCCTCTGACGTTGGGCCCAAACTAGCGCGCGACCTGGAACTACTCGAACCATTCGGGGTTGACAACCAAAGGCCGGTCTTTAAAATAAGAGATATAAAACTTGACTCCTTTGAAGTCATGGGAGAGGCCCATGTACGCTGGAATTTTTCAGCACTAGATGATCCGATGGTAAAACTTCGAGGAATCAGTTTTAATTATATTAACAAGTGGGCAAATACCGCTCCTTCTGAGTTGTTTTCGTTACAAAATAAGCGAGGAGCGTCTTTGGAAATTTATTTTAATTTAGGTATCAATAGATTTAAAGGAAACGAGTATATACAATTACAGGTTCGAAAAATTGATTTGGCGTAGACTGCATATTAACAACTGCCTAAGCAGAAAAAATAAAAATACGGATAACCAATGTCAAAAAAAGTTCAAAAAAATTTAAAAGAAGAGATAAAAAAACAAAAAGAAAAAACAGGACTTACTCCTGAATTAGGCCACCCAACACCTACTGCAATGACAGGCCACAATAACTCTAATTCCTCCGAGTTGGAAGATGTAATAGAAATAGATGTGACTAAAATTGTAATCTATCTTCTTTTACTTTTGGTTCCACTAATAATTTTTTTGCAAACCAAAGATTTTTGGTTTGTCTGGGATGATGATCGTTATCATCTCCAACCCCATCCATACATTCAGCAACTGACCTGGGATAATTTGGTTAAAATCTGGACAGAAATTTACGTAGGCATGTATATTCCAGTTTCATACACTGTGTGGGGATTATTAAAACCACTTGGCCAAATGCTCTCGCCTACACCAGTGGATTTTTACGCCCCTCTCTATCATCTGACGAATGTCGTTTTACACATATTAAATGTTATCTTGGTTTTTAAAATCGTGGGCCGCTTTGTAAAAAACCAATGGGCCGTCTGTCTGGCCGCACTACTTTTTGCCGTTCATCCAATTCAGGCCGAAATAGTTGCCTGGATCTCTGAATTAAGAGGTCTGTTGGCCACCTTCTTTGCCTTTTTATCTCTGGAGCTTTATCTCCATTATCACAGCGAACAAAAGAATAAAAAAAGCGGAATTTACATTATGTCTATCATCTGTTTCGTTTTGGGAATGATGTCCAAACCATCAGTAGTCGTCATGCCAGCTATTTTTGCCTCCTATCACTATTTTTTTGAAGAAAATAATTTAAAGAAAATTTTTAATAAAACATTTTTTTGGTTTGGATTGGCCGCTATTTTTATTATTCTAACTCGCATTGCACAACCTTTTAGTGCCACTCAACTAAACTCACCCCTTCTTTTTCGGCCACTACTTTGGATGGATGCCATCAATTTCTACTTATATAAAATTATCTGGCCATTGGATCTTACAAGCTTTTATGCCAGAACTCCCGAACATGCCATCGCGGATAATTTTCTCTATATCGAATGGATCATTCCCGTTATATTGGGGAGCTTTCTTTGGAGTATCAGGCAAAAACAAAAAATTATTGTCCTCTCTGCTGCAATTTTTATAGTCGGTTTTCTTCCCACCTCCGGCCTGGTCGGCTTTGATTTTCAACGCTGGTCTACCGTGGCAGACAGATATATCTATATTTCCATGCTGGGAATTTCTCTTATCGTTGCCTTTGGAATCGATTATTTTACAAAATGGCATCCTAAGCAGGAGTTTGCTTTCTTAAAAAATGTTGGTTGGATCTTTATCTGCGCAATTATTTTTTTGGCCGCACTAAGAAGCTACTCTTTCCAAATTCCAACCTGGAAAGATTCCGTGGTTCTATGGGATCACTGTATTAAACTCACCCCTGGAGAGGCCCAGGCCTATAACAATCGAGGGGACGGCCTTAGTAAGCATGCTGGCAAACTGCCAAATCCTGAGGAACGAAAACATTTTTATGAGCGTGCTCTCACCGATTTCGACGAGGCCATTCGCTTAGATAAAGTCTATCTGCAGGCCTACGCAAACCGAGGCTCTGTTTTAAATAATTTGGCCAGATACGAAGAAGCGATTCGCGATTTTACCTCTGCCATCTCCTTAAATGGAATGTATGTTGATGCCTATCAAAAACGTGCCATCGTTTACTATAACAAGGGAGATTATCCACAATCGGCCGAGGATATAAAAAATCTACAAAAAATCGGGGCACCTGTTAATATGAATCTTGTGAAGGCATTAGAGGCCAAAGGCATTAATGTCCAACTATCTAATGCGCCCCCTACAATCTCCCCACAAACCATTATCACTCAGTAATATTTAGCAATGAACTTAATAGCAAAGTTAAAAAACTCCAACACCCTCTACTTTTTCTGCTCTGCCCTTTTTTTATTTGTGCTGTATCTCTTGACGGCACCTCACAATGTGCAGGTTTTGGATACCGGCGAATTAGTGCTAAATTCATATCGCTCCCGAGTAATCCATCCTCCCGGCTACCCGCTATATAATCGACTCTTTTTTCTGGCCACGCACCTAATCCCTTTTGGCACAATTTTTTTTCGGGCGGCCATCTTCAACTCTATCTTGGCCAGCGGAGTGTTGCTCTTTTTTTTCCAGCTTGCCAAGCGAGAAAGTTATCTCTTGGCCACTATACTTTCTCTACCTTTTATCTCTTCTTTCCTTGTTTGGAAGTATTCCATTTTGCCAGATGTCTTTATGCTCCACTCTTTTTTTGTTGCCGGAATAAGTTATTTTTACCTAGCACCAAAAGAGTTAAGCAAAAACGAAATTCGCTGGCTTTTTGTCCTTTTTGCCCTATCTTCCACCAATCATTTAACCACTATTTTTCTTTTTCCACTGCTCTTTCACGCTTGTTGGAAACGCATAAGCATAAAGGAATTTTTATACTACTCCGCACTATCAATTATTGCGGTCATCTCTATTTATCTAACCATTCTACTAATGGATGTTGGCCACCTTACTTCGTGGGGAGATATTCGCTCTTTAGGTGATTTATTAAATCATTTTTTACGTAGCGACTATGGCACCTTTCAACTACATGCAGGGGCACGCGAGTCCTATTTCTTTCTCATAATCGGAGAATTTACCAAACGTTTTTTTAAAGATTACTTAATTTTCCTGGCGCTTATTTTAACCACCATCACTCATCGTCCGGCCATCTTAAAAAGATGGTTATTCTATCTTGCCATAATTTTTTCATACATAATTATATTTTTCTACTTTTCCAATATCTATCCGGCCAATGTGGGAGCTGAAGTACTTGAGAGATTTTATCTTCTTCCCTCCATTATGCTAGTTTTTTTGGCCCTATCCTCACTAGTACATCAAACCTTCAAATATAAAAAGCGATTAGCATTTTGGCTTATTGCTGCCTCAGTTATCGTTTCAATTAAAAATTTATATCTTTACTATCCCGAACTTAATCTCTCTAAAAATACCATCATCGAAGATTGGGCCATCAATCGTTTAAATTCCGTTCCAACATCCTTACAAGCACCCACCAGCAAAAAAACTATTCTGCTTGAAGAGGCCGACACTGGATACGCTTCTCTTATGTATGTTCAGGGGGTTTTAGATATACGCCCAGATGTACTTTTGATGAATAAATTCTTAATGTACTACTACTGGCACTCAACAAAATGGTTAAAACTCTTGCCTGATTTTAAATTTGAGGCCAAGCAAATTAACATCACTCGCTATATGGACATGGGAACCGATTTGGTTGGGCGCAACCTTGATAAATATATTTTTAATACCGAAAAACCTTTTGCCGGTGAGGAGAAATTTAAGGCAATCTATCTGGCACTTGGCCGCCAACTAGAACCAGGAGTCGGATTAGTTTTTGACAACTCCTCTTTTTCACGCATAAAAAAAAGAACCCCGGCCCCCGAGCGCTCTAAATTTTTTAATCAGTACTCTTCCTACTATGCTAGATATGCCACCTTCTTTTCTGCATTGGGCAGTGCTTATATGCAGCAACAAGATTTAATCAATGCTTATAAATTTTTCGAAGTGGCCTCTCAAGAAGTTCCCTTTTCGGTTTTGGCCAAACGAAATCTATGCATGATCAAAGAAAAAATGAAACAAGCAGACACTCAACAGTGTCTTGACGAATTAACGCTCCTGCAATGGCAATCATTTCCTGACTACTGATCAAACAACTGTCTAAAAATTAAACGGCCTATTTTATGAATAAAAGCTCAACATAATGATTTTCAAAAAGGCGGCAAATGGCATCTTAATTGCTAACTTGATAGATATAGGGCAATGGCCTCACTACTGGTGTATGAAAAATAAACACCCAAAAAGAGGCCATAACATATCAACCACCACCAGAGGAAGATGCCAATGCTAAAGAGATGGAGAAGTAGTTTGACACGTTTTGGTTCCACACAGGGCAAGCTCAGTAATTCTCGCGCAAAATTTCAAGTTGCCGCTTTTTTTATCTCACTCAATGTCCTGTCCATCTTTAATACGAATGCTATTGCTGAAAGTGTCGAATTTTTAAACAAAATAAACCAAACGGCCAATAACAACACACTATCTCCACTTGCCACCACAAATCCTTCCTTAAATAGTGACTTATATGGAAACGGCACACTCCTTTCTGAATTCACCAGTTGGGGAATATCTCCATACAACGATACTGCCTCCATTCACCTTCCACTGGCATGGAAAAATTTTCAGAAGATAAAAAGTGTAGTGGTAGCAGTTATAGATACTGGTATTGACCCACAACACCCATTTTTGAAAAATAACATTTATGTTAAAAGCGGAAACGTTGGCCCAGAAAACTTCGGGGTTGATTTTTCTAAATTTAGAACTAACGATAAAAAACCCGAGGACTCTCATGGCCACGGTACCCACGTATCTGGCATTATTAGAAGCATTTTTCCAGAAGTACAAATTCTGGCCTTGAAATATTATAGCACTCACCCTAAGGCCACTGGCCAAGATAATCTAGACTCTACGATAGAGGCGCTTCGCTATGCAGTAGATAGTAACGTTGATGTCATTAACTATTCTGGAGGCGGCGCAGAACCATCTATCGAGGAATTAAAAATCCTAACCGAAGCGCAGAGAAAAGGAATTATCGTAGTGGCCGCCGCTGGAAATGAAGAGTCCAATATCGACAATAAGAAAAATGCCTACTTCCCGGCCAGCTACCGCTTAACCAATATCATAACCGTAACGGCCAACGATCAAGACCTCTCAATTATTCCCTCTTCCAATTATGGGGCAAATACCGTAGATATCTCCGCTCCCGGTTACAGAATCCGCTCCTCTTTTCCCAACGCTCGCGCGGTCTATCTGACGGGAACAAGTCAGGCCACGGCCTTTGTTTCAGGAGTAGTGGCCTTGCTGAAATCACAATTCCCTAACATTTCTGTGGCCCAAGTCAAAGAAGTGCTAATGGCCTCTGCTCATAAGGTAGACTCTATGAAGGCCAAGTGCTTGGCCGGAGGAACCTTGGATGCTGGTGCTGCTTTGGCATTGGCCAAAGCAAAATTTTCCGATAATGCAGAGGGCAGTAGAACCGTAGCAGAAGAAAACAAAAAGAAAATGCTAAACAGTCGCGGTAAACGGCCAGGAAAAATTATCTATCGTCGGTCCAAATAGGTAACTCTCAACTTTATCTTTTCACCCAAATAGAGGATAATCTATAATGCAGTTATACAGACGGAATCTGCATTATGAAACAGAGCAAATATTTTTTTCTATTATCACTAATTGCTGGCCTTTTGTATGCCAGCGCATTTCCTATAATCTTCTCCCCCTCATTTCCCCCTGGAGCTTTAATTGGAATTTTTATATTTTTAAAAAACTTATCAACATTCTCCACCTGTAAACATCCTCCCGATCATCACCCCTTGCGCCATGATCTAATGCATCTATTGGCCTTCTCGCTTGGCCACTGTATCTTTGGCTTTTATTGGCTGGCCCATACCATGGAAGTTTTTGGTTCCCTATCTCCCATTGTCAGTCATCTACTCGGATTACTTTTTTCCCTAATAATACTTCCACAGTACCTGGTTTTTATTCTTGCCATGCATCTAATTACCAAAGTGATCGATCGCCGTGAAAGTTCTTTTTTCCCTCTCCTTATTGCTTTTTTTCTAACCATTCTAGAATACTATACCCCTCAACAATTTCCCGCTCACCTCGGACACCCTTGGCTGCACCTACATCCCTATCTTCCTTTTGCTCCGATTGGCGGAGCTCCTTTTTATTCCTTTATAAGTTTTTGGTTGGTTATTTCTCTCATTACCTATATTAATGAAAGAAAAATTGATCCTCTGCTTGCTATAATTTTTCCAATTTTTTTAATAACCAGTTTGTTATTTCCTCTAACAATGCTTAATATAAAAAATATCCCTATTAAGGAAAACAATATCCGCTTCGTGCAGGCCAACATTGGAAATTTTCTAAAAATTCAATCGGAAAATGGAGAAAATGACTTGGCCGGACGTACCGTTGACTCAATCTACAGCGAGCTTAGCTTAACAAATCTAGCAGGGGAAAAACCAGATCTTATAATCTGGCCAGAAACAGCATTCCCCAAAATACAATCAACTAGATTACAAAAAGAGTCTCCGTACTATATTCCCAAAATATTTGATCACATAATCTATACCACCGGAGCGGAGATGTTTGTCGGCGGTTACGATCGGACTGATGAAAGTAATTCCAGTTCTTTTGAAACTCAATATAACACTGCTTTCTTTTTTGGCCTTGATCACAACGGTACAACAATACTTAAAGACTACTACCACAAAAGAAAATTAATTCCCTTTGGCGAAACGCTCCCCTTTGGCCCATTTAATAAATACCTCAGCGATATTGTTACCAATATTTCCTACTTTGCCGCAGGAGAGCGCTATCCCAGCTTTTCTTTAAAAAATGAGGCGCATTTTATTTCTGCCATCTGCTATGAAATTCTCTTCTCCTCATATATTCGAGACTATCTTAACTCCCTTAAACAAGGCCAACATCCACACTTTATTATAAATCTAACCAACGACTCCTGGTATGGCAAAACGAGTGAACCCTACCAACACCTATTTTTAAGTAAGTGGCGGGCCATGGAATTCCAAATGCCTCTTTTGCGCATGACCAATACTGGAGTAACGTCTATTACTTATCCGGATGGATCAGAAAGTGAGCGAATTGAAATTTATAAACGCGATATTTTAGATATAAAGTTAAAAAGTGCCACCAATGGCCCAACTCCATTTCAAAAATATGGATTGTTAAATTTGCTGGCCCTATTTGGAGTACTAATACTACTACGCTTTTTCTTGGGCCTTTTTAATAAATCCCTCTTTTAATAAATCCCTCTTTTAATAAATCGTGCAACTTGATGATGCCTAAAAATTTATGATTCTCATCAACGACAGGTAAGATGTTTATTGAACGTCCACGATTTTCCATCATCTCAAGAGCATCAATGGCCAACGCCTCGGGAGAAATCGTTATTGGATTTTTATTCATTAACTCTTCAACAGGGGATTTCAGGCCAAAATTATCTTTGGTAAAGGTTCTTCTAATATCACCTTCAACCATAATACCCAGGACAACATTTCCTTCATCAAGAATAACACATCCTCCAATGGGATATTTCGTCATGGCCAAAATAACATCTTGCAAAGTACTGCCTCGTTTTAGTTGCGGACATTGCGATGGAGCAACCATGAGATCAAAGACGCGAAGCCTAAGTGATTTTCCCAAAAGTCCCCCGGGGTGATTTTTAGCAAATCCCTCTACTGAAAGCTTAACAAAACTCTCGTAGGCCACCGCCAATGCATCTCCCATGGCCATTGCTAAAGTTGTGCTGGTAGTAGGGGCCTGATTATTAATACAGGCCTCACTTTTTACTGAGCAGTCAAAAACTAGGCCAGCAAGTTTTGCTATCGGTGAATCGCAATTTCCAACCATTGCTATCTTCATATTTTTTTCTATTGGCAGATATGGAATCATTTTTAAAATCTCTTCCGTCGTACCGGAGTTGCTTATAAATACGATAGCATCGGCCGTAGTGACTCGCCCTAAATCCCCATGAAGGGCATCTGTGGGATGTAAAAAAAAGGAAGGAAGGCCTAAAGAGGAAAAAGTAGAAGATATCTTGCTTGCCACTACCCCAGATTTTCCTACACCTGAAAAAATCAAATTCCCACCAAACTGTTTTAACATCTCTACTATTTTAGTAAACTGCCTAAGTTGAGGGGCCGATAATTTTTCCGAGGCGGCCAGTAGCGCCTGAGCTTCTTGATTTAATACCGCCTGTGCTATTTTTAAATAATCCACTAAACACTCCCAAGATTTTGTAGAATTTTTCCTATAGATATATAAAAATGGTCTACAGGTCAATTTTTATAAGTTAAAATTAATTATGGCAAAATCTACCTTTTTTGGTGTCCTGATATTCTTCGCTCTCGTAATGCAAACCTCCTGCTCTTCATATCAGCAATTTAAGTATATAACTGAAGAGTTTGAAATACCATCGCAAGTCTTTAATGTTCCCTATGTAAAAGGCTGGCAAGCAGCATTAGAGGTTATGAAGGCGTATGAGCTAGAATCTCCCGATCAAGAAGCGGGAATTATTAAAACTAGATGGACCGATAACACTTTAGAATTAAACTTTGTAGACTCCTTTGGAGGAAGAGATGCGGTAAAATCCGCTCAATTTAAAATAATTGTTAATGTGGCCAAAGGATATAAGGGAACAGGAGAAGTATCCAAAATTACCATATTTAAAAAACAACTAGTCGAGCAAGACTTCTTACAAGGCCACAAAGAGATTCCCAGCGATGGAATTTTTGAACAAACACTACTCTATCGCATTCAACGAGTAATCACTATCGACCAAAAAATACAAGAAATTGAAAAACAAAAAAGTCTTGAAGCTGAAAGTTCTTTTTAAAAGTAGAACTAGATTAAAAAGATCAGATAACCGTATTGCTTATCCCAAAGTTTTTCCAAAAAATGCGCTTGGCCTCCACATTTCCTGCTGGTGATTTTTTTCCAGTTATTTTTTCTAAAGAATAGTCAATCTCTTGAAAAATATCACTATATTTTTTATTGGCCGACATTTTAAGCAATGCCTCCTGGGCCTTGGTAAATTTAAGATCTCCAACAACTTTTATGGCCTCTTTAATTAAATTTGTTCGTTTAGAGGTTTTAGAATCTTTGCTGGCGTAGTAATTTTTCTTATCATACAACATTGCCCAAACATTAGCGGAATAATTGGCCAAATTTAGATGGCGAATATTTTCTAGTGCCTGCAAGCGGACAATAAAAGAGTTGTCTTTTAATAACGCCGCATAGCGATCTCCATATTTTTCTTGGTTTAATGCTAACAATGTCTTCAAGCTGGCCATTCGCATAATCCAGCTCGGATGCTCGGTAAATTTAGCAATAAATGGAGCAGACTTCTCCCCCATAATTTTCCCTAAAAGGAAAGTGGCAATCCATCTATTCTTATCCGCAAACTTTCCACTTTTCATCACTTCAATCAAAACAGGAACGGCCTTTCCTCCAAGCTCCAAACTTTGTTTTTTTATCTCTAGCAATTGTGTTTTGGATGGATTGTTATTTTCATAAAGCCTCAAAAGAGTTTTTTCTGCACTTGCCCGCTCTAATTGAGACTTATTTTTTTTAGAATCTATGCTCCCATACGAATCCATCGACATGGACAACAACAACAAAGTAACAAATAAATGGCCAAGTTTCATAAAGTCCCTTTTTTAAGTGCAAGACACTAGCCCAGCATTTTTTCAAACTCACTAAGAAGTTCCTCGGCAGACTTTTGTTCTCCATCACCGGCCGGAATTTGCGCTATTGGATCGGCCGCAACTTCTGCGGGCGCAGCTTCAGCTGGAGCAGCAGCGCCTCCCCCAATTGCTGCCGCCATTTGGGCCTCAAAATCTTCCTCGGGCGGCGATGCTACCTCCACTTCAGCTGCTTTGGCCGGAGGTGGTGGCGAGGCCACAGGAGCGGCGGCCACAGCACTGCCTCCCCCCTCATAGGCGGCCAGCGATTTCTTTAGCTGCTCATTTTCTTGCTGTAATCTTTTTAGATTCGCCAAATCCTCTTCGATAATTTCATACTCTTGCAATTTTTCCAGCAATTCTTCTTTTTCTTTGCTTACTTTAGCGAAGTTGGCCGCCAACTGCGGATCACCACCACCAGTTGCCGGCCTACTTTCTGCTGCTTTTAGCTTTGCTTGCAAGGCCACCAGTTCAGATTTTAAAATTTGAATTTCTTCATCTTTTTCTGCGCTAACATCTGAGCCTGATTCATACTTGGCAATTTTGGCCTCTAAATCTTTAATCACCATCTCTTTTTCTGCTACTCGTGCATGCAAAGCAGAAATCTCTGCATTTTTCTGATTCATCTGCGCCACCGAAACTTGCCCGGACGGCAAATCTTTTACCGGAACAACTGAAGGAATCCCCTCGCCAACATCCAATCCTCCGCCTCTAAAAAGCGATGATTTTAAAGCAGTAGAATTTTGAATAATTGAATCAAGATAATTTTTAACAATGCTGGCCGGAATTTGATGACTGAGCTGATGAAACTTTCGACGATTATGAATCCAGTAAAGCACTAAAACACACGTAACAAAAACCCACAGGAGAACGAAAGTCGTAATTGTTTCGTCAGTAAACTTCGTAAGCACTAAGTTTATAATATCTCTCACCAATTCCTCCTGAATTTATGTCGAGCGCCAAATCACCGTCAGTCATTAATGGCATTACTAAAATTATACGGGGATAGTAAAATTATTGTCAACCGAACAAAAAATTCAACATTACTAAAGTTGTCGGATAATACCTTTCCATTTTCTCCGCTGCTGGGGAAAATTACACCTGTTTGCCTCTAAGCGATTATCGTGCTAAAAATTATCCATTATTTATGTTTGACTCCGAATTCACCATTGATACTAATTCCAAGGCAACGCTGGTTTCCATGACTTGTCCTAAAATGGAAAACTATGCTACCCCAGAGCTTACCAAAAAATCACTGGATGAGATGGTTGAGCTTTTGCGTACATTGGGCGTTGCTACCACCGAAACTTTTGTCCAAAATAAAAAAACCGTTGATCCGGCCACCATCATTGGAGTGGGGAAATTAGAAGAAATTGCGATATCCGCTAAAGAGCACGGCTCTGAGCTTTTAGTTTTAGATTTTGAGCTTACCGCCGGCCAGATAAAAAACATCCGTGAAGTCACCAAAATGGCAGTAGTAGATCGCTGCCATGTGATATTAGAAATTTTTGCTAAACACGCACGCACCAAAGAAGCAAAAATTCAAATCGAAATTGCACGATTAGAATATATTCTTCCTCGTCTAACTGGTTTTTGGTCCCACCTCTCTAGGCAAAAGGGCGGTATCGGCGTTATGAGTGGCGAGGGCGAAAAGCAAATAGAGCTAGATCGACGAATCATTAAAGATCGCATTAAATTTTTCAAGCAAGAGCTAGAGGATGTGATTGTCTCTCGCGAACAACAACGCAAAAAACGACAAAACAAGGCAATCACCGCGGCCCTAATTGGTTACACCAATACAGGAAAATCCTCCATCATGAATAGACTCTGTCACGTCAATATTCTGGAGGAAGATAAACTTTTTGCTACGCTGGATGCCACCTACCGAACACTAAACCCCGACACCAAACCGCCCATGATTTTAATCGATACAGTCGGTTTTATCTCCAACCTACCCAATACCCTAATTGATGGCTTTAAAACAACTCTTGAATCGGCCATTGAGGCAGATCTTTTATTGATTGTCTGTGATATCTCCAGTCCGAATTATCAAGATCAACTTGAAGTCACTAAGCGAGTAATGAAAGAATTAGGCGTCGATAAAAAAGATCAACTTATTATCTTCAATAAAAAGGATAAACTTGATAATTGGCAAACGTCCAAGATCATTTCGCGGGTTTATCCTAATAGCTTTGTGGTTAGTTCATATGACGAAGAAGATATGAATAAGCTACAAGAGCATATCATCAACTTTTTTTTAAGCAAGCAAAGTCACTATGATATTTTTATCCCCTACGAACTAGGAAATCTTCACTCCGTTGTTATCACCAATACAAATATTATCAATCGCGAAAATCATGAAAAGGGAATTTTTTATCGCCTCTCTGCGCCGGACTTTATTTTTAACAATCTAGGTCTCTCCAATTACATCTTGGCCCCCAACGATCCAATTCGCCAAGAAAAGAAAGTAGATTAGATTAATCTAGCGAAAATATTTTTTTCAATCCCGGAAACCAGGAAAAACCTTCTACTGAATTTAGTTAATTCTGGTAAAATCAATACCGCTACGAAAATAGAGCGTTGCCGCGACTACAATCATGGTTAAAAACAAAACACCCATCACATAAAGGCCATCTTTTTGAAACATTCTCAAATTATTACGCAGAGAAGATAGGGTGTCTATACTATCTCTAAAACCTTTTGCACTGTAAGGGGTAATTCTAAAATAGTGGTAAAATTGTCAGCATGTAAAAGTTGTCCACGCTCTCGTTGGGAAAAGGCGGCCTTAGTAATTGAGGCAATCTGAGGATCGGCCAAATCTTCAAAAAATGCCGGGAATTTTTTTTCAATATAATCATAGTCTACGATAATCATATCTGGCCTAACATCTTTAATAAAAAACAGGGCATCGGTAACATCTCCATAAAAGGTCGCCTTATGGCCAACACTTTCTAAGCTTGCCTGCAACATATATCTCTTCATCGAAAACTCATCTAAATATAAAAATATCTTTTTCATATCATCCGCAACAAACTAACATTAAAAAAAGGGGCCATCCCATGATGGCCCCTTTCACAATTACCTCTGTAAATTCTAGCGTCAAACTCAGCTTTTGGCGTTAAAATCTTTTAGTTTATCTGCCAAAGTTGAAGGCCGTACTTCCTCTTGTGTATAGGCAGTACCTCGTTCCTCTGCATTTTTAGCGGCCTTAATAGAAAGGGCAATCTTCTTTGAATCCTTATCCAAAGAGATAACCATGGCCTTCGGCTTATCCCCTTTATTCACTATGTCCGATGGCCTTTCAACGCGCTCTTCTGATAGCTCAGAGATGTGAATCAATCCCTCAATACCAGTTTCTAACTCAACGAAAGCTCCAAAATCGGTAACACGAACAACTGCGGCCTCAATGATAGTACCAACAGGAAGGCGCTCTTCAATTTTTTTCCAAGGATCTTCCTCTAACTGTTTAACCCCTAGACAAAATTTTTGATTTTCTACATCGATAGAGAGAACTACTGCATTGATATTCTGTCCTTCTTTGTACTCCTCACCTAAATTTAGATTTTTGCGTACCCATGAAATGTCTGAGATATGAATTAGCGCATCAATTTCCTCACCCAAATCAATGAAAAGGCCAAAATCAACTACGGACTTAATACGCCCAGTAACTTTGCGACCGATAGGATATTTCTTGCCTAAATCATTCCACGGATTTGGCATTAATTGCTTAAGGCCTAGCGAGATCCTCTTATTATCAACATCAACATCGATAACCTGTGCCTCTATTCGCTCGCCAATGTTGAACTGCTTTTGCGGATTCTTAATCTTTCCAGTCCAGCTCATCTCTGAAACGTGAATCAATCCTTCAATACCGTCATCTAGTTCAATGAAGATACCGTAATCTTTAACAGATACAATCTCACCGCTAACTTTAGCACCTGGTTGATAATTATCTCTTGCTCGTTCCCATGGATTTTCTTGAACTTGTTTTAGGCCCAAAGAAACACGCTCTTTTTCTGCATCAAATTTCAAAATTTTAACTTCAATCTCTTCGCCAACTGTTAGAATGTTATTTGGATGCTTAACACGTCCCCAAGACATATCGGTGATGTGTAACAATCCATCAATTCCTCCAAGATCGATGAAGGCGCCGTAATCGGTAATGTTTTTAACGATACCTTTAACAACCATTCCCTCTTGAATTTGATCCAAAATTTCTCCGCGTAACTTACCTCTTTCTTCTTGCAAAATAGCACGACGAGAAAGAACAATATTTCCACGTTTTTTGTTAAATTTAATAACTTTAAATGACATCTTTTTACCAATATACTTATCGAGATATCTGGTTGGCCGAAGATCAATTTGAGATCCTGGCAAAAATGCCTTAACACCAATATCAACAGACAATCCGCCTTTGACTTTTGCAATAACGGTTCCATCAAGTGGAGTTCCCGATTCACAGGCCTCAGAGATTTTATCCCATGCCTTTAAAATTTCTGCTTTGTCTTTTGATAAAACCAGGTTGCCCATGGTGGATTCAAGTTTTTCTAGATAAACCTCAATTTTGTCGCCCTCTTTAATTTTTAGAGTTCCGTCAAAATTTAAAAACTCCTTAACTGAAACTAGTCCCTCTTGTTTGTAGCCAATGTCTACCGTTACATAGTCTT
This sequence comes from Bdellovibrionales bacterium RIFOXYD12_FULL_39_22, assembly GCA_001770205.1. GTDB lineage: Bacteria > Bdellovibrionota > Bacteriovoracia > Bacteriovoracales > Bacteriovoracaceae > YD12-FULL-39-22. Next base: position 75,629 of record MEQL01000048.1, read on the forward strand.
GACCAATTTTGATGATAGAACCATTAAATACGTTGCCTTCTTCAAAGGACTTGGTTTCTGCCGAGTTTAGCAGAGCACTAAAATCAGTTTCTACCTTTTTTTCGATGTCCTCTCCGACAACTACTTCATACCCTTTCATCCAGTTCTGTACTACGTTCGTTTGCATAAAAATACCTCTTTCTATTTTCGATATGCCTTCCACTGAAGGCCCCTACAACTCTTCTACTGAAGAGAATATAAGCATTTTCTGAACCCACAGATGTAGCAGAAAATAGCGTGGTAAGTAAAGCAAAATATTGACTTTTAATATCGGCCGGCCACCATCACTTAGGTCTTAATCCTGAGCAATCAATTTGTGTACATATCATCAAAAGTGTTTTACACAGAAAATGATAAAAAAATAGTTAACGCCAAGGAGTAATCGCATGAATATCTTGCTTGAAGATTTTAAAACCCCATTTCAAGTCGTCCCTTTTGATAAAATAAGTGATGATGATTTTATTCCGGCCATCAAAGAGGCCATACAGGTGGCACGCACCAACATTGAGGAAATCAAAAATAATAAACACGAAGCGACCTTCGAAAATACTATTGTGGCACTAGATAACGCAGATCTATTGGCCGAAAATATCTCTTCCATTTTCTTTAATTTACATGGCGCTGACACCAGTCCAAAGCGTCAAGCGATCGCAAAAGAAATTTCTCCATTATTGGCCGAATTTGGCAACGATGTTACTTTAGATGAAAAATTGTTCGCCAAGATAGAGATAGTATACAAAAAACGCAAATCACTAAATCTTAAAAACGAAGAATTGACACTGCTGGAGAAAACCTACAAAACATTTGTTCGCAATGGAGTAGGACTGGCCGGAGCACAAAAAGAGCGGCTAAGGGCCTTGGATAAATCCATGTCGGAACTAACTTTAAAATTTGGCGATAACTATTTACACGAGACGAATAGCTACCAGTTGCATTTAATGAACAAACAGGATTTGTCCGGTCTACCAGATTCTCTGATTGAAGATGCGGCCAATGCCGCAAAAGAAAACAACAAAGAGGGATGGATTTTTACCCTAAATTTTCCCAGTTATATTCCCTTTTTGAAGTACGCTGACAACCGGCAATTAAGGGAGACAATGTACAAAGCGGCAGTATCTCGCTGTTTTAAATCCAATGACTATGACAATCAGGCCATTGTGAAAGAGATCGCCGCTCTTCGCTTTGAACGGGCCAATTTACTGGGATATAAAACTCATGCGGATTTTGTCTTAGATGAGCGTATGGCCAAAACTCCGACAACTGTTTTAAATTTTTTAGATGAAATTTTGCGTTACGCTAGGCCCGTGGCCGAGCGTGAGATGGAGGGACTACGAAACTTCATGAGGGAGCTAGGCCATAATCATCCTCTTGAGCGTTGGGATTATTCTTACTATGCAGAAAAGCTCAAGAAAAAAATGTTCAATTTGGACGATGAAGTTTTACGGCCCTATTTTAGACTAGAAAACGTTGTAAATGGCGTTTTTACCGTGGCCAATAAGCTCTACGGAATAACTTTCAAGAAAAATAGTGACATTCCAGTCTATCATCCGGATGTTGAAACCTATGAAGTATTAAACGAACAGGGCCGACACTTGGGTATTTTTTATACTGACTTTTTTCCTCGGCCCGGAAAACGCAATGGGGCATGGATGACTAGTTTTCGTAACCAACAAAAAATAGGTGGTACTGATTTGCGTCCACACATCTCGATTGTCTGCAACTTTTCACGGCCTAGTAGCAATCGGCCTTCACTATTAACTTATGGTGAGGTGACTACGCTCTTTCATGAATTTGGCCATGCCTTACATGGACTACTCTCGAATATTACCTATAAGGGCCTCTCTGGCACTAGCGTCTATTGGGACTTTGTGGAGTTACCATCGCAGATCATGGAAAATTGGGTGGCGGAAAAAGAATGTTTGGATCTATTTGCCAATCACTATGAAACTGGTGAAAAGATCCCCGCAAGCTACGTAGAGAGCATTAAAAAAAGTGCCACTTTCCATGAAGGATATGCCACTGTTCGCCAACTGAGTCTGGGTTTGCTCGATATGGGTTGGCATGCTGACAACCCCTCTAAAATTAATAATATTTTAAATTTTGAAACTGAGATGGGAAAGAAAACCGAGCTCTTTCCACTAGTGCCAGAAGGTAATACCAGCTGTGGCTTTGCTCACATCTTTAGTGGAGGATATTCTAGCGGCTACTATAGCTATAAGTGGGCCGAGGTATTAGATGCGGATGCTTTTGAATTTTTTCTAGAAAAGGGAATTTTTAATAAAGAGGTCGCTCACTCTTTTTATGAAAATATTTTAAGCAAAGGTGGAAGTGAACATCCGGCCGAATTGTATCGACGCTTTAGGGGAAAAAATCCAGATGTACGGCCTCTTCTAAAAAGAGGCGGATTGATTAGTTAATCTGCATTGATTCTATACTATTTGGAATGACGAACTAGTTTGCCGGTAATCATTCCGACATTTAACTCTGCTTCTAGTTTGACTAGACGGTGAAACTCATCATTAGAAAACCAAAAGGTCACCTGACGCTGCTTTTTTATGACTGAAAGCAGGCCACTAGCATTAAGTTTAACTGTTTTAACTTTTTTGCCTGCAATTTCCATATCCTCTCCAGCGGTAACATCAATAGAAACTAGTTTTGCGCGTGCCTTGTCAACGATGGGAATTTTGTAATGATCACCTTTTTTTAGTGGCAGGCCTGTTAAAAAAATTATGCTAGATAAGGAGTCTTGAAAAAGTTTGGGAAGCTGTCCAGTAGTACCTTTTTTTGCCTCTTTTTTTTCTTCGATCTTGTCAGAGAAAAAATATCCGGTAAGTTTATCATGATCAAAAAGTTGAATTTCTCGCAACTTTTTGCCTTTCTCATTTTGCACCAAAGTATGCTTTAGTGGAATAAAACTATCTTTTAAAATGTAACTTTCCAGATTGTCATTGGCCTCAAAAAATAGCTTATAAACTGACACCGATTTTAGAGCAGCACTGGCCTTGATTACTTTCTTGTCTGCTACGATCTCCTCCGGAGTAACTTTAAGCACTAATTCTCCGGCCGTAAGGCCCATGTAACTAATTTCTAAAGTTAATTGTTCCTTGTTGATGGCCTCTTGTTTGAATAGCTTCCAACTGGCCGCACTAATCCCCTCCATACCCTTTAACTCTGCCAAATACTTTTGATCTTTTTTTTCATCTTTTTTTGATTTTTTAGTTTTGATCCGGCCCAAATCAACCTGTTTTTCTTCTTTATCGTTTAATCCAAAAAACTTAACCATCTCTTTTTGCCGATCAATATTGGATTCTGCTCCAAGCGAAAAAATGAGAATTAAAATAATAATGAAAAATAAAAACAATTTTTTAATAGAGAACATTTAACACCTTCTCCACAAGAGTTTCATAACCTTTGCTAAAATCTATATCCACCCCTAGATATCTAATTTTATCAGTCTCATAAACTCGGCGAACTTTTACGATATCTTTTTCCGTAGTAATCAATAGCGCATTTGCCTTATCGGCCATATCAATTAAGGTCTCAATCTCTTGATAAGTAAAATAGTGATGATCATCAAAGGCCAAGCTACGCACGAGTTCCGCCCCCAATTTGGCCAACATGGCAAAAAAAGAATTCGGTGAAGCAATCCCAGAAAAAGCAATAACTCTTTTTCCGGCCAGCAGAGATGGGCCGCTAACTTTCAAATAATTTGTATCAAAAATCCCAGTAGTTTTATAACTGATGTGTACAAAAGAAATTTTTTCTGAACAATATTTTTTAATCCAGGCCTCTAGCTTATCAACTTTCCCCTTATCTACTTGATCGCAATGGCCAATAACAATAATATCTGCATCTTTTAAGGCCGTGGGGCCTTCGCGTAAATATCCTAAGGGGGCAACTCGATATCGCTCTAAAGGCAGTAGCGCATCAAAAAGAACAATATTTAAATCCCGATGAATTTTTAAATGCTGGTGTCCATCATCTAAAAAAACAACATCCGGCCGTTCTGGAGAGAAATATTTTTTTAAGTTGTCACTACGATTCTTTCCAACTACCACTGCGCCATTTTTTAGTCTTCTGGCCAATAAGATGGCCTCGTCTCCATACTCTACGGGATTAAATCCCAGCTTAATATCACTACGTAAAATTCCCCGCTCTCTTTCCAGCTTCCCCTTGTAACCTCTAGTTAGAATCATCGAACGCTTACCTCGCTCGGCCATAAAATTGGCAAGCCACAAAGTAAAAGGTGTTTTTCCGGTACCTCCAAAAGTTAAATTACCAATAGAGATAATGGGAACAGCAAATTTATTAGTATGCAAAAAACCATAATGATAAGAAAAACGGCGCAGACGATATACACTGTTCCAAGCGAAAGAAAGAGGCGTCAAAAAAGATTCTATCACTTTATTCATGTAACTTTCTGCATATATGCGTCAGATAAGACTTGGGCCATATAATTTGCCAAATCAAAATCATCTCCACTTAATAGCTCCCCAGTTTTAAGTAGCAACTCTTTGGTCTGCCAATAATAATCTTTCTCTGTTATCCATGGTAACAAAGAATTCAAAATATTAAAATCGCTAAAATCGTCCTGAATTAACTCGGGAAAAACCATAGACTGATGAATGATATTAGCTAAGGAAAAAAATCCACTATAATTAACAAACGTTTTATAGATAAATTCGTTTAGTAGCGATGTTTTGTAACAAACTACCGTAGGAACAGCAAAAAGTGCTGTAGTTAATGTCACTGTGCCACTGGCGGCAATGGCACAATCTGACACTAATAGTGCCGAGGCCAATTCCGTATTATTAAAAACTTTATCGAATTTATGCTCGAATGGTTGATATATCTGAGGATCAACACTGGGAGATTTTACAATAAAAACTTGGCAACCAAACTTTTCTTTTAAAAAATCGGCGGCCTTAATAAAGTCGGGTAAAAGATTTGCCACTTCCGAACTTCTACTTCCTGGCAACAGTAGCAGATTAAAATTGTCTGAAGCAAGTGGCCTAATGGGGCCTTCTTGTAGCGCGGCCAGCTCTTTTTTATAGCGCAAGATTAGAGGATGCATCACTCCTTTTACATTTTCAGATCCTCGCTTTTTAAACCACTCTTTCTCAAAAGGTAAAATAGTAAATAGAGTATGCACCACTTGGCCAATTTTTTTTCCCCGCCAAGATTTCCATGCCCAGGCCTGCGGCGCTACATAGTATAAAACGGCCACTCCCAATTTCTTTAGTCGTTTGGCCAAGTGTAGATTGTAATCTTGAAAATCAATTAAGATGGCCACGCGACACTCTCTCTCCACGGCCATAGCTTCAATTTTGGAAAGAGAGCGAAGATAAAAAGGAATTTTTGCCACCACTTCGCTAAAGCCCCAGCTAGAAAAATCCTTAAGGTGATAGACTAATTCTACCCCTTTGGCCTGCATCTCATCACCACCTACCCCCCAAAAATGAAAATCCGGCACTTGCAAGGAAAGTGCAGATAAAAAACTAAGCGCATGTTCTTCACCTGATTTTTCTCCCGCAATGATAAGACAGTTTTTTTTCATGTCCTTGGGTGGTTGTGTATTGATGGTTAGGCCATGAATGGAGCAATACCAATTTGAGTCTTTTTGATATCTCTCACCATTTCATCGATAAGTGAATTATTTTGATGATTTTTCATATGCTCTTCATGTTCAACAAACGCACGAGGGGAAAGGCCGGAGGCCTCCATATCTCGCAAAAAATCCACTAGTTCAGAGATCTGATTTTTCGGAATATCCTGGCGACGCATACCCACGATATTTACGCCTTTAAGACGTACTCTATTTCCTACGGCCGTACAATAAATTGGAATGTCATGATCGACTGCAGATGCGCCACCAATAAATGCCCCTCGGCCAATAGTTACAAATTGAGAAATGGCCGAACTGCCTCCGATAATGGCCCGATCTCCAATGAAAACATGTCCAGCTACATTCACGGAGTTTGCAATTGTGCAATTGTCGCCAACTACCGTATCGTGGCCTAAATGAACATAGGCCATAAAAAGGGAATTATTTCCAACTTTAGTTATAGCGTCTTGCTTTAGTGTCCCAAGATTAATAGTTACGCACTCGCGAAAGGTATTAGCATCACCAATGACTAATTTGGTATCCTCTCCGTTGTATGAGTAATCTTGAGGAATTGCTCCGATCGAGCAAAAGGAAAAGAATTCATTTCCTCGGCCAATAGTAGTATGTCCGTTGATAATAACATGAGGATGAATAACATTATCATCACCCAATTTAACGTGAGGGCCAATAATGGAGTATGCTCCAATTTTGACATTTTTACCTAACTCCGCCCCAGGGGCAATGATGGCCGTGGGATGAATATTCTCATTTTTTAAATTGGAAACAACTTCCTTGGATTTATACATCATAAAAAACTCCCCCGCATTTATGTTAATAGAGCTCTATTTTAGTTTGACCGATGCTAATACCGATGCCTCGGACATTAGTGTTCCATTGTTATAAAGCTGACAATCATAAGTCATAATCATTCCTCGCGACTTTGTGCAGACGGCATGAATTTCCAAATCCATTCCTGGCAGTACGGGCCTCCTGAATTTAGCGGAGGAGACACCCATCAACGCCACTTCTATATTCATGGCCAATGGATCTGCTGATAACTTTGTTACAGCAAAACAGGCCGCTTGCGCCATCATCTCAATTTGTACGACTCCGGGTAAAATTGGATTATTGGGAAAGTGGCCAGCAAAGATATGTAAATTATTACTCACGTGATAACGCCCAACTACTCGAACACCTTCTAATTCCTTAAGAGAAATAATCACTTCGCCTGGAATCATTTCGCGAGTTGTTCCTTCCACTGAATCGATAGCATCAATGAATAAAAAAGGATCGCGGTGAGGAAGAAACATCATTACCTGTTCTTTATTATAAAGCATACGTCACCCCTCCCCTCGCCCTTCACCTAATGCTTTCTTGCGCAAAAAAGCGACTCCGCGCAACCATTCATTTAACTTTCTGGCCGGATGTCCTGCAATAATACTTCCGTCTGGCCAATCTTGTGAAACTCCGGCCATTCCCGCCACCTTGCACTGCTTACCAATAACAATATCATTGGTGATTGCCGTTTTCCCTCCAATTATAGAGTAGTCTAAAACCGTAGAACTTCCGGCCATCCCAACCTGTCCACAAAGAATAACTCCCTTGCCTACATAACAGTTGTGGGCAACATGTACCTGATCATCTAATTTACTTCCTGCTCCGATAAAAGTAGGAGAAAAAGTTCCACAATCAATAGTGACATGCGCCCCCAATTCTACTTCATCTTCAATGATGACTCCTCCCACATGCCAAATTTTTTGATGTGCTCCATTAAAAAAATGATAGCCAAAGCCATCTCCGCCAATGATTGAACCAGCATGAATGCGTACACTTTTGCCAATTTTCACCAAAGGATAAATTACCACATTAGGAAAAATTATAGTGCCATCACCAACTTCACTGCCGGCCATCAAGGCCACCCCACTCATCAGCGTAACATTCTTGCCAATTTTACATTTATCACCAATAAATACATTTTCTGCTATAAGGCAAGACTCTCCAATGGCCGCGCTCTTTAACTGGCGGCCATCTTTAAATTCATTTAAATCTTTAAAAATAGCATCATAAAAAGGACGTGATAGTTTTGTAATAGCAATATCTACATCTGCTACGGTGGCCACAAAGGCCACCTGCCCATAAAATTTTTCCTGAATGCCATTGAGTGATTGATAGAATTTTTTTTCAATAATTATCCCAATCTCTTGCCAAATTGTATCGAAAAGCTTCTCAACGACTCGATCATAAAATTTTTTATTTTTTATAAAAACAATCGCTTTTTTCTTGGGATGAGCATAGTGAGCAATTGCTGATATTTCCAACTCCGAAGATGATGAAGATATCAGCTCTATGGAATTATCAATTTGAACAAGTTCAGAAAATTTCATCTGACACGCAGGGCAATCTATTTAGAAGGATATTTTTTATCGTAAAGGGTAATAACCTCTTCCGTAAGATCTTTTTGATCTTTAGCATAGATAACTGGAGCAGTACTAGATTCAAAAGTCATATCCACTTTTGCCGTAACAGAAACTTCCTCTACAATTTTTTGAATTTTTTCTAGAATTGGTTTTTTCATTGTTTGTTCCATATCTTGCAACTCTTTTTGATACTTCATCGAGGCCTGTTGAATTTCAACAATTAACTTTTGAATCTCCATCTCTTTTTTCTGTTTAGCATCTGCACTCATTACCAAACTTTGCTTTTGATAATCTTGTTGCATGCCCTTGATTTTTTCTTCATCGACCTTGAGAATTTTTTGCTTTTCATCGTAAGCACCTTTTAACTTACTTTTTACCTTTTCTCCCTCTTTTACCGTGACTAAAACTTTTTGAATATCTACGCTTCCCACCACAATTGCTCCATAAGCGTTAAATCCAAATGCCAAAAACAACCCAAGCAAAAATAGATTTTTCATAACGAACTCTCCCTTATAATTAAAAAATTTGTCCAATATCAAAAGCAAACTTCATATCATTATCTGCGCCCCTGATCTCGCGCAACGGCCAACCAAATTCAAAACGCAAAATACCAATTGGTGAAAACCAACGAATCCCCAATCCATAATTAGAGTAAATTGAGTTATCGCCACCTTTGCCAATCATCTCTTCGTAGGTATTTCCCGCATCTAAAAAAACAACCCATTTAAGTCCGGCCTCTTGGGCCAGTGGATGCTCTAACTCTAGCGAGCCGTAGATGGAAAACAGTCCCCCAATAACCCGCATCTCATCGTGAGATACACCATCTTTGTCCAAGATGGAAAAACTCTTTTTGGGGCCCATAGCTTTATAATCGTATCCACGCAATGTCCTAAAACCACCCATATAATATTTCTGTGTAGAAGGAATTTCTTGGCCATTAACCTCTTCCATCTTTCCTACATTGAGGTGTGTGCGCAATACTAGATCCCCAACAATGCCATAAAAATAGCTTCCATCTGCTTCATGGCGCCACCACTTTTTATCTCCCCCCAGGCCCGCATACTCTGTAGAAAAACTCACCCTATAACCAGCAGAGGGTTCCATGCGATTATTTCTAGTGTCTCGCACTACGTTAACAGCAACACTTGAAGCAATTCCATTCTCCAATGCAGCATTCATGGTCGGGTCAGAAGTTTTAGTTAAAACAGTATCCTCAAATTTATACGTTACAAAAAGTCTGGTGTAATCAAAAATAGGATGTCCCCCATGAACAGAAAAGCCTTTGTTGCGATAGCGTGAATTTTCATGGCCATTAATCTCATCAATATTCAAGGTCCGAAAAATATTCATCCCCGCAGTCCACTGCGTATCCATAAGATAAGGTTCGGTAAAACCCAATTGAAATTTTTGCTGAGTCTTAGATAGATTGGTGGTAAAGGCCAAGTTTTGGCCACGCCCTAAAAAATTGTTCTCGGCAATTGAAGCATTAAAAAAACCTTTGGTCTGTGTGGAATAACCGGCACCAACATTAATCTGCCCCGTATTGCGCTCTTTAACAATGATTTCCACATCTAGCACATCATCCTTTCCCGGAGGCGAAACCGTATTGAACACCACTCCGCCCACCTCGAAAAAACCAAGACGATTAACATTCTCTTTGGAAATTCGCAAACTCTTACCACTAAAGCGCTCACCCTCCTTAATCAGCAGTTCACGCCTAATAACTTTATCGCGGGTTCGAGTGTTCCCCTTGACCGAGATCTTTCCAAAATTAGCAAGTTTTCCCTTTTCAAAAGAGAACTCAATATTAACTTTGTTTTCTCCGGGAATAACATCTAATGTGCGCAAAACATTGGCAAAGGCATAGCCCTCATCTTGATATTTTTCAGTCAACTGGCGAATATCTAGCTGCATAGTTTGCTCGGAATAGATATCTCCAGATTTTAATTCTAACGACTCTGTTAACTCTTTTGTGGAGAAAAGAACTTCTCCCTGAAAGGTGATATCGTTAATAGAAAACTGTGGCCCCTCCACAACATCTACTGTAACAAAAACCCATTTTTTATCTTCTGAAATGGTAATTTGAGGGGTACCAACTCCAATTTGCAAATAACCCTTTGTCTTGTAGAAATATTTAATTCGTTCAATGTCTGTCTGAAAATTAAACTCTTTGAAATTTCCAGAATCATTCATGAAAGAAAAAAGTCCCTCTTCTCGAACCTCCATAATCCCTTTTAGTTCTTTGTCGGTAAAGGCCTTATTACCTAAGAAGAGAATTCTTTTAACTTTAACTTTATCAAATTCTTTGATGTCGAAAACTAACTCTATATTATCATCACTCTCTTTTTTTAACTTATAATCAACTGCTGCCAGATAGAACCCTTTTTCTTCATAATATTTCTGCAATGCCCCCACATCTATCTTCACTGTATTTACGTCCAAGATAGAAAATTCTTTGCTTTTAAGTTGAGAGACTAGATCATCTTGATCTACTTCATTATTTCCTAGGATTGTAATTTTGGAGATAAGTGGTTTTTCTTTTACTTTAAAAATCAAAATATTCTTGCCGCCAACATTTTCTCGACTGGCCTCAACTGATTCAAAATACTTCATTTCATAGATGCGCTGTAAATCGCGCCGTAGGGTGTAGTTATCCAGCGATTGGCCCGCTTTAATAATAACTTTTTCCAGCACCGCCTCTTTTTCTACTTTTTTGATACCATCAACGCGAATATCATCAACAATAAAGAGGTCTTTTTTATTGCCCAAATTTTCGGCCGCATAGGCCATACCAATTCCCAGCAAAAAACAGAGAAAAATAACAGTGATGTTATGCCAAACTTTCCATGTCATATATCAATAGCGTCCCTTAATGCTACATTTTAGTCAATTAGTCAGGATTAGAAAAGGTACCAGTAATCTTCCAAAGTTACAAAACATTTTTTATAACGAACTGCTTTAGTCTGGTATTTTGCGGGGGGTGACACCACAAGACACTCCTGCCAACATTATTAAATTTTTTTGGTAATCTCATTCAGATATATCTATTCCCGCAAAATATGATTGTGATTCTGCATCAACTGTGGTGAAAGTGCCTCCAACATAAAGCGTTGTATCAGAAGGCGCCAATGTGTAAACAACATTATTTATAACTGGATTAAAGGCGGTAACAAGGCCAGAGGCAGTATCAATGGCCGCAATTCTGACCCTCTCTTCTCCACCTATAGTGGTGAAAGATCCTCCCACATAGAGGGTCGTGCCCGAGAGCGCAAGAGCAGAGACCGTGCTTCCTGCATTCAGATCCAATGCGGTAGCAAGTCCCGTACTAATATCAAGGGCGGCTATTTTATTTCTCGTCTGGCCTCCAATCGTTGTAAAAGTTCCTCCCGCGTATAGCGTTGTTCCAGATAGTGCCAAGGCGTCAACAGAGGCATCGGAATTCGGATTAAAGTCATTAGTAGCAGTCCCCGTGATAGTGTCAAGGGCCGCAATTCTATTTCGGGCCTTGCCTCCAACGCTAGTAAAAGTTCCTCCAACGTAAAGTGTTGTGTCAGAAAGCACCATGACACTAACCGAAGCGCTGGCATTAGGATTAAAAGTAGTCGCAAGTCCTGTACTGGTATCGATGGCCGCGAGATAATTCCGGGCCTGTCCACCGATAAAAGTAAACGCTCCCCCCGCATAAAGAGTTGAATCAGAAATAACCATGGTAGAAACTGTGCTACTGGCGTTAGGATTAAAGGCGGTGACCATTCCCGTACTGGTATCAATGGCGGCAATTCTATTTCGAGTCTGCCCCCCCATGGTTATAAAACCTCCACCTGCATAAAGGGTTGAACCAGATAATGCCATGCTATTTACCGTTGCACCGGCGTTAGGGTCAAAATCAGTAATAATGCCGGTAGTAGTGTCCAGTGCAGCAATCCGATTTCGCATCCGTCCACCGATAGCTGTGAAATTTCCTCCGAGATAGAGCTTTTCACCCGACAGCGCAAATACAAAGACAGTTGCAGCAGCATTAGGATTAAAATCAGTAATAATGCCAGTGGTGGTATTTACCGAAGCGGCCCTGTTTCGCGCTTGACCTCCAAGCGTTGTAAAAGTTCCTCCAACATAGAGCACTTCATCATGAAACGCCAGCGAGTAGACAATGGCATTTGAGTTGGGATCAAAAGTGGTGACAAGCCCCGTAGTAGTATCTATGGCAGCAACACTATTTCGAGGTTGGCCTCCAATCGTAGAAAAATTTCCTCCGACGTAAAGAGTTTGATCGGAAAGTACCATGGCAAAAACCCAGCCACTTGAATTCGGATCAAAAGCAGTGGCAAGCCCAGTGGTAATATCTATGCCCGCAATTCTATTTCGAGTTTGGCCTCCAATCGTTGTAAAAGCGCCTCCGACATACAGTGTTTGACCAGAAAGCACTAACACACTGACAGTACTGCCTGCGTTAGGATCAAAACTAGTAGCAACACCTGTGCTTGTATCAATTGCAGCGATTCTATTTCGTACCAGTCCTCCAATAGTTGTAAATGTTCCTCCCACATAAAGTGTTTGACCGGAAAGCACCAGCGCAGAAACAGTACTAGAACCACCGGCGTCTGGATTAAACTCAGTGGCAAGTCCTGTAGAAGTATCGATGGCCGCAATTCTATTTCGCGTCTGTCCACCAATGGTTGTATAATTTCCTCCAATGTAGATCATAGAACCCGAAAGTGCCAAAGCATAAACCGAGTTATTTACAGCATTTGGATTAAAGGTGGTGGCAAGTCCTGTAGAAACATCCAGAGCAGCAATTCTATTTCTGCTCTGGCCTCCGATAGTAATAAAACTTCCTCCGGCGTAGAGTGTTGAACCAGAAAGCGCTAAAGCAAGGATTGTACTGCTGGCATTCGGGTCAAAAGTGGTAGCAAGTCCTGTAGAAGTATCCAGAGCAGCAATTCTATTTCTGCTCTGGCCTCCAACGGTGGTAAATGCTCCGCCGGCATAAAGCGTTGTGCCAGAAAGTGCTAGGGCATTGACTGTACTGCTGGCGTTCGGGTTAAAGGTGGTAGCAAGCCCTGTAGAAATATCTAGAGCAGCAATTCTACTTCTAGTCTGACCTCCGATAGTAATAAAACTTCCTCCAACATAGAGCACTGATCCCCCTGGTATCATAGCATAGACAGGACCGCTAGGATTCGGATTAAAGGTGGTAGCAAGTCCTGTGGTTGTATCAATGGCAGCCAGATAATTTCGGCTCTGTCCACCAATGGACGAAAAAGATCCTCCGACATAGAGTACTAAACCTGAAAGCGCAAGAGAAGTGACATCAGAGCTTGGATTAGAATCAAAGGCCGTGGCAAGTCCGGTGGTTGTATCGATGGCCGCCAGATAATTTCGGGACTGCCCACCAATAGTACTAAAACTTCCTCCAACATAAAGCGTTGTGCCAGAAAGTGCCATGGCCGCCACCGAACTATCTGCATTCGGATCAAAAGCGGTAATTGTTCCCTCTGAATTAATATGTGCTATTCTGTTACGAAGTACTCCTCCGATACTAGTAAAAGCCCCCCCCACATAGAATCCTCCAGAACCATCAGAAATTGACACATTAACAACACCATTCACCTCACCGAATATTTTATTGATGTCGCCCGAAGATGTATCAAACACACTTCCCGAACTTGACATTTGATCACCAACAGAAGAAAAATCTCCTCCAATATATAGAATTTGTCCCGCAAGTGCCATGGACTTAACATTGCCATTAATCTTCGGCATCCAATCAACTATGGTTTCGTCAGCGAGAATATGGGCCAGGCCTTTCTTGGCAACTCCACCAATCGCGGTAAAATCTCCTCCGACATAAAATCCTCCAGAACCGTCGGATATAGAAGATGATACAGTCCCAGAAACTTTAAGTGATAAATCAGTAAAATCCTTTCCGGAAAGATCATTAGTATCAAATATATGCCCACCACCATTACAAGGGCCGGCCGCAAGAAAACTTCCCCCAAAATACAATATTCCATTAGCATCATCCAGCAATGTCGTGTTTACATAACCCGCTGTACAGACCCCGGGAAGTTCTAGGGTTACTGTGCGAGTTGTTGTGGACGCTGTGGCACCATAAGAATATTCCGTCGGCGGATCGTCGTTATAGAGACAAACCCGAAATGAGTAAGTGGTTCCTTTTTGTAAATTATTTACAACGTAACTTGTGACATTATAAACATCAATATCCTCCGTCCCACTTTGACAATCTGCTGGCGCAGTAGTTCCCACTAAATATGAAACAACAAATCCGATAGCGGGCCCTTCATTTGTCCATGAAAGTGAAATCGAACCTGTTCCTGATGATATCGCTACTAAATTTAAAACATCTCCCGGTTCATAAATCGAAAAGGTTGCGGAAGCGGAGTTAGACACTACACTATTGGCAGTTACTGTATAATTAAAGCTTGCCGCTCCGCTATAATTTAGTGGTGTTCCCGTCACTCCAACTGTACAGACTCCTCCTCCATCACAGGCACATGCCTGAGTTATTGTCACGCTACTTAGGGCACTCAAGCTGCAAGCCGTTGCCAAGTCGCTATCAGCATCAGTATAACTCAAGGTGATAATTGATTGTGTGTCCACATTAAAGCTGGCCGGCGTAATAGCACTCGCTACCGGTGCATCATCTGTGCTGTTAATTGTTAGTGTGGCCGCTGCGGAATTAGATACTGCGCTATTTGCCGTTACTGTGTAATTAAAGCTCGCGGCACCGCTATAATTTAATGGCGTTCCCGTCACTCCAACGGTGCAAACTCCTCCTCCATCGCAGGCACATG
>MEQL01000048.1:90555-92382 GCA_001770205.1 Bdellovibrionales bacterium RIFOXYD12_FULL_39_22
TCGCAGGCACATGCTTGAGTTATTGTCACGCTGCTTAGAGCACTCAAGCTGCAAGTCGTTGCCAAGTCACTATCAGCATCAGTATAGCTCAGAGTAATAATCGACTGTGTATCTTCATTAAAGCTGGCCGGCGTAATAGCGCTCGCTACCGGCGCATTATCTGTATTGTTAATTGTTAGTGTAGCAGAAGCAGAGTTAGATACTGCACTATTGGCAGTTACTGTATAATTAAAGCTCGCGGCACCATTGTAGTTCAACGGCGTTCCCGTCACTCCAACGGTACAGACTCCTCCTCCATCACAGGCACATGCTTGAGTTATTGTCACGCTGCTTAGAGCACTCAGACTGCAAGTCGTCGCCAAGTCGCTATCAGCATCAGTATAGCTCAGAGTAATAATCGACTGCGTATCTTCATTAAAACTAGCGGGCGTAATAGCACTCGCTACCGGCGCATCATCTGTGCTGTTAATTGTTAGCGTGGCCGGAGCAGAATTTGACAATACTCCATTGGCGGTAACTGTATAGTCAAACCCGGCCGCACCATGATAATTAGAAACTCCAGTCACTCCAACAGAACAGCTTCCGGCCACACATACGCAGGCGGCAGAAATAGTTACATTATCCAAATTGGCCAATGCACAGGCCGTCGCAAGATCACCTTCAACATCGGTATAGCTTAGAGTTATGATTGACTGAATATCTTCATCTAAATTTGCTGGAATAATGCTGTTCGCTACCGGCGCATCATCTGTATTGTTGATTGTTAGTGTTGCCGCAGCGGAGTTAGATACTGCACTATTGGCAGTAACTGTATAATTAAAGCTGGCGGCACCATTGTAGTTCAACGGTGTTCCCGTCACTCCAACAGTGCAGACTCCCCCTCCATCACAGGCACATGCTTGAGTTATTGTCACGCTGCTTAGAGCACTCAAGCTGCAAGTCGTCGCCAAGTCGCTATCAGCATCAGTATAATTGAGAGAGATAATCGACTGTGTGTCTTCATTAAAGCTTGCTGGCGTAATGGCGTTCGCAACTGGCGCATCATCTATATTGTTAATTGTTAGTGTTGCAGCAGCGGAATTAGATACTGCACTATTGGCAGTTACTGTATAATTAAAGCTCGCAGCACCGCTGTAGTTCAACGGTGTTCCTGTTACTCCAACTGTGCAGACTCCTCCTCCATCACAGGCACATGCTTGAGTTATTGTCACGCTGCTTAGAGCACTCAAAATGCAAGTCGTTGCCAAGTCGCTATCAGCATCAGTATAACTCAAAGTGATAATTGACTGTGTGTCCTCATTAAAGCTTGCTGGCGTAATAGCACTCGCTACCGGCGCATTATCTGTATTGTTAATTGTTAGTGTAGCAGAAGCAGAGTTAGATACTGCACTATTGGCAGTTACTGTATAATTAAAGCTCGCGGCACCATTGTAGTTCAACGGCGTTCCCGTCACTCCAACGGTACAGACTCCTCCTCCATCACAGGCACATGCTTGAGTTATTGTCACGCTGCTTAGAGCACTCAGACTGCAAGTCGTCGCCAAGTCGCTATCAGCATCAGTATAGCTCAGAGTAATAATCGACTGCGTATCTTCATTAAAACTAGCGGGCGTAATAGCACTCGCTACCGGCGCATCATCTGTGCTGTTAATTGTTAGCGTGGCCGGAGCAGAATTTGACAATAATCCGTTGGCCGTAACTGTGTAGTCAAAACCGGCCGCACCATGATAATTAGAAACTCCAGTCACTCCAACAGAACAACTTCCGGCCACACATGCACAGGCGGAAGAAATAGTTACATTCTCTAAATTGGCCAACGCACAGGCC
>MEQL01000049.1 GCA_001770205.1 Bdellovibrionales bacterium RIFOXYD12_FULL_39_22
ATTGTAACATAAAGTATGCCTCCTTATTTGATAACTATTTTTCAAGGATGGCAGATAAATCAGACTAAATCACTGACTGCTGTGAAAGCCTTACATTAAGCACCGGTTGGCAATTGAACCAGCTCCTTGTTCTGCAATATATTGGCACAAATCGAGACCATATATGGAATAATACCCAGAGTTTACTATTTGATCGCATTCATTTGCGGTACTAGAGAAGCTCGTCCTTCCCACTTCGTCGCAGACATTTTGAGGAGTGAGGGAGTATGCAAACGAAAGATTACTAAATACAGTACTTGCTAATAAAAGGACTAAAACTTGTTTCATAATAACCTCACTCACTTTCCTAATATTAAAAATCTGGGCCATGCTCGTTATTTCTCAATCTTTGCGATCCTGCTCCGAAAAGCTCATCTTTCTGCGCAAGATCTATTATCCGCCAACATTCCCGAGCACAGTCTGCTTATAACTAGATTAAGAAGTTTAGCTCCGTTTAATTTTTTTGTTCTAAGTTTGGATCAATAATACACATTGAAGTTGCTTCAGCTAGTTCCGTTAATCTTTTTGAAAGTTCTTTTGCATGAATTGGCATTCTCTGTCTGTACAAGTAAGCAATCTCATCAACTCGTTGAACATCCCGCGCTCCAGTAGCGTCTGCGGCTATAAATTGAGCATCTGCTGATAATGCATATAAAATTCCTTCTAATTGAGACTTATAACGACTACATGTTTTAACTCTCGCGATCTGCTCTTTTCGGTCCTGTATCTGTTGATCTCCCATTTCTTTGAGATCTTGTACTAAAGTGTCCGCAAAAGTTGAAACTGCAAAAAAAGTTAATAAGCCGGCAATCATTTTTCTCATAATTTTCTCCTTGTTCATTAATCAAATATTAAAAATCTGGGCCATGCCCGTTATTTCTAAAGCAGGCGAAACCTCCATCTGGACACGCATTATTATATAAGCTCAGTGTAGTGCAAAGTTGAGTGCAATAATATAGTAACTATTAGTAGCTGTAATTTTTTACCATCCTGTCAATTTTTTTTACATTTAATAAAACTAAGAAGGCGCAAGGACGAAACCATAACGGGATTGAGCATGGATATGGCTCCAACTCGGATCTAATTTGTTCGGAGATCTACTCCAAGGACGCAGAATTGTTCTCAAGATTTATTTTTGAAGACGGATAGCAAAGTTTGCATTTTTCTAGATTGCCTACCTTCTTATTAACTTTTTTGGGGAGGTATTTAATGGAGTCAATTCACAATGCAGTCGCTGGTGTAGATGTTCACCAATAAAAACTAACCATCACAACATTAGTTGGAAAAGATTCCGGCAAAATCACCAAAACAACGTGGGGAGTGCGCCACTTACACCGATGATTTAGTTGCTGCTGGCAAAAAAATTAAATCACTCGGTGTTACTGAAGTTGCGATGGAGAGCTCCGGTGTCTACTGGAAACCTGTTTTCAATGTCTGGTCCAAGATGGGGATTAACATCACCCTGGGTAATGCCTATCACATCAAAAATGTTCCTGGCAGGAAAACTGACATTAAAGACAGTGAATGGCTTGCTCAACTCCATCGCAATGGACTCATCAGGCCCTTTATATCCCGGCAGAAGAGTTTAGGAAATTACGAGATCTGACTCGCCATCGAGGGAATCTTGAAAAGGACATTATTGATGTTAAAAACAGGATTCAAAGGACCTTGGAGGATGGGAATATTAAACTGAAGTCAGCTATCTCAAACGTCTTTGGTGTCGCTGGTAGAAAAGTTTTAAAGGCCATCATAGAGGGGGAAAAAGATCCTGATGTTTTGGCCGGCCTTGTTGACACTAATGTAAAAGCGAAAAAGGAGGTGATTAAAAAATCGCTAAATCATACTATAGATGAGACAAATTTATTTCTTCTGAACAATATGTACAGTCAATTACTATACCTTGAACATCTTGCACAAGAGTTGGGAAAAAAAATGACGATATGATGACACCCTATAACGAGTTTATTAAAAAGTTAGATAAAATACCCGGAATCGATAAAATTACAGCACAAATCATTATTGCTGAGGGCACAACGGATATGAAAAAATTTAAAGACGCAAAGTCATTTGCGGCCTGGGCGGGAGTGGCATCTGGGAACCATGAATCTGCTGGTAAAAAAAAGAGGGCCAAAGCACGCAAAGGTAATCCAGCGTTAAAGAAGGCACTTGTTATTGCTGCCAATGGTGCAGTAAAAAAGAAAAACACATTCTACAATGCCAAGTATTTCCGACTAACTATGAAAACGGGACCAGCAAACAAGGCAAAAGTCGCTATTGCAAACAGAATGGCCATGGCGATCTACTGTATATTATCCAAAAATAACGTACGATATCATGAGATGGGTACTGCAAGGGTGGTGGATGAGGGGAAAAAAATTAAAAATCTTATCAATCAGCTAAAATCTTTAGGGGTTGAAGTAAACCATTGTACAAAAGAAAAAATTGAAGCTGTGGTAAAAGTCTCGGCATAAGTTGGTTTAAAAATTTTATAATAATTCAGTCTTTGATTTAAAGACCAGGGGAGGATTTTGCTCTTTGAAAAAGTTCGCTTATATAGCAATAGTAAAAATCTGGGCCGCGCCCGTTATGTCTCAACTTTTTTGGTCTTGCTCAGAAAAGCTTATCTTTCTGCGCAAGAACTATTATCCGCCAATGTTACCAAGCACAAGTCACTTACAATCTTAGTTAATGGCATCTAATACTTTGTTTACGGATTCTTCAATTGAATTATATGTGTTATCAATTTTTTTTGATTTCATTTCATCATACAAGTTTGAATTAATAATACTATCTAGAAAAATTTCATCTTCTATACCACGCTGACGAAGCCTTTTTTTCAACTCTTCTTCCAAGCATGTTATAGTTACTATTACTAATTTATAATCAATATCCTTAAGTTTGCTGAGAAATCTTTTAAAAACTACTTCTTTGTCAATTACCCAACTAAAAATAACATTTTGATAAAAAGTATTATTCAGATAGTTTCGAAGAAGGAATAGAGTATTACTTTCAATCATATTAATATTTTCATCAGTAAAGCATATAGGATTCATCATCCAGCACCAGTCAGCATCAAGCCAGATGCTTTTGTCCATTTTTTTATAAAGGACTTTGCATATCGATGATTTTCCTACGGCCATATTGCCATTTATTATAATCAGTTTTTTCATTTTAATTATGTAGCCTTTGTGAAGCAGATAGAGATTTTCTCTAAACCTAATATTAAAAATCTAGGTCATGCCCATTATTTCTCAACTATCGTGATCTTGCTCAGAAAAGCCCGCCTTTCCGCGCCAGATTCATTATCTGCCAACGCTCCCATTCACAGTTCACTCATTAATCTAGTATTTGCTGATTCTCGAAATTTCAACATAATGATCTCCAGAAAGAGTTGTTTGAACTAATCCATTTGAAGAAATATCTAAAATTTCTGTTTTCATTTGATCAAACGCATAATTTTGAATAACAGTTTCTCCAATTTTAAAAGTTACTCTATTAAAAAACCTAAACTCGCTATAGCTATCAACGCTCTTGTATTTTTTTATTCTCGAAATTTCAACATAATGATCTCCAGAAAGAGTTGTTTGAACTAATCCACTTGAAGAAATATCTAAAATTTCTGTTTTCATTTGATCAAACGCATAATTTTGAATAACAGTTTCTCCAATTTTGAAATCTGCGCCCAATGTCAGATAACTTGTTACAATCAGCAATAATATAAAAAGCTGCTTTCTCATAAATGATCCCCTTATTTCAACCAAATAATTAATATTCAAAACACACTCATAAATCGTCTACGTTAGTGAGTGTAGCATGAGGGCAGAGGCCAAATGTTGGAAAAAAAAATTTATGTCCACAATTACATACTCTGTACAAGAATTGTGCAGGCATAACATCTTGGAATCTTACCAACCCAGCAGATCATAACTTATTAATCTGAACACTCGGCTATCACGAATGGCCTGTGTATCAACTGACTGCAACACTCGACGCCTTGGGCCTTATAATGGCCTCGCGGCGATCAATTCATAGAACTTTTTTCTATCCTTATTCCTTGTATTTTGGCACTTACGAAGACATTATTCAGACATTCGCATCATGGAGAATTTTAGACCTGACCACCCTTTTGAAAAAAGTTGACTACAATTATTCACACCAGGCATTTGCAAAAAGATTGAAGAAGCTAGAGGATTCTGGTTACCTTTCATCTGTCTATTTTTAAAACTATCGCAAGTATCTATCGCAAGTATCTTTTTTTGACAGAGAAAGGATTGTCAAAGGCCGGACTAACTAAAGCGTGGGCGGGGAACAAGAAGATTATTCAAAAACATTTGCTAATCTTAAAGATGCGATAACGTGGCAGGCCAATTTTCACCCTTCACTTCCTGATGTAGTTGTAAAAAATATCTGCAACCGTGGCCTGCTTGAGCAGCTGGCCATTAATTTCATGGTATAGATTCCTGCGAAAACATGTTTTTTTAATAGCTTTAATTTTTTTTACTCATGGAATGTAGATAAAACAAGGAAAATTATCGTATAGGTAGATTTTTCAACCATTAAGATAATTAAGCCCCATCAGCAGCGCCTCTAATTTTTGAATTATTAGTTTCTCCTCTTCCTCACTACTTGTTCTAGAGAGGACGATCATACTTCGCGCCAATTTTTCCTTGCGTATAGAATCACTCAAAATATTTTTTATTAGTTGCACATGATCTTCGTTGGTAAAATTTTTAATTCGAAGGCCCATTAACGCAACTACCGCCGAACTAGATTCGTGGTCGAATTTTTCTAAAATATCAATATGATTATCTAATAAACATTCGTAGGCGTCAGGATCTATTTTTTCGTAGTTGGAAATGATATAGTTTATATCTTGAGCATCTCTTTGCCGGGAGGGATTTTCGTTCCAGGAGACAATTTTTAAGGCCACCAGCATTTCCGGAGTAACTACTTTTACTTCGCTTTTTCCAAACCTTATAACTTTCGAACTATTCAAGGCTTGTTGATAACCAGTTACGGTTACAATCGAGTCATAAAAGGGCGGCCATGATACCTGGCCATTTTACTCGACGCCCCCAAAGGGCAAAAGATCAAAAGGAGTACCATTATAGTAATATCTCGACTTGTTTTTTTCGCTGTTACCCGGCCTGATCTTGGAGTCTTGTCAAAATAAGTCGCGCAGTAATTCTAATGTATCCCAAGAGTCAATCAAAAGCGCAAAATCTACATCAGAGGTTTTTCTAGGAGAGAGCGCGCTAATCCTGCTTCTTGGGAGATTATATCTCGTGCCATTGCCCCTACGATGAAAAAATCAATGTTTAGATATTTAAAGTGTTTGCCAAGTCCTTCGACAATATTTTCAAAATCAGTATTCATATTTGGCAAGTGTGGTTTTAATTTGCTTTTTTAGAATTTCGGCAGTTTCAAGATTTCTATCAATTCCCGAATTAAGTAGTTCACAATAGGTAATAAAATCAGGAATGGTGCCATCGTTGTTATTTAATTCAGTCGGCCAAAAACATTTGGAGATTTTTATCTGGCCTTTAGGATCTTTTTTTAAGCGAAGTATTTTTAATAAAGAAGAGATATTATCCTCATATGTATAAATATTAAAAAATTCTGGCGTCAGGTAATCCGTGCGGATTGCGGCGGCCGCTTCACCCCCCCAGTATGAATCTGTGGTAATGGATTTTTTTTTCCATGATCCAAAAAAGCTATTATCAAGAGGAGAAAATTTCCCCAAGAGGTTATTCTTTTTTGTCTCAAAATCTAAAAGAGAAATTCGACATCTTGCGGCCAGATCTTCAAAACGGCCAAAATAGCGCTGTCTGTTTTTGGAAATAATTAATTTATAACTATAAAAATTTTTCAACGCTTTATTAACAGCCCCCAATGACAGATCAAGCTTTTCTGCCAGATCTCTCTGGGTAAAGGTCAACGCCTCTGGGCGACAGGCCAAATATAGCATTAATTTAATGTTGCTTTCTGCGCGCAAACCCTTTTGCTTAATTGGGTTGTCGATCGTGAGCGTTTTGCTTTTGGAAAGAAGTAGATTTAGAGGAAGAAACAATTTTTTGTCAATTTCATAAAAACCAATCCCTTGTTCTTTTAAACTATCTTCAATTTTTTGTTCAATAGAGTATGCTACTAAAATGCTAATCCCTTCAAAATTTTTGGCAATCTCTATAAAACGTTTGAGTTGAGTTATGTGAGAAACTTGTTCCTTGGTCTCAATTAAGATTGGAACTTCGATTGTTCCAACTTGGAGAGACAAAAAGAAATCTGGAGAGTAGTTGATTCCGATAGGAACCTTTCCATGATTTTCGACTATTTTCAATCCCAGCTCTTCATCAAAAAGGTGTTCAATTTTTGCCAGGTACTGTTTTTCTAGCTTATTGTCCATTTTTTGCTCCAATCACCTATATAATACCCATTATAGCACATATTCTATTTTAAGTGAACATATGCTAGAATGTGAACACGACATTAAATATCAAGTATATAGCAAAGAATGTTCATGATGTCGTTGCAGTTTGCGAAATTATAAACATTGTCAACAAACGAAAATATACGAACAGTGACATTTGTTTAAGACTTCGGGGAATTAGATCAATGCGACAAAAAAATGCCCTCAAGTTGTCTTTAAGTGGGAAGCTGGACTTAGTAAAAACTGAAATTTGCAAAATTGTTTTGGGCCATAAGTTTGATCAAAATATCTTAGATAATTTTAAGGTGGGGATCGGCGTAAACGGTAGAATAATTTTTAGATTTCATGATCTTGCTCTGTTGTTTTTTCTATTTACTTGCATATGCTTCTTCCGCTATCCTCTTTTTGATTTATTTTTTCTAATTTTATCTCGAGGATACAATGAAAAAAATCTCGCTACTATTTACTTTCTTCCTATCAATCACGCTGTGGGCCGCTCCGGCCAGCACCTCGCCGATTAAACTATATCACTCTCAGAAAGGGGTTAATGAATATTTACTGGCCTATCCCGTAAAATCAAAATGGGCCTTAGAAATTTTTCAACAAAATGAGGGAGCATTACAAAACAGAGTTGTTGAGAAATTTTTTAATACAAAAGCTCATCTACTAAACCATATAGAAAAAAACTATTCTCACTTTTCGCCAAGCAAGAAAAAATTAGCTTTCAAAGGCGTGTCCACTGAACTTATAGGAAGAAAAATTTGGGAAATAAAAAACAACTGGAATGCCGATTGGGAGCAAAAATACGCCGCCTGGATTCGTGAAAATTTAACAACCACCTTCCTTGAGGAGAACAAAATTGCTACCGATTGTGCTGATGTCGCAGTAGTTTTGCGTTGGATTTTTGCTAGAATTAATTTTTTGCCAATGGCAAATACTCTTAGCGGTTCCGGCGTTTTATTTTCAAATGAATCTTTCAAAAAAGAGTGGGGAGGTTTATCCAAGGCACCAACATGGCAGCAGGATGCACTTTTTATTAAAGCGTTAAACTACGTGGCCGACAATAGCTATACCCACTCCGTGGTGGCCGATTCATATCCAGTTAAAATTTCAGCCGACTCTTTGCTTCCTGGCGTTTTTCACATCGCACTCACTTATGAAAGTGGCCACACCAGGATGATCGGAAGAGTTTTTCTAGACTCCGATACTGAAGTGCCGATTCAATTCTTTGAGTCAACCGTTCCTCGCGAGGTAAGAGCTTTATCTCACACCATGTTTTTGGATGGACAATCGGTTCCATCTGTTTCGGAAGGTGGATTTATTCAGTTTCGCTGGGCAGAGAAAAAAGATGGAAAGATGGTGCTAAGAAAATCTACTTCTATGCCCAATTATTCTTTGGAACAATATACTCCCGAATTTATGGAGGGTGAGACAAATTTCGCGCTGGCCATCTATAAGCGAATTGCTCCTTTATTCAATCCAGAGGTGGCCATTGAAAAAGGTCTCGAGGATATTAAGGAACAAATAAAAAGGCGAATTGAAATTGTTCGTGAAGGATATCGCATCTGCCAAAAAGAAGATTGTTCTCCGGGAACTGCCAATTGGGAAAACTGGAGCACGCCTAGTAGGGATGCCCGGATTTTGGAAAAATATTATGAAATTGAAACTCTTGTTTCATTATTTGACAATTATGATCTCTGGAGGAAATTATTAGAAGAGGCCATTTTTGATATAGAGGGCATTTCTCGCTCCCTAAGTTTGATCATTAACTTTCGTCAAATAGAAATTGATTCTTCTGATCCGCGAGTGTCCATTGGCCAGCGCTGGGCCCTCTATCCGGCCGACGTGGCGCAAAACTTAGAAACAGAAATCTTACCTATCCATCAAAAGCGCAAGCTCTTGATCGAAAAGCAAGAGCAAGTTGGAGCATGTACGCAAAAAAGATGTTTGCCTTTGGATAAATTATGGAACGACTACAATTCCTTTGAACTTGACGGCCAAATTACCAACGTTCCAGGAAGGATAGCGCAATACTGCTCCTACGTTGAAGAGACCGCTTGCAATGAATTAACAAAAGAGATGAAAAATCTATTCGTTGAAGGAGTTCGCTTAGATGACTACATAAAAAACGCCATCTGGTTTATCTCCGATCCTAATTACGCCCACAATCTACGCTGGGGGAAGCAGGCCCAGAGCTTACGACATAAAGTTTTACCAACGCAACTATCGAGTCTTTTTGTTAGTAAATATGGTTTTGCTATCTACGATGGCATTACCTTTTCCAACTTGCCTAGCGGAGAGAGTGTAGAAAACATAGAGGGCACACAAGAGTTAATTCCATACTTGGAATCACCGTTTATTATTGCCTCCGTAAATGGAGCAGAAAAAGGAGTATACTGTCGCCGATATGATGAACACTTCTGGAGCAGATTAACCGAAAAGGAGGCCTTGGCCCGCGTAATCCGTATTTCTAAAAATCACCTGGCCTTTATTGATGCCGAAAATACCATAAAAATTTACCAATTTGACGAGAATTGCAAGAATTTGCGCTTATTGCAGCTTATTTCAGAAGTAGAGTACATCGAAAAAATGGATGCACCAGCTTCCTCTTATTCTGATCTTCTTGTACTTAAGCGCTTGACCGATCAACAAAAAATTATTGTAGAAATCGTTAACAATGAATTAATTATCACGCCCATTCTGTTACCAGAAGATAATCTAGAGTTGGAATTTATTTTTAATCTACACCAAAATTACGCAATCAATTACTATTCGGGATCTTCTGCCGAAGATGGAGATTTTAAAAGGATTTCTAGATTTATTGAAAAGAAAAGCGGAAGAGAATTATCCATTGCAGGAAAAGATTTTTCTTCTATTTTCTTGGAAAAAAAATTTCCCTCTAGCGGTTTGATCCTAGGACATCTTTCTGAAGACGGAGAATCTTATTCAGACCTATTGTTCCAGATAGATTCGACAATGAACGTTTCCATTTTTTTAGAGTGTCCTAACGGGGAAATAAATGATTGGTTAGAAAAAAATGGCCGCCAATTCTTCTCTTGCCACAGATATGATGAGATAGACGATATAGAACAAAGCGCTGCCTATGAATTTAAGTCCAGAAAAATGATACCATTTAACCTCCTCGATGGTTTTAAAATTATTTCAAGTATGGGAGACAAGTTGTTAATTGAAAAAAAACAAGATAAAAGCAGATATATTTCTGATTTTGATCAACACCATCTCGTTAAAATATCAACGAACAGCTTCCTTAGTCGGGCCAGCGTTCAGAAATCGTATCAACCCAAAATTGGGATTGACCTATTTTCCTCTAATTATGAAGACTATAGTGGAGATAATTGGATAAATTTCTCTCTTTTGTTTTTAGTTAATGATTTATTTTTGCAAGAGCAAACTGCCAACCCTCTTGCTTCTGGATCAATCTATTTTAACCCCTATTTTTCAAGCGGTGATGATGTTAGTAGTGATATTGAAATCAATGACGATATTGTTTTAAATCCACTCCCGGAACCTATGCCGGGGCCGATGCCTGTGCCAATTCCCGTACCGCTGCCTATGCGAAGAAAAAACGATCTGAATATTTCCGGCCCCCAATCATATGTTGAGAGAGGAGCGATAGTTGTAATTAATGGACGCACTGTCTGGCTTGATGAGAATAATTAATAATAATATTACAACAGTACGATAAATTAATCTTTGGCGTATAGACTCATTAAACATTTCTGATGAGTCATGGGTGCCCATAGCTCTAATTTAAAATTAGGATTAAATTCACGCATAGCTTTTAATATGGCAAAGTAGGTTCCTATTCCATACATTAATGGAGGCTCTCCTACCGCCTTTGAGCCCAAAAGAGCTAGTGCATCGGGCCGGCCATCAAGCGCTTTTATTTCTAATGTTTTAGGTGAGAAGTAAATATCTGGAACTTTATAACTAGAAAGCGAGTCATAGACATTAGTTCCCTTGCTGTCAATGAGAAGCTCCTCGATAGTCATTAGGCCAATTCCTTGTAACAGTGCCCCCTCAACCTGGCCGATATCAATATCTAGATTCATGCTATTGCCAAAATCATGAACTATTTTTACCAAATCAATTTCATAAGTCCCACGCAGACAATCAACGGTGGCCACTGTAACGGCAGTACCATAGACATGATAAGCAAATGGATGGCCCTTTTCTGTTGTCTTATTAAAATGGATAAGCGGAGTAGCGTAATGTGCATGCTCAGAAAGAGAGATGCGATTTTCATCCATAAGCACAATTAACTTTTCCCAAGTAAGTTCGGTTTTGATTCCATTGTGATAAACAATCTCATCTCGAATTTCAAACTCCGAAGGATCAACTCCTTTTAAGGCCGTACAGGCCATCCCCTTGAGTCTGGCCAAGAGGGCCTCGCAGGCCATAATCGTTGCCTTACCATTCAAATCGGCACCCGAACTGGCGGCAGTAGGAGATGGATTGGCAATACGAGTAGTGTTAGTGCTATGAATAACAAAACGCTTGGGAGAAATAGAAAGCGTTTGGGCGGCAGCCTGCATAATTTTGGTATTAACTCCCTGGCCCATTTCTACTACTCCGGTGGTTATACTTACAGAACCATCTGTGTAGATATGAACCAGTGAGCGTCCTTGATTAAGACTAGTTTTTGTGAAAGATATTCCAAAGCAGAGAGGAAAAATAGAGATCCCTTTTTTGAAAAGGGTATTTTTTTTATTAAAGTCGATTACGCCTTTGCTAAGAGCTTCCACCTCAAAATTTTTCATCGCCAATTCAAAACAGCGGCCGGCATTGCAGTTTTTCGCAATTTGTCCGTAAGAAAACTCATCTCCATCGCGCAATAGATTTCTCCGTTGAATTTCCAGGGGATCAATCTTTAAAACAGAGGCCGCCTTCATAATGGCCGCTTCCATGGCAAACATAGCTTGCGGGGCCCCAAATCCTCGAAAGGCCGTGTTGGGAGGGAGATGGGTTTTGCAGGAGTGGCAAGTAATTTTGGCATTTGGTATGTTGTAGCTACCGGTGCCATGAAAGAGTGTTCGCTCCATTACTGCTGGCGATACGTCGGCCGAGGCCCCAGCATTTTGGAAGGCCTCCATTTGATAGCAGATAATTTTATAATCCGAGGAAAGGCCAATTTTAAAATCAAAGGAGTAAGGATGGCGTTTGCCTGTCATGCGAATATCATCTGCACGGGACAAAACAAGCTTTACCGGTTTTTTATGTAAGTAGGAGGCCATGGCGGCCAGGCAGGCCCAGGGAGATGCTTGATCCTCTTTACCGCCAAAACCTCCACCAATACGATTAACATCCACTTCTATTTTATGCATGGGAATTCCCAATACTTTGGCCGCTGCTCGCTGCACGTACTTCGTGGCCTGCGTGGAAGAGTGAATCATAATTTGGCCATTTTCTAACAAGTAGGAATATGCTCCTTGCGTCTCCAGATAAACATGTTCTTGCCCTCCCATTTCCGCCTGTCCTTCAATCACATGAGCGCACTTATTCCACTCCTTTTCAATCTCTCCAATCTTAAAAGTGCGAGAGGGACAAATAAAACTATGTGCTTTATGAGCATCACGAGCAGTGACAAGAGGAGGAAGTTCTTCAATCTCCAATTTTATTTTGGACAGTGCCTTGCGCGCCTGTTTTTCACTTTGCGCACAAACAATGGCCACCGGCATTCCAATGAACTCTACATGTTTGTCGGCCATAAGTTCTTCATCTTGGATAATGCTCCCGATCTGATTTTCTCCAGGAATATCTTTTGCCGTAAAAACGGCCTCGACGCCCTCCATTTTTAAAGCTTCCGAATAATCGATGCTTTTTAATTTTCCATGCGCAATTGGAGATCCTAAAACTACCGCACAAAGTGTATCTTGACGCACAGGTATGTCGTTTACGTAAATTGATTCTCCACGGACGTGAGGATTGGAGTCTATATTTTTCATCGTAATGCCTCTAACGAAATAGTTTTGGGAGAAAAATTCATCAAGTGAATGAAAAGTTGTTGGCGCACAAGTGCTCTCTTATACTCGGCGCGACTGCGAGGAGTAATTTCACCTTGGGCAATTTGATTAGCGGCCTTAAATGTTTCATTGTTAATTTTTTTACCTACAAGATGAGTACAGGTTTTATCCAAAAGACGGATGGTGGGCCCCAATCCTCCTATAGTGATAGATACTTTTTTTATCGTATCACCGTCTAATACTAGGCGCATGGCAGAATTAACCGTGGCCATATCCAAATGCACGCGCTTACTAATTTTCTCGAAGCTAAAATGAGTATTATTATCCGGAAGATCAAAGTATATCCATTGGATAAATTCTTCTGGATCACGATTGGTTTTTTTATATCCTTGAAAAAAATCCGCTAATCGAACTTCGCGCGATTTTCCCTTAAGATCCATAATTAAAATGGCATCCAGGGCCATCAGCATTACTGAAAGATCACCAATTGGAGAACCATTGGCAATATTTCCACCCACCGTTGCCATATTGCGAATAGGTAGTGATGCCATCAAATCTAAATATTGGCCCATCTTCGGAAAAAATTTAGCAAACTCTTTAGACTCTTTAAGATCACTGACGGTGGTGGCCGATCCCAAATAACAACGGCCATTTTCAAATTTAATTTTCCTAAAGTCACTAGCTCCATAAACCAAATTTGAATTCTGCTCTTCTGCTTTCTCTGGGTCTTGTAACAGCAAATCTGTTCCCCCGGCAATTATATATCCGTTCTCTTTAACTTTTACGGCCACAGAAGGATTGATCTTCTTTAAGCGTAAGGAGATGTCTAAAAAATATTTGGGCAAAAATTTATTATGCACCAACCAAGCTATTCTCTCCTCCGTACCACTTGTTGGCATGTTTTTTAGTTGGCCAACAATAACATCAGCAGCTCGCTCTATGGATTTATATCCCGTACAGCGACAAATATTTCCGGCCAACGCCTCGATAGCATTGGCCTGGTTTTTTTCTTTTTCTGATAGAGCAAACCCATATAACGAAAGTATAAATCCCGGAGTGCAAAAACCACATTGGGTGGCATTTTTTTCTACGATCTCTGACTGAATAGGTGTCAAATCCTTCCCGTTTATTCCTTCGATAGTAACTATGTGTTTATTATTGGCATTCCCTAGTGGCATCAGACATGACGCCATTGTCTGATAGCGAAGGGGTTGGCCCTCTGCCATATCTCCTACTAAGATGGTGCAAGCCCCACAGTCTCCTTCTCGACAACCAATTTTAGTTCCGTAAAGGTGCAATCCATCCCTAACAAAATCTACCAAGGAACTTCCGGAAGATAATTCGGTTTTTATTTCTCGATCATTTACGATAAAATTTAGCATGCAAAGCACCGCCAGCGAGATATTTTTTCAGTAATTTTTTCATAACAGGAGAGGCAGCAATATCAACTGCTTCTTGATCTACAATCGCCCCATGCTTTAGAAGATATTCAAACTCCCAAATATCTGCTTCCGAAAAAATAGAAGTCTCATTGGCCACATCAATACCAAATTTCAAAGCGGTGTAGCCAAAATATTTATCTTCTAAATTCAACGAGGCACCTAAATCAACTAGCAATTGAACCTCTCGTCCCTTAAACCCACAGCCTTCTTGTGGAACACATGTTTGAGACATTGCCACCATCAATGGTGTATATCCACTTTTATCTTGGGCATTAATGTTAAGCCCACTTTTAACTAGCGTTTCAAAGATTTGCCCTGCATTGCTACGGCCATTTTCCAACGCAATATGCAACAGAGACTCTCCATTGTCGTGATAAGTGTCGTTAAGATTTGCCCCAAATTTTATAAAAAGATTAAGAAGATTATTATTTCTATGTAATAAAACGGCATAAAAAAGAGCATTGGAACCTGTAGCGCTTTTCTTATTGGGATCCGCCCCTTTTTCCAAAAGTAATTTTGCCACTTCCATATATCGATCATTTGGATTTTCTAATTTAAAGCTAACTTCCATAAGCGGAGTGGAGTTATAAAACTCTGGATTTGCGATGTTCACATCGATGCCACTATTGATTAACTCAATAATCTTGTCGTAATCATCATTATCGAAGTACTCAAAAATCATCAACGGATTACTTGCCGCCTTGGCCTCTATGGCCCAGGAAAAAGAAGATAAAAACAAGGATAAAAGAATGGTTAATTTAAGCATCAATACCTCCATGTAAGAGTTACAAAAATACCAGGATTCATCATAGAATAGATTTTACATCGTTGTAAACTTGGTTGTATAACAGGGCACGACATAACTGTTTTACTCAACAATTGTTTGCATCTGCCAATAATAGGGGTCTGCAATGAAATACCGCTGGATAGCTTTTTTTATGGTGGCCTTTTTTGTTGGCCGGCCGCTCATGGCGTTTTATGATGGAAAGATAGAGCACACCTTTTCAATAAGTGCCCCGACGGCCTTGCAGGTCTTTCTCGTAGGAGAAATGAATAACTGGCAAGAAGCAACCTTACCAATGGAAAAAGACGCTAGTGGTGTTTGGAAATTAACACTTTCTCTGGAGGCCGGACGCTGGATGTATAAGTTTGTCGTTGATGGAGTTTGGCAATGCGATGAAAACAACCCCAATCGTCGCGCTGATGGTTTTGGAGGGTTTAACTCAATCGTAGTTCTTGGCACCTTCGAAGATTATGGCAACTTTAATCCGGCCGTTGCACATGGAGATGTTTTCGCAATAACAATTTTTAGCACAATTCTCAATGATAATATTTCTTTTAACGTCTACACCCCTCCTCGCTACCCAGAAGAGTCTTCCGCCAGTTTCCCTGTTTTATTTCTTTTGCATGGTTATGGAATGAATGAACGACAATGGTTTGATGACGGATTAATAAATAATTATCTGGACAATCTAATCGATGCAAAAAAAATCACTCCATTTATTGTTGTAACTCCGAGTGTCGGAACGGCCGGTTATCGTGGCAAGCAAGAGAGAGCGATTGTTGAAGAGATCTATCCCCACATTCAAAAGACATTTCGCATAAAAAAAGGAAAGGAGTCCACTGCCATAGCGGGTATTTCCATGGGGGGCCTTGGCGCCTTCGATTTGGCCTATGCTCACCAAGATATTTTTGGATTGGCAATTCCCATTAGTGGGATTTTTTATGACAAATATATGGAACTTTATTTGGAGGAAGTATTTCATATCTACTTTCAATTAAAAATTTATGTTGGTACGGAAGATTCTGAAATTTTTGCCGCCAACGAAAACTTGATTGAACGATTAAAAAATGATCGGGCCCCATTCTCTTACACGCCCTCCAAGGGGGCACATACTTGGCGCTACTGGAATAGTATAACGGAAAATTTTCTCTCTGATGCTGCGACTTTTTTTAAATGAGATATTATACTTGTCGTCTAAAGCTTATTGAAAAAATAGTTCCCTTTGACAAAAACGATGTAACCTTAATTTCACCCTGCATTTGCTGAACAAAAGAGTGAACGATGGCCAATCCAAGGCCAGTTCCCTTGCCGGTCTCTTTGGTTGTATAAAAAGCATCGAATATTTTATCGAGATTATCCGGGGCAATACCAACACCATTATCTTCTATCGAAATAATTACTTTATTATCGACAATTTCAGAGCGAACAGTGATTTGGCCATGAGGTGATTTGGCCACGGCGTCTTTGGCATTAGCAAGAATATTGGTAAAAATCTGCTGCATTTTTTGCGCATTCCCCATGCAACAAACAGCTTCTGGTGCTAAGTCTAATTTAAAATCAATTTGAGATTGCTTATATATCTCTCCCAGAAGAAGAAAAATATTTTTCAAAACATTGTTTAAATCAATTTTAGAAATTGATTCAGTATCTCCTTGTGAATAATAGCGCAGGCCATTTACGATATCGTTAATTCGTTTAATAGAAATATCAATCGCTGGTAAAAATTTACCGCTTATTAATTCGTACTGCTCAGTGGTTATTTCTATTCGCGAGAGAAGCATTTTTCCAATTACCTTAAAGTATCCGTTAATTATGGTCATGGGATTATTAATTTCGTGTCCAATTCCCTGGGCCAACTCTCCGATGGATGCCAATTTACTATTTTGAAAAAGTTGCTTTTGCATCTCTTCTTTTTCACGTTGGTGGGCAATGGCATCAGACATGTCCGTAATTATTAACAGTGTCTGTTCTTCATCTGGCCGGCCATCGGCAGACAGCGGAGTAATGGTGGCCATTCCGGGAATTTTCTCCCCTTGCTTGGTTTTTACCGCAAATTCCATGGAGGAACGCATGCGAATGTTCTCCAGCGAATATTCTGGAAAATCGATAAACTCTGTTACCGGCCGCAGGCCTATTTCACTACTGCTGTACCCTAAGCGCTTTTTAGTTGCCTGATTGGCAGCAATCACTTTCCCTGCATTGTCTATAATAATCAACATGCTGGGCATCGAATTTATGATCAATTCCATGTATCCTTTGGAAACAGTCGTTTTTTCCAAAGAAAATCCTAGCTGTTGTATTCGCAAAAAAAGTTCTGTCCATTCATTATCACCGCCACTTTTAAAATCGACATCATAGCGGCCGGAACGCATTCTGGTGATGGCCTGAAGTAGTAGACTTATGGGAGAAAATGCTTTTTTTCTTATGGCCAGAACAATCAAGATCACAACAAAGGGAACGGAAAAAATATTTATCATCGAATAAAAGAGAGCATTTCCTATTAGATCATACAGATGAGATTCAAAATCAAACCCAATTCTCAAATGTCCAAACAATTTCCCGTTGTGTTCTATTTCCGCAGTGTAATAAACAAGATTAGACTTAGCGGCATGTCCAACACGCTTATTCGCACTCTCCTCGGAAATTAGTGGTTTCTTTTTATCATCATAAAACATTACATACTCTACCCGATTATTAAAAAGTAGATTTTTAGCAAAGTGGGCCAAAGACAGATGATCAAAATTTATGTAGTAGTGGGTAGAATAATTTTTGGCAAAGGCCACAATTTCCTCCCCCCTTTTGATTTCTGCCTTTTTCTTTGTTTGGTAAGAAAAATATAGCTGAATGCTATTAATGAAAGCATTTATGGCAAGCAACCCTAAAATTAATGGGAAAATAAACTGTCGTTCAACTTTTAATAATTTTAAGGCCGCCATATAGAAGTTATTCGGAATAAGAAGATGAAACTACAGCTTTACTGCAAAATAATTTTACAATGGCAAAATAACCTAACAAAATGGTTTTATAACGTGCGCAATTATTGATTGTTTTGATCAGGTCTGCGACATATCAACATTATTTTCTGGGGTTTTATCGAGAAAAGAGAGATCCAAATCATATTCAGAGGCATCCTTGTTAATTTGCGATGACAAGCGTTCCAAATCATTCTCTTTTTCTTCAACAAAGTCGACAAGATCACTCTGCTGGCCCTCTAATTGGTTGGCCAGTTCACGCTCCATTTTTTGCTCGGCAATCAGTTTAGAAAAAGCACTGTCTAAGGCCGTAGTAATTTCTTCACGAGAAACAGATTCAAATAAATTTGTCGCCACTTCCATCTGGCCTTCATTGGCGGCCATTACCGGAGAGGCTTTTTCAATTTTCTCTCCGGTTTCCAAATCAATCATGGCAAAATCTTCATCTTCCATTTCATCAAGAAGCGGGGCATTTAATAACGCTGACTGCAGGTCTGAAACAATTTTAGGATCGGCCATGGAAACAAGTAGATTAGAGAGAATAGATTGTTTATTCTCGGCCTGAATATCATCAAGCGTCAGATACTCTTCCAAAAGATCAAAGGCCGATTTAACTACCTGCCCCTTATCATCCATGCGTTTTTTATCTTCTTGCTTAAGTGATTTAGTAAAAGGCGTTTCGCTAGAGATAGATTTAATGCTATTGCTCAAACTATCTAATTCATCAATCTCATCATAAAAGAAAGTAGTGGCCGGCTTGTCAGAAATAACTTTTTGAATATCACTCATCTGTCCAATACCACTATCTATCATTGCTTCTAATTCATGTTCTGGTGGAAGATGAGAAATATCAGCGAGGTTGAAGACTTCTAAAAACTCTGGCGTAGTTCCATATACCACCGGCCTACCTAAATCATCAGACTTTCCAACGATCTTTATTAGGCGCTTTTCCATTAAAGCACGTACGATGTGCGAACTATCTACGCCTCGGATGGCATCCACTTCATTACGGGCAATGGGCTGCTTATAAGCGACAATTGCCAACACCTCTAATGCCGTAGGAGTTAAAACTAGAGAGTTAACTTTAAATAAATCTTGAACATATTTAGAATAGGTGGCCTTAGTTCTAAATTGATATCCATCCGCTACTTCCACCAAACGAATTCCATGAGGCGTTGTCTCATAGCCATTTTGCAAACGTAAAATGGCATCATGCAAAACACGTAGTGGTATAGCGTTATCAATCAATCCTTTAATTTTTGCTAACGATACTGGCCGATCGCTCATGAAAATTATTGTTTCAATAGCACCACATAGCGAGTCATCATTGAGGCCGGTGCGTTCACGCCACAGTTGGTCATCTTCTGCCGCTGGCAGCGCAGCAACGACTTCTTCAAGTGTTGGTTGTATTTCGCTTTCTAAATTATCCAAGTTTTCCAAATTTTCAACAATGGCCAATTCTTCCAAGCTAGGTGTGTCAAATTCCATTAACCCATCTCCTATTGTAATAACTCTGGGCGCTCTAATTCCTCGCCCTGTACGGTGGATGTTGCTGGTAACGCTTCGGCTTCTAAAATTTGATCTGTTTGATCTGTTTGATCCATTTTTTCTGCCACCTCTTCCTCGCCAAAGCCGTTGGCCAGGTCAACATCAAAATTTTCCAATGAATCAAGAACATTTATATAGATTGCCTTGTTATCTTCATTTTGGAACAAGGATAGTTTTTTCAAGCGCGCTAATTCCAGCACGGAGATGAAGGAAATTATAATATTGGTAAGATCATCTTGCTGCGTAGAACTAGATCCAAGGATATTGTTAAACTCAACAGTATCACCTTTTTTCAGCATAGCTTTAAGCTGGATTAATTTTTCCTTGATGGAGATTCGATCACGTTTAACCACCGTATACTTGCGGCGATTTTTACGCAAAAAATCGCTCATAGACATAACTAATTTTTCCAAATCTATTGGGGTAAGAATGGAATTTATTATGGATTTTCGATCAACTTTAGGTTTCACAAAAATTTCATGGCCTAAACGAGGTAGCTTCCATAAATTTTCGGAAATTTTTTGGAATTTCTTCAGCTCTTCGAGACGACGAATAAGCTCGGCCCGCGAGGTAATGCCGGAATCACCCAAAGCATCTTCCAACATCTTTAATTGCTCTTCTCCTAAGCTACTTTTTGATTTAAGCAAAATAAGTGTGGCGGCCAAATAGAGATAATCGCCGGCCACGTTGAAGTTTAATTCTCGCATTTGATTGATGTAATTTAAATACTGACGGGTAATAACCGTTAGATCCAAATTATTAATACTCATCTCTTCTTTTTGAATGAGCATCAACAATAAGCTGAGCGGGCCATCAAAATTATCAGTTTTTACATTTATGCTGGTGTCTAACATTGCACTTCCTGTCGTTTGTTTGGCGCTAGCTTAAAAAATTCATAAAAATTCCAACCATTCCATATGCCATCATAATTGCCGGCCGAAGTACATATCCCAAGGCCCCGGTATACATCAAAAAGATGAAAAAAATTAAACTGTAATTTGCTAAACTCTCATATTTGCGCATGGAGTTATAATCTAGGAAGGAGGAGACCATTTTTGAACCATCCAGTGGTGGCCAGGGAATTAGATTAAAAACTGCTAAAACAATATTGACGATTACCGACTGATTTAAAATATCTTTGAAGGGAGTAAATAGGTAAAAATCCGGGGCAAAGTGAGTTAAAAGAATAGATAAAAGCAAAGCGGAAATGGCCGCCAAAATGATATTTGCCAAGGGGCCAGCGAAACTCACCCAAAAAATGGCCTGGCGAATTTTTTTAAAATTTCTGGCATCAACAGGAACTGGTTTTGCCCAGCCAAACATCGCCCCACCAAAAAGTGCCCCAATTAGAGGAAAAATAACCGTTCCAACAACATCCAAATGAACCGCCGGATTAAGCGATAAACGCCCATAATATTTGGCGGTATTATCTCCAAATTTGGAGGCCATATAGGCATGGGCCGCTTCATGAACAACAATGGCCAGTAAAAAACCGGGAATTTGAATGCTAAGCCTAAAAATTAGATCAGAAAGTGAAAAATCCATATTAATGTCATACATATCAAATCAACTTCTAGCTTGCAATTTATAATCTAATTTGACCTCGATCTTGGACAACTTTTTTACTCCTTTTGAGTAAACAGGATAAGTTTTTCTCCGGTATAAAAACTTCTATAGATCGGTTAAAATATCAAGGTGCAAGAAAATGTAAAAAAAAGAAAGTTGCGTAAGGTGCAAGTGGTAGTGATGGCCATCGAAGATCCCCATAAAAAAGAGATCTTTTTATTGTTGCTAAAAACAAACCCGGCCCGAGGAGGGTTTTGGCAAAATGTTACCGGCTCAGTAGAAGAAGATGAATCGATTCTTGCCGGGGCGGTGCGTGAATTAGCTGAGGAGACGGCCATTTTCTGTAAAATTTCAGAAATCATTGATCTGGATTATAGTTTTTCTTTCCGCTCTCAATATGGGGAAGATGTTGAGGAATCTGTTTTTCTAGCAATTATTTCAAAGAGGCAGTCAATAGAAATTGATCCTAGTGAACATGAGGCCTTTGTTTGGAAAAATGCCGAGGAGGTCGTGCCGGCCAATTTTAAATTCACCTCCAATTATTCCGCCTTTTTAAAGGCAATTAATTTCATGCGAGGAAGGATGTGAAGTTTTTAATTATCTTCACCGCACTTCTTTGGTTTAGTGGGCCAACCTTAACCTGGGTGTACGCATTAGAAAATAATTTAGAAGATATTACTGAAGAAGAGATTTTGCTGGAGGATATAGAAGCAATGCCTTCAATATATGAAGATGATGGCCGCCCAACAGATCCCAACGCCAATTACCGTTTTGGTGAAGATTTGAGTGAGCTTGAAAATGGTGATACAGACGATGAGCTTTTGGATAATCAATATCAGGAGGCACAAAATATTTTTGGCCAAATAGAACAGTTAGATTATGTAAGTGCTTATGGAAAGCAAAAAAAGGGTAAAACAGATTTTATTCTTCGCACGCAGGCCCAAAGAGTTACAACCACAGACCCCTTTTGGGCAATAATTCCCAAGGGGAAAATAATATATGCACTGGATGAAGAGGGAAATGCTAGCAAGCAATCTAAACATCTTATCACTGCACGGGATATTAACGCAAAAGTGCAAGTAAAATCTAGCGATGTGGCCGCCGCCTATATTTTTGACAAGCACAATGCCACGAAATATTTGATCAATTTATCGGATATTATCCCTATTCAGAAAGATCTAGATCTACTTCCTCGTCCAACGAACTTAGTATCCTATGCTCCCCCTCAGCAAGACTCCTCAATCGATTATGATTTGAAATTATTTGCGGCAATTAATTTTGGGGTTGAGACAATTTCACCTTATTACATCGGCGAAATTTTCAACGATAGCAACGTTGACTCGTGTTATGGGAATAAATTAGACTTGAAAACTTTTTTGCGCTGGAGTGTACCAGTTGAATTTGGAATAAACTTGAATTTTCAGCGCAGTTACATGAATTTGCAACTTGAAAACTATCCAACCATCGTCTGGCAGAGTGTCTTCTTGGGGCCAGCGCTGCGCTTCCCTCTTTATCTGGGAGAGAAATTTATTTGGCGTGGAGAAATTAGTTATCAACATGCCCTCAGTTATGGCCTTACAGATTATCGTTATCAATACACCTTTAGCGGCAATGCTTTGCAGTTTGATCTGGAAATCTCCTATCACCGCTACATTCTCGGGGCCAGTTATCGTTTATCAACGCTCTCTTTACGACAAACACTTCCCAATGAAATACCTTCCGACCGCAACACGATCGGAGAGCTTGGCCTTTTTATCGGATACGGTTTAGATTTTAAAATATGAAATTATCTATATTGACATTTTTGGCATTATTTACACTTCTGTTTTTTTTATCCTTGGCCGCCTGGGGGCAAGATGGATTGCGTGCCCAGGTCATTGTGTTGCAAACGCCAATGTTCAAGGGGCCAGATATAAACTCTAAAATTCTACACTATCTGCGCAAGGGAGAGATCATTAAGCTTCACGACAAGCACAAAGGCGTGGGCCCTGCGGATGTTGATTATGGAATAATAAATCCTGATGATCATCCACTTTTTTATTCATTTATCTCTTCGACAGGCAATGATGTCTATGTCTTGCGTGAGCATGTAAAGGTTATTTTCAATGATTTTCGTGAAATGGATTATCCCATTACTCCTTACCAAGGCCATGATCCAACAGATTATCGCATGCTGGAACCACTTCCTCCAGGATATCCGATAGCGGATCCACGGGCCAATCGAATTTTATATCTATTGGGGGCCGGCCCGGGTGATAAAAACCGCTATCCCTACAAAGGATATTTGACCCACGAAGATTACCTAACTACCTGGCGAGGACAGATTGCTTACACCCAAACAGTCGATCTTATTGATTCCAGTCGAATGATGTTTGGCGGAATAGTTAGCTGCAATTACAAAAGAGGTGATTTTTCTTTTGCTCAAAACCAGAAGGCCTATGAACGAAGCTTAGGATTGGGAATCGGGCCGTATGTTTCTTATGATGGATTTCGCAACGAAAACTATGCCATCATTTTTGCTGGCAGCATTGGTGTTAATGGTGAACTAAATTCTATTTCCTTATTGGAAGACGCCAAAAATGTTCCCGTGATCCGACAATTTTGGGGGTATTATTTTAACTCCCAAGTTAGTGCTGCGTTTGTAAAAAAACTAAACTCCATAGCATCGGGGTTTGACTTTGTTGTTAAGGGAGAATTGGGATTAGAAAGTGCACACACTTTGTTGCCTCTCGACAAACTGACTACTAGTGATGAAATATGGAATAATGGCACAGACGGAATTAACTCTCCGTTTGCTGGTAATCTATCCCTGTATGTTGGATTTCAATATACCAGATACTAGATACTGCTTTTTCAGTACTTTTTCAGTACTTTTTCAATACTTCCTCACGCAACGAACATATCGTGATGTCATCGGGTTATATGTTGCACCACCCTTTGCAATTGCGGCATCTGAGGCAAAAAGATTATTAACCGAAACCAGCTTGGCGTTACTAGCATCTATTTCTGTCGACGACATGTAGTATTGCGATAAAGTAAATGTTGATGCTATCGAAGAAACTGCTTTTATGGCCAATAGCTCGTTTACCGCAGGAAGATACCAGTCACTAAATCCATCCAGTACTAGGTTTTGACAAACAGAATGGGCCGGATGCGTTTGGCCATCGCCGTTTAATGCGGCCACATTTAGTGAGCCATCATTGGCGTTGGTGGCCCCGGCCAAAATTCCTGTTCCACCATAATTCGATCCTGTGGATTGATTAACCATCGCAACCACTTTTCCTGCAGCGTATTTATATCCACCACTACACTCCACGCCCACTGCAGAACCGGCCGTACAAACGGCCTTTACTGTAAATTCTGAAGTAGAGGCAACATCTAACCCGGATCCTTCTGTATCGTCTAAACTAAGTATTACCTGGCCGGCCGCGGTTCCAATCAAAGTAAGTGATCCCTCTCCATTGACGATATTAACCAGACCACCACCAGTAGCAGGGCCAGAAATAACAAGAGTTACATCTCCCTGATAGCTTGTAACAGTTGCTCCAAATCTATCTACGGCCTTTACTGTCGCGGTAACATTCCCGCCTGAATAAATTGATGCTGAAATTGGAACAATAGAAAACCTACTAACTGGCAAGCCGACCACTGTTGGATTATAAGAACATCGGAAACCAAGATTGCTCGCCCAGGCAGCGGCCGAAAGAGAAAGATCCAAGGTGTAAATTCCGGTCTCATTAAGCAACGAGAAATGACCTCCTCTGATTGCACTAATCCCGGTGGTAGTTCCGGGGATATAAGCACCAATACCATCTGCCATTGTAAGTCCTACATCCTCACTCATAAACGTCTTGGCCGGCATCGCAGTTGATGGTGTTTGTGCATTTAATTCTAACCAAACCGCTCCCGAATTGACCCGTGTTGGTGCCCAGTTTACCCACTCTCTTGCATTTCCGGCCAAGTCCCAAATAACTTCGCCATTACTTAGTAAGTGGGTTCTTTTTTGTTCATCCCAATTCGTTGTACAAAGCTGTTCAGTATTAGCACATCCTTGGCCATCTTCATCTGCGGCCAATAATGCCGCAGGGGAATTATCCGAATGGCCTCGATTAATATTTCCACTGCTCCAATTATTGGCCACGCCCTCAATACTTCTCGCGATTGCCATCCATTCGTTATTGGTTATCAAATGATAGTTTGCCCCCAAGGCACTACAGTAAGAAACCGCCATGGTTTTACTAACGTTTACCCATGGTAATCCGGCAGCTTCTGCGATTGCAACAGATCCCACATTTTTCATCTCATATTTGGCGACACAAAAATTATCGGTCTGATCAACGGCCGCATCAGCAACAACCTCTATATAACCTTCTTCGCATACTGGTGGATCTATCAGATCAACGGATGTAGTAGCAAAACCAATTATCACTCCATCCACATCTGTCGCAGAAATCTCTACATTGTATACTTGTCCAGAAACTAATCCTTCTACAAAGGCAGAATATGCGCCACTTCCGGCGGCCATGCTGGCCGAGTTTCCAAGAAGAGGATTACAACCAGCGCTGGCCGTTTCACTACAATAGTTCACATAGACGGATGCATTTTCATTTTCATCACCACTAAAAGAAATAACCACATCAAATGAACTTTGTCCTATGTTGGAGACCTCTATTGTTGAAACCGTTATGGCATTAATTGGAGTAGGTGTCGGCGTTGCCGTAGGTTCCGGAGTTGCCATAGGTGTCGGCGTTGCCGTGGGCTCCGGGGTTGCCGTAGCGGAAGCAACGGCCGCGGCCGTCGGTTCTAACGTTGCAATCGGCTCAGCTATCGGCGTTGGATCTGGCAAAACTTCTTCCGATGATTCAACTTTTCTTGCTTTCGAATACGTAGTCGTCTCTGTGACACAGCCATAATCAAGTAGGACAATGGACATTAAAAACAAAAGAGCGACAGATTTATTGCCAATGCTAGAAATGTTCATAAACGTACCTCCATATTTCTAGTTTCAGTATCAGGATTTTTTTATCCAGTTACTTAACCAGATTTTACTTCTATTCAACTTCAAATTAAAGCGAAGAAGTTTATATAATAAAATCAACCCCTTGTCGGTGAATTATCTGATTTTTAAATTTTCCATTTCATCAATTGTGCCCACCTGGGGAGGCACCACAATTTGGGGAATATAATAAATCATGTAGTTGAGTAATTTATTACTAAATTAAGCTTTTTCCCCACTATTCCCCTGCTGGCCGATCCCGTTGTGACAAACTACAATATTTTCAGACATAAACAGTGGAGTTCATTGCATGGCAATTTCAAAAATCGTTGCTATTGGTGGAGGGGATATTAAAAACGGTACCACCTATCCAATCGACAAATTCATCATGTCACTAGCTGACAAAAAAAATCCTAAGGCATTATTTGTTCCCACTGCCAGTGAAGATGCTCCGCTCTACTGGCAAGCATTCAATGATATGTATGGAAAAAAATTAAAGTGCCGAACCGACGCCCTTTTTCTAATCAATACCAATCAGACATCCAAAGATATTGGTGATAAAATTTTGAATGCAGACATAATTTATGTGGGTGGAGGCAACACCTACATGATGCTTAAAATTTGGAAAGAACAAAATGTAGATAAATATCTCAAAATGGCATACCAAAAAGGAGTCGTTTTGGCCGGCCTCAGTGCCGGTGCCATGTGTTGGTTTGAGTATGGGCTTTCCGACGCCCCACAGTTTAATGATACCGAATCTGAAGAGCTGGTAAAATTAAAGGGGCTCGGATTGGTTAAAGGCATTAATTGTCCTCACGCCTATGATGAAAGTTTTCGTTGTGGGCCTTTTGAAAAATTAATTATGAAAGAGAAAAAACTGGCCGGCGTTGCTATTGACGACCTAGCTGCATTGGCCATTGTCGGGAACAAAACCAGCGTAATTCGTGCGCGAGCCAACCGACATGTTTATAAAATTACCGCCGGAAAAAACGGCTGCCTCCGCGAACGTCTCTAGCTATCACCGTTTTCAAAACTATTTTTTAAAGCAGGATTCCAGAAACTGTGATTCCAGAAAAAACAGCCAAGTATTTGTGTCACAAAAAAGAAAAAACAGAGTTCATACTCAACAATCAAGTAACTTAATTAAATTATATTATTTGTACATTCTTTGAAATTATTTGATTTTAAAGCAAGTTAACAATATGGTCCGTTGACAATAATTATGTCAAATTTATCTTGTTTGAAACACCGGTCAGTATAGAATAAATCCAAACAAGGTGGTTCGTATGTTAAAATTAAAACACAACTTACAAAAAATTATTTTTCTGATCTTTGTTCTGGCAACAACATCAGGATGTAACTCAGAAGTGACCTAATCTAAAAGTCGGCGGGCCAGATTACCAGTTGCTACAATCAGCACAACAGCGACAGCAACAGCGACAGCAACAGCGACAGCGACAGCAA
The DNA here is from genome assembly GCA_001770205.1 of Bdellovibrionales bacterium RIFOXYD12_FULL_39_22. Taxonomy (GTDB): domain Bacteria; phylum Bdellovibrionota; class Bacteriovoracia; order Bacteriovoracales; family Bacteriovoracaceae; genus YD12-FULL-39-22. The sequence goes on from MEQL01000049.1 coordinate 27,223, forward strand.
CAGCGACAGCAACAGCGACAGCAACAGCAACAGCAACAGCGACAGCGACAGCAACAAATGACATAACAGTTTCTTCTCAGCTTATTACGAATGTTTCACCGACAGGATTTGACGTCTTCGTTGGCTTTTTGGGTGATGAAAATGAAAATGCTGAAATCTATGTACAATATTGCAACGCGACTGATGCTGGAATTTCGTGCGACCCAGAAGCTGGTTACTCTATCGCCTTAATTCGAAATAGCACATATTTCGAAAAAACAGTTTCTACGCTCTCTTCTCCTGATGATCCTGGAGACATCCTAAGAGTAAAAATTTCCGTAATAGATTCTGATGGCGTAACAACGGCCATTTATCCACCGCAATTCATTACTCTAATGAAGCACATCTACCGATCGGTTGGCCCAGGTAATTCAGATTTATTAGCATCTGGACAATCAGTGGGCGCATTACACGTATCTAATTCTTTTGCATCTTTTTCTTCACCATTATCCGAAAACATTGGGATTGGCGATGTCGTTTTGTATGATTCTAACGATGATGGAGTCCTCGATAATCTGGCCGTCATATATGGCCGCTTATCTTCCTCACTCTTTGTAGTTAAAAATTCCCTAGGAAACCTGGCCATCCCCACAAACACCGATGATTCAGACTGGGCGATTTATCGAAGCTATACCTCTCTTTACAACGCAGAGCGCGGAACAATCAATTCTTCGATTTCAATACCAATGGATAATGATGCGTATTGGACAGTAGGGGGCGGCAGAAACATTTTATCGGCGGGAGAAATTTGGAATATTGTTTGTTACGGAGATAATTATGATACTACCCCGGTTCAAATTAGTGGATGGACAACATCCAGTACAAATTTTATTAAAATTTTCACACCCACTACCAAAGCGGAGGTGGGAGAAAGCCAGAGACACAATGGAGTCTGGAGAGATTCTGCTTACACGTTGCATATAACGAACTCCGTCGCCATCGTTAACTCCGTATCCTTTGTTAAAATTGAAGGTATCCAAATACTGCTTACAATAAATGTATTAGGATCTGGAAAAGGAGGAATTACAAACAATGGACAACCAGGAGGAGATGTTTCAATTTCCCATAACATTTTAAAAAGTGATACGACCGGTACAACTTCTAGTTTTTCGGGAATAACCACAGGGTCTTCGAGCAATGATACTTCTATCTTGAGAGTTTGGGACAATATCGTTTATGATTTCTATAACAAAAGTGATCCTACCCTGGCCATCAACGGCATCTACGGAGGAAGCGGTATTTATTATTATTACAATAACACCACCTATTCTTGCAATATCGGATTTGGGTTTGGAAGTGGAACTGTGACGAGAGTTTTGAGAAATAATCTTTCATACAACGATATTGTTAATAGTAACTTTAAGGACTACTCTTTTCCCGGAGGACACGTAAGCAGTAATAATATTTCCTCTGACGCCACATCTCCAAATGCTGCCTTTACGCTAATGACCGTACTTTTTAATGATGAATCCACTCGCAATCTTAGTTTAAATGAAAATGATTCCGCGGCCCTTGGCGCTGGCCTTGATTTGTCCAATGACCCGCTTAATCCTTTTTTGGACAATATTGTTGGAACTTTTTGGGACAGCAGTTGGAATATTGGGGCTCATTAAAAAAGTAAAATCAATGCTTCTAGGAGGCCATAAAAATTCGCTTCATCCACCCATTGCTCCACACTCGAAAGCGATCGATATAAGAAAAAGCGGCGGGAATGACAATTAACGTTAATAGCGTAGAACTAATCAAACCACCGATGATAGCATATCCCATGGCCGTGCGCTGCTTAGAAGACTCATTCAATCCAATGGCCACCGGAATAGTTCCAGCGATTAGCGCGATAGAGGTCATCAAGATCGGGCGCAATCTAACCTTTCCCGCAGCAATCAAAGCATCTGCCCGGGAGAGTCCGTTTTGCATTTGTTGAATCGTGTAATCCACCAGCAAAATGGAATTCTTGCAAGCAACCCCCATCAGCATCAAAATTCCTAGCATAGCAAACAAACTAATTGGCTCTTGCACCACAAACAACAACACAAAGGCCCCAGAAATGGCCAGCGGCAAGGCCAACATAATGGTGAAAGGAGTGATGAATGATTCAAACAAAGAAGCAAGTACCAAATAAATTATCAGCACCCCAAAACCTGCAGCGGTAAGCATAGAAACAATCATCTCTTGAAACATCTCCGTTGATCCGGCATAAACGGGTTTAATCTGAGGCGGTAACTTCAAATCGTCTTTTAAAATAGAATCAATTTTTTCAATGGCCTTATTAGTTCCCACTCCACGCACTACTGAACTCGTAATTTGAACATAGTACCCTCGATTGAGCCGATCAATGGTGGCCGCGCCCTCTGTTTCGCTAGTAGTTGCGACATCATTTAGCCGCACTGGCCAATTATTAATATTGGGAACAAACATCTTGGAAAAATTATCTTTTAAATTTCTCTGCTCCTGTTGCATTCGCACTCGCACGTTATACTCAAACCCCTTCTCGCGAAATTTGACTGGAACAACTCCTTCAATTTGCGAACGAATTTCGCTACCGATTGTTTTTGTATTTACTCCATAGACAGAGGCCGCATTTGACTTAATTGCCACCTGAAACTCCGGTTTACCTGGCCGAAAAGTTGTGTCAACGTCATAAAAAATATCCTCATTTTTTTTCATCAATTCCACGAGTTTAAAAGCATACTCCCGAATAAGGACTTGATCTGCACCGATTAAATTCAACATAAGCGCACTGCCCGGGCCACCGCCATTTTTAAACTCTCCCACCTTAGGATTTGCTGTCGCTACTACTGGATCGGCCAGCAATTCATTGCGAATCATATCCTTAAACGTCGGTGTATTAAATGGCCGCGCGTCTCGTGGAATCAAACGTACATAAAAACTTGCCTTGTATGATTCGTTGAACATTCCTCCCACCGTAATGGTGGTCATGGCAACCTCTTTGTGTTTTCTTAATATTTCATCAATTCGCATTGCCATTTTAGTGGTGGCATCCAAATTAGTTTTGGTTGGCAAATCAAAAGAGACCGAAAACTCCCCATTATCTTGCTCGGGAATAAACATTACCGGAATTTTCTTTACTGTGGCCATCGATAGAACAAAAACTACTATGCTAATAAAAAGCGTAATTAGTGGACGACGCACTACCACCGCAATAATTTGTCCATAAACACGCTCCAGCCAATCTTGAAATTTATTAAATACTGCCAACACCCAACCAAGTGAATGATCCCATATCCAAGTTTTAAATGAGCGACCTTCCCCACGTACGGCGGTGTGAACTCCGGAGGCCAGGTAAGCCGAAAGCATTGGGGCAATAGTCAGTGCATCAAACAAAGAGATGGCCATGGCAAAACAAATGGTAAAACCGAACTGTTTTAAAAATTGCCCAATGATTCCTGACATAAATCCAACCGGCGCAAACACCGCAATAACTACCGCTGTTGTAGCAATTACTGCCAAAGTAACCTCATGTGTTCCTGAAACTGCCGCCTTCATTGGAGAGGCGCCCTCTTCAATGTGGCGAAAAATATTTTCTCGTACTACGATGGCATCATCAATTAAAAGTCCTACCGCCAGCGAAAGGGCCATTAGTGAAATTACGTTGATTGAAAAATTGGCCATGGCCATTAAAATAAAGGCACCAATAAGTGAATTAGGAAGTGCAAGCGAAGTTATAATTGTGGATCGGCCATTTCCTAAGAAGAAAAAAACCACAAAAACGGTCAGTACTATTCCTAAAATAATTGTTACCTCTACATCTTCTACGTTATCACGAATTGCCTTGCTAGAGTTTTGTACAATATCAATGGATGGCGTCCCAGGCATTGTTTTAAAATCTTCGGCCATTTTACCTACTGCTTTTATGACCGCATCATTTACTCCTAGTGTATTAGAGCCAGATTGCTTATATACATTCATAAATAGCGATTTCTTTCCATTAACAAAAACGCGCGAAGACTCATCTTCTAGTGTATCTACTACTTTTCCCAAATCGCCAACGGTGGTGGCAGTGTTATTATATTTAAGGCCAACTAACGTCTCCGAAATATCTTTAAGCGATTTAAATTCGCCAATGCTTCTAAAAACTGTTTCGCTATCACCTTCTTGAATTTTTCCACTGGGAATATTTTCTCCCACCTGCCGCAGCTGGTTGGTAATCTGAGTAACTGAAAATTGGCGTGGCACTAATTGGTTGCGATCCAATTGAATTTGAATTTCCCTTTTTCTTCCACCTTTAATCTGAACTTGGCCGACATTATCCAATTGCTCAATGCGGGGTTTAATATATTGCTCGGCCAAGTCGTAGAGTTCGCGCTCATTTAAATTCCCCTGGATCGCCAAGGTCATGATGCTTGCGCTAGAAGGATCAAAGCGCATAATCGTGGGTTCTTTAATATCCGTCGGCATAAAAGGACGGGCAGAAGAAACTTTATCGCGCACTTGCTGCTCTGCCCATTTTACATCCACTTTAAGTTGAAATTCTGCAGTAACCTGACTTTGCCCTTCCAAGCTTTTGGAGGTGATTCTTTTAAGCCCAGAGATAATTCCGATGTGCTCCTCTAGTGGTTTAGTAATAAGAGTTTCAATTTCCTGCGGGCCAGCGCCTGGATATGCAACAGAAACTGCCACCGTTGGCAAGTTAACTTCAGGCATTTGATCAACTGGTAGGGCGAAAAATGAAACAATACCAATAACGATCATTACGATGATTACACAAGTAATAAAAACCGGCCTCTTAATGGAAAGTTCTCCCAACGTCATATAATAACTCCCAAACTTTTTAATTGTTGAGGATAACGCTGCACCGTAGGGCCGGCCAGGAAAAAGTTGACGTACATCCAGGTCATAAGTAAACTTTTTTAAGCACTATTTCTAAAGGAGATTCCATGAGAAGAATTATTTTTTCGCTGATACTCGTTGTCGCAATGGCCGTAATTTCTGAGAGCTTCGCCTCATCTTTAAAGAACGATTGTGCCAAACTTTCATCTTGCGTTGAGGCCATCAGCAAATTAACGGGAATAAAGTATCTTTTTCAAGAAGATGCTTCTATAAAAATTGATTCTTCTTCTAATTACGAACTGTCCAAGGAAAATGCTGACTCAATTTTCTCAGAAATTCTTTTTATCTCCTCTTTTGCCCGTCTTCCTCAAAAGGATGGACGTTTTGTCATCATTAACGCCAGAGATGTTCGCTATCATACCCTCCCAGAAGTAAATGCTTCGTATAAAAATCCACCAACACTTCCGGATAATTTCGATTTTTATCAACTGACGTATCGTTTTGAGAACGTGCCTGCGGAATTTGGTATCACAACTGAAGCACTTCGATATTGCCGCCCAATGCTTTCACGCTTCGGGCGCCTGACGGAAATTGGCAAAAACCAAACTATTATCGCTATGGATACTGCCAAAAATCTTGCCAAGATTTACAAGATTTTTAAGGAGTTAGATATTAGGCCAACAGCGGCTTATCTAAAGGAAAAAGAACGGGAAAAGGCAAAGCGCGATGAGCTTGATAAAATTGAGGCAAAAAACTGTCAATCTTTTCGTGATGAGCTGCGAAGAATGCAAACAGGCACAATCGAAGAACGTCGGCCAGTTGCCGATCCGGAGTAATATTCATCCCCTGTTTTTTAAAGGGTAGACAAAGTAAAATTAGTATTCTATTGTGCCATCAATCAGTTATCATCTTGGCGCGGGGTGGAGCAGTCTGGTAGCTCGTCGGGCTCATAACCCGAAGGTCGTCAGTTCAAATCTGGCCCCCGCAACCAATTCTTACAACATCCGAACCCCCCGGACATCTCATTATTGAAATGTCCGGGGGGTTTTAAGTTTTGGATATCATTAGATTTGTTTACATCAATTTTCAATTCTCCTTCGCTCATGGATCGATAATAGATATCAAATTTAAATCCCGATAGGAAATTTATTAAGATAGTTTTTGTCAGGTATTTTTAACGTTTTTTCTAAACTTTTATATAAAATGTCCGTTTGTTAACTTAAGAGATCTCTTCTGGGAAAATTTTAGTGCACGAAATAGGAGACAAAAATGATTTTTTTCCTAGCAACACTACGCGCTACCTACTTTGCCTTTATTATTTTTAATATTACCATGCTGGGATGTACACACACTACCAAACCAAACCAAACTAGTGATAGCACTATCGTAAAAAAAACATCTTTATCTTCATCTTTTGATGATCAAGATGAATTTTATGAATATCCCGAAGATCTTGTTGTTGCTGAAAACAATCCCTTGCCAGATTCTATTGCTCCTATCTCCAAGGCCAATAGAAGCATTGCATCTCTTTCATCTCCGGCCGAAATTGAAATAACGTCCAAGCAATTTAAGGAGGAGTTTGGTGCCACGGGAGACGGAATTACTGAAGATGGGATGGCATTTTTCAAATTAATTGAATATGTAAATGCTCTTCCCCAAGATACACCCGTGAAAATTATTTTCAAAGATCGATATGTAATTACCGGCGGCCCCAATCTGGCAACAAAATTTGGAATGGTTCAAGGAATCCCTCTGATTAAAAAAAAGAATGTAACCATCATCGCATCTGGCGCCGTATTTACTGTACCAAACTCATTTCTTTGGCAAAGGACTCTCCGCGGAGGTGATGATAACGATTATTTTGCTCAGGGTTTTCATGTAACCGGTGCAAATTTTAAGATGATTGGCGGATTATTAGATGGCCACTTTCAACATCGCATTGAAAGTGGTGCCGCCAGACCTGTTGCTTCTGAACGTAATTATGGTGGAAATGAATATGGACTTTGGATGCAAGGACAAAATTGGCAATTATCTCAAGTGACTTCTCGCAATTGGGGAACTGATGCTCTTCTGGTTCAATCTCCCGGAAAAGCAGAAGATTGTAATTTCGTGCGCGGCCGTAGAAATAATGTTAGTGTTGCTGCAATAGGGGCAATTACTGAAAACAATCCTGTAATTTTTGATCGTTGCAATTTTTACAGAGCATCCGCTTATCCCGAGGACTATTACAATGCACCGGGATCTGGCCTGCAAATCGAAAGTAAAAAATTTCCAGCGACCGTTATTGTTCGAAACAGTGTTTTTAAAAATAGTCGAAGAAATTCCATTCGTCTGTCTAGTAATGCAAAAAATTGCGTGATTGAAAATACGGTTGTCGATTCTGACATTGAATTTAGATCACCAAAAGAGAGTGACGAATACTTGGGACATCTAGGTGGACATCGTTTATATAAAGTTACGTTTGAGGAGCGCTCTTCTGTCCCTGCTATTTATGGCCGGAAGACCAATTCGCCAATTACTTTTGATAGATGTCTTTTTTTTGACTATAACCTATCAGAAAGTCCGATTATACAACGCTCAAACTACAGAAGAACTCCAGATGGCCCATTAGAATACAATCCAATCAAAGTAAAAAATTGTCGCTCGCCACTATCTAGTTTTGATTGGAATTCTCAAGTTTGGAAATAATTAAGCCTTGGCCATTTAGAGCATCCCGCCAGACAATTCAATAATAGTAAAAGACTTTTTATGCGTTACCTGATCTAATGGATAAAACATTGAACAGGGGAACTACAATGAAACATTCTACTATCATAATTTTATCTTCTCTTCTTTTCTCTTTTTCTTCTTTTGCCATGACAAGATTACCTGCCGCATTAACCGATGATTTGCTTAAGACGGTGGCCATTGAACTATTAATTAATAACATCAACGAAAACTACCGTGTAACCCAATTAACCGCCGGCCGTATTGATGATAATGGATTTGAATTGGCCGCGGCCATCGTTACCATCGTGAAGGCAAACGGAATTTGTATGAAAATTGCCGCCTCTGTTAGAGCGGACACTTGCACTAATGTTGAAACAAACTGCAAGCTAGGGGCCCACTCTCTCGACTGTAAAGAAAATTTAAGCGTCGAAGAATATTTGCTTCGACTATAATTAAACACATGCCTTCATAACCAAACGACCAAATATCCAATAGTTCAGGCCGAATAAATTACCAACAAACGCATTAAAATAGTCTTTTGTGCCATGGAAATTTTTGTCCATAATTGAAAGCAAGGGCAAGATCAACTACTATCTTGAATACACTTTATGTCTTCTTATATCTTCATTTGGGAGAAGCGAAATGAATTACACACCACTGCGCATCGCCACGATTCGTCCAGAGAAAACGCTTACCTTTGATCTTTTTGTTCTCTTTAAGGATCAGTATCTAAAATATGCTGAACGAGGAAAATTTCTACAACATGAACAGGTAGCAAAATTGCGTGTACAGAAAATTGCCCGTTTTTTTATTCTCTCTTCTGATGAAGAAGCCTACTTGAAGTTTTTTTCAGAAATTATGAATGAAGCGATGAATTGTGCCAAAACAGGATTGGATGACAAAGCAACCATTATTAGCGAATCAGTTGGTACGGCCGTTGATCTTATGCGTGAAGATCCGGGAAGCAAAAATTCTTATCGCCTAACTCAGCAGGCAGCGCACGGCCTTCGTGCCATGATAAACTCTAATCCAGAGGCCCTTAAAGCAATTTTCGGAAAAGTAGCGCCAACCGATGATATTATTGTCAAACACTCAATGAATGTGGCCATGCTCTCAACAAAAATGGCCGAGCTAGTTAAATGTAGTGAGGCGGAAATAGATAATATCGCAACCGCTGCACTAATTCATGATATAGGAATGTTTCAATTACCGGGTAGTGGCGCGCTATTTTCCAAAAAACAAACACAACTATCTCCGCAAGAAAAAGTAGTTTATAAATCTCATATTGAAAAGGCAGTAAAGCTTCTTGAGGGGAAGAACTATATTAATCCAGCGATAATTAATTTAATTATGCACCATGAAGAAAAATTATCTGGCAATGGCCCTCTTGGATTTAGAAAGCTGGGAAAACTCGAAGAGATTTTATCCATGGCCGATTGCTTTGATAAAAAAATTACCGCCAATAAAATGACAAAGAACGAGGCCATAAAAGAGTTTATGCTTGATGAATTGGGGAATTATGGCCTGGAACTTATGAATGCCTTTAAGAAAATGGTTAGGGCATTAGATTAGAATTTGACAAGACTCTCTTCTATAAATATCATGCCAGAAGGTGGCCAGATCTGTGATGATAGTATGTGCGGCGAACTCCGCCAGGTCGGGAACGAAGCAACGGTAACTGTCTCTGCTAGGTGTTGCTGGTTTGGCCGCCGCTTATTTTTTCCATTTTAGATATATAGTTTTTTTGATCGCAAGATTTTTAACCGAGAGAAGGGGAGAGAATTATAATGGCCTATCAAGTTCTGGCCAGAAAGTGGCGTCCGACAAAATTTGAAGAGGTCATTGGACAAGATCACATCATTAAATCTATCAAAAATGCCGTACTAAAAAATAAGGTGGGCCATGCCTATCTTCTTACCGGAACAAGAGGAGTCGGAAAAACTACCATCGCCAGAATTTTGGCCAAAGTTCTCCGCTGTGAAAACTTAGGCCCAGAGGCCACTCCTTGCGACAAATGTAGCTCCTGTCAAGATTTCTCTGGTGATGCCTCGATGAACATCCTCGAAATTGACGGTGCCTCAAATAATGGCATTGATAATATTCGGGAGTTAATTGCTAATGTGCAATATCTTCCAACTTCTGGCTCAAAGAAAATTTATATCATCGACGAAGTGCACATGGTAACTACTAGTGCTTTTAATGCTCTTTTAAAGACACTAGAAGAACCCCCTGCGCATGTTATTTTTATTTTCGCAACAACTGAGCCGGATAAATTAATGGGCACTGTCCTTTCTCGTTGCCAACGATTTGATTTGCGCCAAATGAAACTAGGGGACTTGGTGTCTTTTATTAATAAAATCGCTGCCGCCGAAAATATTAAATTTGAAAACAAAAGTCTTGTTGAACTTATTTGTAGGCAAGGAAATGGATCTGTCCGTGACACTTTGTCTATTTTAGATCAAATTTTAAGCTACTCTCTGGATAATTTTGTTACTGAAGAAATCGTGGCCTCTTCTTTGGGAATTGCTAAGGCCTCGGCCTTGGCAGATCTCGCTTTGTCCATGTTTTCTGGAGATGTTGCACTCTGTTCAAAGATATATCGAACACTAATCTACGAAAATGTGGCCATAAAAAATATCGTTTCCCAACTTTTAGATTTTATTTTTGATTGCATTGAGGCATTAAAAAATAATAAGCGATCATCTCATCATCTAGATTTATCTTTGGCCGAACTATATTGGATTTATGAAACAATTTCTCGCGATAGTGTTTGGGCAACTACCACCATTTCATCCGTTAACGTTGTTGAAATCATTTTACAAAAAATAACTTTGCGCCGAACATTTTTTAATAAAACAATTTCGGTCGAAAAAAAAAACTCTGATCCCCTCCCCTCCATCACAGTAGATAGATCTCCGGCAATAGAAGACAGGCCTCCTCTTGAACTTTCTCTTGTCAAAGAAGAAGCACGAAATTCTCCTTTGGAAAAAAACTGGGAAGGATTTTTGCATTACCTCGCGGCCATCTCGCCGGTTTCGGTGGCAAATTTAGAGCAAGGAAATATTACTAAGATTTCCAACCTTGCTAATTCCGCTCTCCCGTTGGAAATTGAACTTTCCTTCGGAGAGGCAGAACAAGTTTTTTATGAGCACTTACAAGAAAAATCTGTTCAAGAAAAATTAATTGAGCATCTATCAGAATATTTTTCAAAGAATAAGAGCAATTTGAAATTAGAATTTAAACTAATAAATGCCCACGAGCGAGAACGAACTAATTTCCAATCAAGAATGGAACAAAAGCTTGAAGATGAAGAGAAAAATGCGGAAAATTGGCGACAAGAACTTTTAAATGATGAAATTATTCTTTCTGCCGAAAAATTATTTAACTCTAAAATTGATAAAGTCGTAATTAATAAGCAACAGGAGCTGAAAAAATGAGTAAGGGAAATATGAACCAAATGCTAAAGCAAGCATCTCAAATGCAAAACAAATTGATGACACTGCAGAAAGAATTAGAGGCTCGAGAACTAGATATTTCTGCGGGTGGTGGCATGGTTAAAATTAAAATAAATGGTAAGCAAGAAATTTTAAATTTCGAACTAAATCCAGAGTGCGTAGATCCTTCTGATGTGGAGATGTTACAAGAATTGGTGAAAACGGCCGTGAATCAAGCAATTAAAGAATCACAAGACATGGTATCAACTGCCATGTCAAAAATTTCTGGTGGCATTAATATTCCGGGACTATTTTAATGATCGAACTCCCGGAGTCTATTAATAATTGCGTGGCATTTTTTAAAAAACTCCCCGGAGTAGGGGAGAAAACGGCCATTCGCCAGGTTTTGTTTTTGGCCGGGCTCGACATGCGAGATTTGGCGGCCTTTGGCGACGCTTTACGGGCACTTGCCGAGATAAAAAAATGTCAGGTTTGCGGAATGCTCTCCGACAACGACCTCTGTAAAATATGCAGCGATCATGGCCGCTTTGCCAGCAAAACAATCTGCGTAGTTGAAAACATCAATGATTGCATTGCTATTGAAAAAAGTGGCAACTACCATGGAAAATTTCACGTTTTGGGAGGAGTTCTAAACCCACTCTTGGGCCAAGGCCCTGATGAAATCAATTTAGATCGCTTAAAGGAACGAATCGTTGCCGAACAGGTCGAGGAGATTATTTTGGCGATTAACCCTACCGTAGAAGGGGATGCCACTTGTTCTTATATAAAACAGTTTTTGCCGGAATCAATAGAAATAGATAGAATTGGATTTGGTATGCCAATTGGAGGAAGTCTGGAGTATCTTGATGCTATGACTATCACCAAGGCGCTGGAAAACAGAAAGAAAATATAGGTTATATTCTTATGTCACATAGTAATTTTCAAACCATCATTGCCAAATTTTTTGATGGATATGATTTAGAAAAATCTCTTAAGCAAAATAGTATTTATCTGTGCCGCAACGATGGTATTTTGCTCTATACCTGTACTGGAAAAAAAATGGCACCCTCTTTAGATGATGTTTCGATCGGTGCTTTGCTGGGAGGCGTTTGGCAAGCGGCCGAGGCACTGGCCTCTTTTATTCCAACCAAGGCCATGTCAGATCGAAATCCCCCCGTCTATCGTTTGAGTTTTGATGATTCTTCTCAAGGAGTCTATATTCTTCCTATTACTCATCAGGCGCAAAAATATTATCTCTCTTTGAGTTACGCCCAGGAAATTAATCCCGGGCAATTGAAGGCAAATTTTCGCAAACTGGGAGAGGATTTGAATAAATTTTTAGATAAAAAGAAAATGGCAAATATCGTTACCGACAAAAAAGATAATTTGCTTTTTAATAATATAACTGATGAAGAGATGGATAGTCTTTTTAACTTTGCGGGCAACTAGATTTAGGTAATAAAAAATATGTCATTAGTAAATTATCCAAAAAAAGAAGTTAATTGCAAAATCGTCTACTACGGGCCAGGGATGGGTGGTAAGACTACTAATATCCAATATGTCTATAAAAAGACGGTTAAAGATGCCAAAGGGAAAATTATTTCGATAAATACCGCTAACGAACGCACAATTTTTTTTGACTTTCTTCCTTTGGATTTAGGAGAAATTCGCGGTTTTAAAACTCGTTTTCACCTATATTCGGTGCCTGGCCAAGTTTTTTATGAATCAAGTCGCAAATTGATTTTGCGAGGAGTGGACGGCGTAGTCTTTGTGGCCGACTCACAGGTTGATCGAATGGAAGCAAACATCGAAAGTTTGCAAAGTTTACAAAACAATCTTTTAGAACAAGGATACGATATCCATAAAATTCCACTCGTCATGCAATGGAATAAGCGGGATCTTCCGAATATTTCTTCGGTAGAAAACTTGAAGACCGAACTAAATAAGTGGAATGCTCCTGATTTTGAGTCCGTAGCAACCGATGGTTCTGGTGTTTTTGAAACTCTTAAAATGATTAGCAAGCTAGTTTTAATGAATTTGCGTGGTGGCCTTTCTGCGTAAGGAACATTCTTTTGAATAGCGAATATGGCCAACATATTTCTGTCTTGCTGCAAGAGTCTCTGGATTATTTACTGGGAAAAATCTCTCCTGAAGATAGCAGCGTTAAATATTTTGCTGATCTTACCTTCGGCCGAGGCGGCCACTCTTTAGCATTATCTCAACGAAATAGTTCTATACAACTTATTTGCCTCGATCAAGATCCAGAGGCCATTGAAAATGGCAAGGCAATGATCGCAGAAAAAAATCTATCAACACGAATCACTTTGCATCATGCAAATTTTCGGAACTTTAAAAAAATAGTCGAAACAAACCATCTAGAAATTATGCAAGGCCATGGTGGATTTGACGGAATTTTGATTGACCTAGGAGTCTCTTCTCATCAATTTGATACCGGAGAGCGAGGATTTTCATTTCGCTTCGACGGGCCCCTTGATATGCGCATGAATCCCGATGATGGTGGTGAACTTAATAGTTTTTCTACTGCGGCAGAGCTCATTAAAAATAGCACCCAAGAAGATCTAACAAAAATTTTTTTTGAATATGGAGAAGAGAAATTTGCTAAAAGAATTGCCCAAAAAATTTGTGAGGAGAGAAAAGTCCGAGAGATTAAGACTACCAACGATTTAGAAGAGATTATTTTTCACTGCTACCCGAAGGCCATGCGCCATGAAAAAATACATCCTGCCACTCGTGTTTTTCAAGCATTGCGAATTGCTGTCAATCACGAACTAGAAATTATTGAAGAGATGATTCCCATCCTCGCCCAAATGCTTTGCGTTGGTGGAAGATTGGCCATCATAAGTTTTCATTCATTAGAGGATAGAATTGTAAAACACTCTATGAGAAATTTGGAAAAAAATGAGGAGATTGGTCGGGTATTAACAAAAAAACCAATCATTCCCAGCAACGAAGAAATTTTGAGGAATTCTCGAGCAAGAAGTGCTAAAATGAGAGTGTTGGAGAGATTATAATTATCCTCTCTCCTTAATTTAAGTTAGATACAAACCAAGGAGTGGTTGTATGGCAATAATTAGGCCGTCGGCCGGGGCCAGTAGGGCGACAAAAAAAGAGCGAAAAAGTTTAGGCGAGTTTGTAAAAAATATCTTTTTTAGCTCTCAAGGATTTCCCATTTTTCTCACAGGCTCAGTAATAGCAATTTTAATTGTCCTTTTCCGCATGAAGGCCGTTGAGCTGGACTACGAAATGATTACTATCCGTGAAAAAATTAATGATTCCCAGGCCGAGACAAAGGAATTGGATGCTGAAAAAGCAAAGCTTCTGGCCGTTGATCGACTGCGTGGCCTTGCAAAAAAATATGAACTACACACTCCTCAGCAAGAACAAATTATTGTTATTCCTTAGAGGACAGATATTTTAAAATGGTTATTAAACATAGAATCATTTTCACCTTTCTTTCGCTGGCGTTCTTTTTTTTCATAGTCTTTTTAAAAGCTTTTATCGTGCAGGTATATGATCGCGCGGAGTTAATTGAAAAATCGAAAAAGCAAATTTTCCGCGAAAGCAAAGTCTTTTCTCATCGTGGAAATATCTATGATCGCAATGGCTCGCCTTTGGCCATAAACGTCCAAACCTATAGTATTTTTACTATCCCTAAAAACGTAAAGGGAGGAAACGAAAATTACCGAAAACTCGGCCGCATCGTGCCAGAGTTAGGGGCAGCTAAAATTCTATCAACAATTAAAAATCGCGAAAAATACACTTGGATTGCACGCAAAATCTCTTTAACAGATAAACAAGTTGATGCCATTTCAGAATTAAGCAAAAATGGCGGAATATATATAGAGCCAGTTCCACAAAGAATCTATCCCAACCGAGAACTCATGTCGCAAGTTTTGGGTTTTGTCGGCGTAGACAACATGGGATTGGCAGGAGCGGAATATCAATTTGATGATCGCCTACGCGGTCGGCCATCCATCATCCGTTACTATTTAGATGCTAAAGGACGTCCCATTAAAACGGAGGGCCCGGCCGTAACTAGTAATGCGGAAGATATTTATTTAAGTCTAGACAAAGAACTACAGGCCGTTGCCGAAAAATATTTAAAAGAGGCCGTCTTAGAGACAGGATCAAAAATTGGGGGGATTGGAATCATTGATCCGGCCAATGGTGAAATTTTAGCAGTGGCCAATTATCCCTCCTTTGATGCCAATACTCTTTCGCTCTCTCGTCCAGAAAATCGTAAACTCTCCTTTGTCGTTGATCCTATTGAACCAGGATCAATCTTTAAAATTTTAACAGTGGCCTCAGCACTAGAAAACAAAGTGGCCACTCCAACTACAAACTATTACTGCGAACAAGGCCGATTTTTAGTGGACAATCACTACATCAGTGAAGCCGAGACAACTAAAAAATATGAATGGCTCTCTGTAAAAGAAATCATTGAACATAGTTCCAACATTGGCACTACCAAAATTGCTTTTGATTTAACTTTCCCAAAACTAAATGAAACACTTATTGGCCTAAACATTGGGCAGAAAACTGGAATTGGAATTCCGGGGGAATCACGCGGAATTTTTGCACACAAGCAAAATGTATCTCCGCTGGCCCTAAGTAATTTGAGCTTTGGCCAAGGAGTTGCTACTACCGGGATTCAAATTTTGTCCGCCTATGCGGCCATTGCCAACGGTGGAAATTATATTACCCCGACGATTGTTAAAAGAGCGAAAGAAGCAATTAGGACGCGTCGGGTTTTCTCTTACAAAACAGCAAAAGAATTAACCGATATGCTGGTAGGGGCCGTGGAACAAGGAACCGGATCAAATGCCATGATTCCTTATTTTAAAATCGCAGGAAAGACTGGAACTGCTCAACGTCCAGATACGGCCGGAGGATATAGTGGATATATTCCTGGTTTCATCGGTTTTCCTGTTAACGTTAATAAAAAATTTGTTATCTATGTTTATTTGGATAATCCACAAACTAGCTCCTACTATGGGAACACGCTGGCGGCACCGGTATTTAAAAAAGTGGCACAATACATTCTATACAATAATAAGGAAATTAAAGCACTGGCCACCGCTGATCGAAAGGAAAATATTCGTGAGCAGCAAAATTTTGATACAATCAAAACACAACAATCAGCAACTAGATTATTTGACAAAAAGATTGTTCCCAATTTATTGGGCCTTGACCGTGCGGCCATTCGCCGCATTATTGAAAGATACGGTTACAAAATTGTGGAAAGAGGAATCGGCGTTGTGACCTCTCAAATGCCAGATCCTCAAACACAGTATGAGGAAAACTCAGTAATAAATATTCGCTACTCTCCTCCAGAATATGAATAAAAAAATGTTGCAAGAAATTTTGGCACCGCTTGGTATTGACTGTTCTTCGTTGTCAAACAACATAAACATTGAAGGAATAACTTCTAATTTGCAGCATGCCTCCTCAACCGATTTGGCCTTTTATCGAATCCTGCCAGGAAAAGAGGCAGAAGAAAAATATATACAAAGAATCTCTTCTGCTCGATGTGGCCTATTAATCATCAATCGCCCCCCTCCGATGCCAATCTTTAACAACACACTGGTGATAAGTGATAATTATTTTCTGCCAGTACAAAAAAAATTGGCAGACATCTTATATCCCTTCCCTGCACAATTAAAATTGGTAGGAGTGACGGGCACCAACGGAAAAACCACCACCGTTAATCTGGCCGCTCAGATTGCCGGCCAATTAGGAAAGAAGGCCATTAGTATTGGTACATTGGGAATAAAAAATCAGAAAAATGAAATTTTGGTAGAGACACTTGATTCAACCATGCCCTCTTTCATTGAACTACGCCGACTACTTTTTACCTACGCTAAAAATGCGGAGGTGGCATTTATGGAAATTAGTAGTCATGGCCTCGATCAAAATAGATTGTATGATTTAAAACTTGCAGTGGCCGCGTGGACAAATCTCACACAAGATCACTTGGACTACCATCACGATATGGAAACCTACTTCAAGGCCAAGGCAAAGATCGCAACAACTTCGCTGGTAGAAAATGGAATTTGCTTTTTTTCAGAAGGAGAGGAGATGCTTTGTGCCAAAGTTGCCGCCAGTAGTAATAGGGCCGTGATGGCCGCCAGGATGGATTGGGGTAATTTAGAAAAACTTCCTCTGTTTTTTCGTTCGCTTTTTAATCGTAAAAATTTACAACTTGCTTTGCAGTTGAATGGATTTATTTTTGAAAAAAATAAAAAAGCGATTACTCCTTCTCAAATTAATCTAGAAAAAATCACTCCTCCTGAAGGGAGGCTTAATATTATACCTTTCAAGGATAATTATATTGTAATTGATTATGCACACACTCCCGACGCTTTAGAAAATATTGCTCTCGCCTTATCACGCGATTTTTCTGAAAAAAAACTGGCCATAATTTTTGGTTGCGGTGGAAATCGAGATCGCAAAAAAAGGCCACTCATGGGCGCCATCGCCAAACAGTATGCTTCTCGAGTAGTTGTAACATCTGATAACCCTCGCGATGAAGTGCCAGAAGCAATCATTCAAGAGATCTTGGCCGGCATTTCTGATTTGCATTCTGTTACGGTAGAAGCAGATAGGAGTAAGGCCATTAAAATGGTGATGGCGACTGCCTCCAACGAAGTAATTCTTATCGCTGGAAAAGGCCATGAGACTTACCAGGAAATTAAAGGAGTAAAGTATCCATTTTCTGATTATAGCGAGGTGGAAAAGTGGAAAAGCTAAAAATTGCCTATAAAAATATTCTCTCGTGCTCCACCACCTCCCTTCATTTTTATCAAGGGACTTTGGCCCTCCCCAAATATTTTTCTGGGATATCCACCGACACTCGTTCTTGTCGTGAGGAAGATCTTTTTGTAGCTATTGCTGGAGAAAGTTTTGATGGGTTTGATCATCTTGAAAAAGTTTTAGAAAATGCTAGCAATAGAATATTGTTGGCCGTCTTTCAATCCAGTGCTAAAAATACCCAGCGGCTACTTTCCTTTCAGGCCAAATACTCTCATATAAGTTTTTTGGAAGTCACAAACAGTATAACTTTTTTGCAGGAATTGGCCGGCCATCACCGAGATGATTGGATGGCACATTCAGCACAAAATAGCATTATTGGAATAACTGGATCCAATGGGAAAACTACCACCAAAGAGATGGTGGCCCACTTTTTTGAAGCAATCTATCCCAAGAAAGTTTTGGCCACTCGCGGAAATTTAAATAATCATATTGGTGTTCCTCTCACTCTTTTACGCCTTACTTCACAACACCAGATTGCCATTATTGAAATGGGATCTAATCACCCCGGAGAAATTGAGGCCCTTTGTAATATTGCTCGGCCACACTCCGGAATTATAACCAATATTGGTTCGGCACACTTAGAATTTTTTAAAGACGAAGAGGGTGTGTTTTTAGAAAAAAGCGCCCTATATCGGGCAATTTGGGGCCGGCCAGATCGCAAATTTTTTATTATTCCTCTTGATGATCCCTATCTTTCTCGACTTGCGCCCTTCCCTGGTGCTTTTTTCTTTGCTGAAAAAGAAGCATCTTCTCTTTCTGATACTCACTCTTTTTGGCAACTACGTTTTACGGCATCTAATTCACTTGTGCTAATTAATCGTACACAAAACATTACGATTAATATTAACAATGACGCTGTATCAGAAAAACATAATTTAAAAAATTTAGCAATGGCCTTGCTTTTGGCCTACTGCTACTCCCCTAATGCTCTTCGCGAACTTGAATTGGCCGGTAACAATTTTTCTCCACCAAAAAACAACCGCTCGATGTGGGTTACTCCTGATAACAGCAGTGTTCAGATTTTTTTAGATGCCTATAATGCTAATCCCTCTTCCATGCGTGCCTCTTTGCTATATTTTTGTGAACATGCTAACGCCAACAGTATTGATCTAGGGGAGTGTGCTTTTATTTTGGGAGATATGAATGAATTGGGAGATAGATGCCAAGAATTTCATGTTGAAATTGGATCTTTGATGGCCCAGCAAAAAATTACTGCCGCTTTTTTTATTGGCAAATATGCTAAATTCTACCAGCAGGGATTTGGAAATACCGGTAAGGTATTTGAACAAAAAAGCGCTTTTCTTCCTCTTTGGATGGAAATCAGAAAAAAATATCGCTATGTTTTTATTAAAGGTAGTCGCTCTGTTCAGCTGGAGTCATTGGTTTAACGGAGATGGTTTTTTTTATTCGGTGCCGGCAGCAGTCTAAAAGCGATAGGAGAACATTGCTCCGGCACCACTGTCATCATTTCCACTATAAGCAAAGGGGGCCAGGTCTAATTGACTGCCAAAAAAATACTCTTCCGAGTTGTTTTTATTTATGGCCGCATATCCCGCAATTATCACATTAATTCCGCCTAAAAAAAGATAGGTGTTTTTTACTTTCTCCGTCGATTTATAAATTAAGGCATTAATGAAATATTGGGTGGCAAGTAGGGACGTGGAATAAAAAATATAAAGTCGCCTTGCTCTGGCCTCTTTGGCCGAAATTTCTAGAAGATGTTGGGCGATTGATGATTTAGAATAGTTATCAACATTATCATCTGTTAGTAGTTTATAAAAGCTAGCATCAACATCTGGAGAGGTTAGTTTATATATCCCTCGTCCTACATTTATGATGCCAATTGTCTGAATTGCTGCATATGATATTTTTGTAAAACTGCTTTCTGAATAGATATATCCAAAATTTCCCACTAAAAAGGCCATCCCGCCAGAAATAATATTTTCATATTGATTGTACTTAAATGGCCGTTTGGAATTTTGATACTGATTTTCATAGAACAAAATTGCGCGAGAATTTGAGTCTGAAGCATTCGCCTGACTATTGCCATATCCTGCCTTTACGGCCAAAAAACATAAAATGATGTAAGCAGATATTTGTTTCATAGAATTATATCAATCCCGGTGTAGATTGAATGCTCCGTACTTTGCTGTGCCGATCCTAAACATGACTCCCTTGAATAAGTAAGTCCAATGTTTAAATATTGTGAATTAAATCGCATACCCCAACTTTGAAAATATTTACCGCTGCTAAATAGAAGTGAAAATAGTCCGATGTTGTAACGCGAACTCATAATGATATGTTCTTGGCCCAATTCTAAAAAATATCCATAAAATGGAATCTCCAGCGATAAATCAAAAGCACCATAAGTAGTTTTTAAGTTTTTGCCTAATCCCAAAGTTGAGTATGTTTCAAACAAAAAATTTGTTTGCATAACCGCGGCCGTTCCAAGATCATTCCTTTGATCGTGGCCATCATTAATTTTACTATTTATGTTTTTGATTTGTAGTGCCAGTTTTGGAAAAAAAAGTGAGTCGTTATCAACAAAAAAACCAAGATCGGCCGCAACACCATAGATTGTTTTCATTTGAACTAAGTCCTCAGGGGAAGAGAGGGCCAAGTCAAAAACTGAAAATACAGTGTTTGCAAATCCATGTTCATAATAAAAGATGCTACCCCCTGCCGATAACGAAAACGTATTCGAAAAAATTGTGCTCTGGCCCAGCTTTCTACCGCTGGTTAGTCGCAAATTTTCATGATTCACTATATATAAGGAAATTTCTGGAAAGGCGGGATTAAACATATATAAATCTGCCAGCAGATAATATGGCGAATATGCAATTTCAAACATCTTTGCTTTAAAAACAAAATCCGAATTAAAAGAAAAGGTAGTGAAACTACTTGTTTGAAATATTTTTCTAACCATCTCTTCTGTTATTGGATAAAAAATAAGATTATGGCCATTATCAATGGAATTACCATCCGACTTTCCCGCAAAAATGACCGAAACATCGTCTTCTTGTGAATATGAAAACAGCGCAGGATTACAACGCGCTGAAAAATTTTCTTTTGCTATAGTCGAACAAGCATTTCCCAGTGCCACCGTCTCAAAATTTCCGTTGGGGCGTAGCTGATGCGTGACAATTAGTGCTTGTGCCACATTTGCACATAGCACTAAGCTAGCAAAGGTCTTCTTTATATTCCTCAATGATTTTCTTAATAGCATCTTTTTGTTCTTCATTAAGTTCTTTTGGAGGGTTTAGCATAATACCATCGATATTCCATTCTTTTGAATTATTGTTTTTTGAAACATCACTTTCTTTTTTATTTGACGATGCGCTGATAAAATAGTGCATCCCATTTGAAAAGTGGCGATAATTTTTTATAAAACTATCCAATCTAGTATTACAGCCAACGTCAAACATATCGTTAATCTGCTCAACATATAAAGCATCCTTCACTGCAGCGGCGGCCAAATATGCGCCCAAAACACTAATCTGTTGCTTCGCATTTTTATTTAATCTAGATTTCTTCGGGGCCAGCCCTTTAATTTTTTCTAAAAGATCAATCGATGCATATAGTAGTGCAGTATCTACCGTCTCTAGCGATGGTACTTGCGCTAGTGTCGGCAATGACTCAAAAACGTTGTATATCAACTTAAATAGATTCACGCGCTCATCTATCTTCAACAGGCCATATTCAATTTCGTCATCCCAATTATCTAGCGCATATTT
This sequence comes from Bdellovibrionales bacterium RIFOXYD12_FULL_39_22, assembly GCA_001770205.1. Classification (GTDB taxonomy): domain Bacteria; phylum Bdellovibrionota; class Bacteriovoracia; order Bacteriovoracales; family Bacteriovoracaceae; genus YD12-FULL-39-22. The sequence continues at coordinate 48,764 of MEQL01000049.1, forward strand.
TTTGATTTTTTTCTTTAGCTCTCCTTCGTCTTCTGGAAAGTTTTTTATTTTTGAGTCCATCTCTTTTTCACAATCCACATTCATCGCCTCAGCAGACGAGATGTGAGTGCTAACAAATTCATACATCGTCGTTTGCTTAAAAAAAACTGGCGAATCAATCTCGAAATTTGCCCAACACATATAATGGTGGCCAGAAGAATCTTCATATTCGTAATCACTGATATAATCAATCTCCACCGTATAACTTATGTTCTGAGGATTCATTGCTTCCACACTCTTTCTCTTTTGCTCTGAACTTGTAGTTCCGCTTTTCGCATCCTGGCCCAAAAAAAGTCTAGAAAAATACCTTTGCGTCTCGCTAGAATAGGACCGCATCATTTCCCAATCAACCATGGCCGTCTTAAATAGTTGCATTTTTACAATCGGAAATAGTGAGTAGATATCAACGCCGCCTTTTATCGATAAGGCCTGCGCTTTCAAGTATTGTATTTCTAAATTTTCTGGCAAATAAGCAAGCGCCTGGTCTATTAACTTTAGTGCTAATCTGTGGTCTTGTGCATTCAGCGCATTTAAAATTTCTTCTTCCAGAAGGTCTGCCTTTTGTTTTTTGTCCTGCTGGTTTCCGCATGACGCTATCAATAATAAAATAATTAGCGGAAGTAAGAATGCGCGTAATGGTAATTCTTTTTGAAACATTTTGTGAATATACACAATCTTTTATTTTTTACAAGGTATTTCCTGAAATTACATGCTTTTAAGAGTTTTACTTTTTTAAAAAAACGACGGTGAAAAATTGACACGCCCAAGCTAACGATCAAAAAACGTCTAGCATATTCTTGTAAAACTTCCCTAATCAAGCGTACAGAGACGCAAAAGTGACCATTTTTTTTACAGAGGTATGTAATTTGGGGTAATAGTCAGTTTTAAAATTGATGAAATTAATAGAAAAGATAAAATCTATTCAATGAGACTGTAACCACTAATTATAGGAGCAATCACATGAAAAAATTAATCTTTATACTAATAACGCTAACCTCATTATCAGCAATGGCCGCGACTGAAGACGCGACAAAAAAAGCAGAAGTTCCAGAGACTTTTTCTACCTCTTTTTTATTTAAAGATCTTTGGGATTATGGACCGACCCCCTTTGTAAGATTAACAAATGTAAACAATGGACAAGCTAGCCACCTATATTGCAATCATGACAGTAATATTCCTGATGACTTCATATCTTACTACAATCGGGCCAATCAACCTGTCGCGGTGTTTGAATTTCCTAGCGAAAAAATCTGTCGCGAATTTTTTGACTGCGCAGCTTATTACTCTGAAGGAAAAGAACTAAAAATTGAAGTTAATCGTCAGACAAAGAAAATAATTAAAATAGAGTTGCCAGAAGGATGTAAAAAAGATCTTTGGTCTTCGTTGGAACAAAATGCTGACGGCTAGTCGCCAATAATAAGTGACATCGATTGCCGCTACATCACTCCGATCTCTTTCTCGCGAAATTTTCCCAGTCGCTTGCGAATAAGGGTATCGCGTTCTGCTTGAACTGTTTTATTTTTCGCATCGGTAACAAGCTCTTCTGTTCGATTATATAGTGCGCTAGTGTCTTGAATATCCTCTTGCAAGTGGCCAATGGAACTGGCTATTGTCTTAAATGCATTTCTCATTTGCACTAGCTCGTGGGCCAAGCGCTCATTATCTGCCTTGATTTCTTGCGCCTCTTGATACTGCCGTTTAATAATTATACTCTGCTCTTGAGCACTTTGAATAAGCTCATCTTTATGCTTGATTTCCCCTCGTAGGTTGCGTGAAAAATCTTTTAGCTTATCTAAATCTGTTTCATAAAGAGCAACCTTTCGACTTAATTGCTCATTTTCTTTTTTTAGTGCTTCGATACTTAAATGGGCCTGCTGAAATTCTCCACGAACTTTCGTAGTTTCTTCTTTACCTTTTTCCACTTCTTCTTTTTGTGCCTGTGCATATTTACGGATCTCTTCGATGTAAGCACTTGTTTTATACTCATGCGCCTGCATCGTCCTAATATGTCCCTTTAATTTCTCCACCTCTTCTTTTAATTGATTGGCCTCTATTTTATAAATCTGTGTCTGCTCTTTTGCCTGTTTAAAATCAGACTGTGCCTGATCAACATCCTTCTTTTGCTTGGTAATTTCTTCTTGTAATTTTTGAATTTCCTGGCGGGCCTTCTCCCCAAAAGTTTTTAACTCGTTAGAGTAACGAATTAATTCCTCTACGTCGCTTTTGTGTTTTGCTTGATTGTGCTCTTGGGCCTCAACCTTTAACTTTCGTTCTTCTACATCAGCGCGCATATTATCTACGCGCTCTTTGTCTTTTAGAATGTCACCTTTTAAGTTCTCTAGCTCTTGCATTTTTTCGTTAGCAGAAATAATTAACTGTTCTGCCTTGGCGGTTTGTGCTGCTGCCGCGCTCTGAATACGATCAGCATGGGCCCGTGTCTCTCGGCCATATTTTCTCAAGGCCTCAATTTCCCGATCAGCATTTTCTAGTTGTTCTGTTAAAGTAGCAATGGCCTTGTTATCTTGCTCTGTGGTTTTCTTTTCTAGCGCTATTTTATTTTTTAGAAAATCATCGCGTAATAACTCGAGTTGATCTTTGATTTCATCAATTTCAGGTTGTCTGGCCTCCCAGACCGCACGATATATTCCTCGCTTTTTAGCATCCCCTAAAAGGCCGAAGATGGCGCGGTTGTGTGAAATAAGTTCTTCCAAATTTTGGTATATTTTCCGACTCATTTTATTGGCCTCCATTCCAACACAAGAGATACTGGATATATTATAAACGTTATTGCGTTAAATGCTAGGGCCTAAATTTGCCGACTAAAATGGTAATATTCTTTACTAAGATTACTCAACTAACGGAAATTTTAAGAAAGAGAGGGGAATTTGATGTTCGTTTTTTTGCGCGCCTCAAGTGCTATTTCGTAACCTGCATCAGCGTGTCTAACGATTCCCATTCCCGAATCAGAGTTTAAAACACGAGATAGGCGCTTGTCCATCTGCTCCGTTCCATCACAAACAATGACCATACCGGCATGTTGCGAGTAACCCATTCCTACTCCGCCCCCATGATGAAAACTGGCCCAGGATGCTCCGTTCATGGTGTTAATCATAAGATTAAGCAAAGGCCAATCGCTTACTGCATCAGAACCATCTCTCATCGCTTCTGTCTCGCGATTAGGAGAGGCCACCGATCCACTATCCAGATGATCTCGGCCAATTACGATAGGTGCTTTAACTTTTTTATCGCGAACTAATCTATTAAAAAGCAATCCGGCCTTCTCTCGATCACCATATGGGAGCCAGCAGATACGTGCAGGCAGTCCTTGAAAAGTAATCATGCTATGTGCCTTGTCGAGCCAATTGATTAGTTTTTTATTTTCTGAAAAAAGCTCTTTTAATGCTTGATCTGTTACATGAATATCCGCAGGGTCTCCGGACAGGGCCACCCAGCGAAAAGGGCCGGAGCCTTCACAAAAAAGTGGCCGAATATAGGCGGGAGTAAATCCCGGGAAATCAAAAGCATTTTCCACGCCGACTTTCTGAGCTCCGGCCCGCAAATTATTTCCATAGTCAAAAACATGTGATCCCATCTTTTGCAATTTCAACATAGCTCGAACATGATCACCCATGGTGTTATAGCTCTCTTGAGTATATTTTTCTGGATTGGTTTGACGCAAGGCCTTGGCCTCTTGCAAGCTCATATTGCGCGGAACATAGCCATTAAGTGGATCGTGAGCAGAAGTCTGATCTGTAGTTAAGTCAGGAATTATATTTTTTGAAATTATATATTCAAAAAAATCCGCCGCATTTCCTACGGTAGCAATGGAAACTGCCTTACGTTCTTTTTTTGCCGCTAATGCCATGGCAATGGCCTCATCAAATGATGAGGCCAAGTGATCCAGATATTTTGATTTGAGTCTTTTTTCAATGCGACTTTTATCTACATCGCAACCCAAAAATACTCCTTCGGCCATTTTTACCGCCAAAGGCTGTGCCCCCCCCATTCCGCCAATCCCGGCAGAGAGAACTAATTTACCGGCCAGTGAAGATCCTTTTCCATAGTGTTTTTCCGCGGCGGCCATAAAGGTCTCATAGGTTCCCTGTAAAATTCCTTGGCCTCCAATATAGATCCAAGAACCAGCTGTCATTTGTCCATACATCATCAAATCTTCCGCTTTTAGATGATTGAAGTGATTCCAAGTTGCCCAGTTGGGAACGAGATTGGAATTTGCGATCAAAACTCGGGGGCCATAAGGATGACTTGGCATGATGGCCACTGGTTTTCCAGATTGGATTAGCAGTGTTTCATTATCTTCTAAGTTTTTTAAGGCCGAAATAATATCGGCCAATGCCTTAAAGTTACGCGCGGCCTGGCCATTTCCTCCATAGACAATCAAGTTGTCTCGGTCTTCCGCTACCTCCGGATGAAGATTATTTAAGAGGCAGCGTAAAGCGGCCTCTTGATGCCATCCTTTACAGGTAAGTTTTGTACCAGTAGGAGGAAGGGGAATTTCAAATTTTCGATGAAGCTCATTTTTTTTGTCACTCATTTTAACTCTCCCACAATAGATTCTACAACATCAACCAGTTCATTACTGTTGATAAGGTTTACAATGTTTTGAATATCTCGATAAAAAACTCGATCTTCTTCAATGGTGGCAACATGGGTGCGAATGCGTTGATAGACCGCCTCAAGTGCTGGTGAAGTTTTAAGTGGCCGTTGAAATTCCAACGCTTGTGTATTGCAAAGAAGTTCAATGGCCAAGACATTTTTTACATTGAACAAAACTTCTAATAATTTACGGCCAGCAGTAACCCCCATAGAAACATGGTCTTCTTTGTCTGTCGAAGTGGGAATAGAGTCTATAGAAGCTGGGTGACACAAATATTTATTCTCTGAAGCAAGTGCCGCGGCCGTAACATGCGCAATCATTAATCCTGAATTGAGTCCAGAATTTTTTACCAAAAATGCCGGAAGTTCAGAAAAAACCGGATTCATCATTTTCTCAATGCGCCGTTCACATATATTGGCCACTTCTGATAGGCCCATGGCCAAATAATCTAGTGCCAGCGCAACCGCTTCACCATGAAAATTTCCACCAGAGATAACTTCTTTAGTTTTTAATAAAACAAGCGGATTGTCTGTCACTGAATTCATCTCGCGCTCAACTACTTCCAAAGTGTGCATCAACGTCTGTCGACAAGCACCATGTACTTGGGGAACACAGCGCAAAGAGTAGGGATCTTGCACCTTGGCACACTTTCGATGGGAATTAATCAGTTTTGATCCGGCCAGGGTTTTATTCAAATTGTAAGTACAAGCAAGTTGGCCAGGATGCGGTTTTAAATTGGCAATCTCGGGATGATAGGCCTTATCGGTTCCTTTTACGGCATCTAGGGTTAAGGCCGCAGAGATATCTGCTAGCTTATAGAGATTGCGTGCTTCATGAAGAGCTATTGCTCCAAGTGCACTCATCACAGAAGTTCCATTAATAAGAGCTAGTCCATCTTTGGGGCCGAGCTTGGCCGGCCTCTTTTTGATAGACTCGATCGCAAAGTCCGCCCGAATAATCTTCCCCTCCTGCTCTACTTCTCCCTCTCCAATAAGGGCCAAAGCGATGTGAGAAAGAGGTGCCAAATCTCCAGAAGCACCAACCGAACCTTTTTCAAAAACAACTGGAGTAATTCCATGGTTAATAAAATCAAGAAGCAATTCCACAATCTCCGGATTGATTCCAGAAAATCCGCGACAAAGACAGTTTGCTCGTAAAAGCATTATTGCACGAACAACTTCTCGGCCAAAAGGACGGCCCACTCCTGTGCAGTGGGAACGAATCAAGTTAATTTGCAATTTTTCTAAATCCGCAGGCCGTATGTGTTTATTTGAAAGAGCACCAAAGCCAGTATTTATTCCGTATACGGGAGTTGTTCCTCCCGCAATATCTAAAACCACCTGTCGAGATGCGGCCATGACTTTTTTTGCCTGTTCGTCAATTGCCACTTGAATTAAAGAGGCCCGACTAAACGCAATTTTATATACTGAAGAAACATCTAGTCCTGAGCCATTAATGAAGACAGTCTCTCCACTATTTTTTTTAAAAGTTGTTTTTTTACTGCTCTTTTTTGTAGATGACGCCATAACAATTACTCTCTTAGTTGATTGATTTTTTTCTGATAGTTATTATTTTCTACTCTAAATACAAAAGATCCGGCCACAAAATTATCCACTCCCAAGGCCGTCAGTTGCTTAGCATTGATCTCGGAAATTCCGCCATCAATTTGGATGGAAAAATTTAATTTCCTCTCCTGGCGAATTTTATTCAGTTCTTTCAATTTATCAAACGCCTCCGGCAAAAAAGACTGGCCACCAAATCCCGGTTCAACTGACATTAATAAAAAAAGATTGATTTTTTCTAAAACGGCCATAGGAATTGTTTGCAAATCCGTTTTAGGCCTAATAGAGATCCCCACTGACGGGTAATACTTCTTGGCCTGCTCAATCATTGCTTTTGCTTGCTGCTCATTTTTACATGCTTCATAGTGAAAAGTTAAATTGTGAATTTTATTTTTGGCCAAAGTTTCAAAATAAAACTCCGGATTAGTTACCATCAAATGTGCATCCAGTGGATGCTTAGCAATTGAAGCAATCTTGGCAATGATGGGATGGCCAAACGTAAGATTAGGAACAAAATGTCCATCCATAATATCAAGATGGTACCAAATGTTTTCAATCTTATTTAATATTTTTATCTCTCGCTCAATATTTAAAAAATCGCAAGAGAGAAGACTGGGAGAAACAATGACTTTGCTCATAAAAATCGTCCTTTCCTATAGTACTCTACTCTTTGAGCGGTGTAAGAACAATCATCTCTGGAGAACTTTGGTATTTATTTTTCAAAGCAACTACCAACTCTTGATCACCAGAAATTTTTTTGCCCTCTAGTTGAATTTCGCGCAAGCGTAGCGCTCCGTCACTACAACCAACGAGCAAAGTTCCAAAATCTAAGAAAATTTTTCCCGGAGATAATGCCATTTTCTCCTCAGTAACATCAAAAATTTTTAATCGCTGTCCAGCAATGAAACAAAAAATTCCCGGCCATGGGTAATAGGCCTTTAACATTCGTTCAATCTTTTGACGTGAACAGGTGACAAAATCAACATATCCATCATTTTTTTTTATAGTCGGTGCATACGAAGCAAGGCCATGATCTTGTGGAGTATAAATTATTTCTCCGGATGATAACTGAGTAATAAATTTTTCACACCCTTTTGCTGCTTCTATTTTAAGTTTATTAAAAAGAGTTTCGCTATTTTCTTCTTTTGAAATCTCAACACTATGCCCATAAACTAAATCACCGGCATCCATCTCTTTTACCATCTTTTGGATAGAAACTCCGGTGGATTGTTCCCCCGCAAGAAGAGCATATTGAATTGGTGCCGCACCTCGATATTTAGGTAAAAGAGATGTGTGAATATTAAAAGCTCCAATGGCCGGAATCTTCAGAAGCTTTTCAGATAAAAATTGAGCAAAGGCCAAGACAATAAATAGATCTACCTTTTCTTGGACAAATTCGGCCAAAAGGGATTCTTCTTTGTTGATATTTGCCGTCTGACAAAGAGAAATATGTCTGTTTTTAGCACAAACCGCAACGGGAGGAGGAGAGAGGTGTTGGCCACGTCCGGCCGGCCGGTCCGGCATCGTAACAACTTTTATTAAATCAATCTCAGGATTTTGTGCCAACATTTCCAACGTCGGAATTGAAAAATCAGGAGTGCCAAAAAAAACTGTCTTGAACTTTCGTTCTGTCACTTTTGCGCTCCTATTCTTCTTTTTGTTCTTCTCGCTTGATCTCTTTTAAAATTTTCTTTTTGATCATATTGCGCTTTAGTAATGATAGTCTTTCTAAAAAAACAATTCCATCCAGGTGGTCTGTCTCGTGCTGAATAACTACCGCCAATGTTCCCGTCGCATCTAGCGTCTGGCGCTTTCCTTCCAAATCAGAATATTCAACCGTAATGTTTTCTGCTCGCTTAACTTCTTCGTAAACGCCTGGAACACTAAGACAGCCTTCTTCATAAAGAAGTTCGCCATCTTTTTTTAAAATTATTGGATTAATAAAAACCTTAGGAGAAAAATTAGAAAGAGAAATTTCTTCTTCTCCGTCAGCATTCATTATTTTTTCTCGATTGTAATCAACGTCCGCCACAAAAAGACGAATACCCCGGCCAACCTGTGGAGCGGCCAATCCAATACCCGGCGCATGATACATAGTCGTCAACATATCGTCACAAAGTGCTTTCAATGAAGAGTCAAAAAGTGTAACTGATACTGCTTTTTTAGTCAGAACTGGGGCCGGCCAAGTAAAGACTTTTAGTTGCCTTCCACTTGGCGTATAGTTGTTATTAGCGTTTGAATCAGACATAATTTTTTATAGCATGGGCAAAACAATAGAGTCTAGTCAAAACTCTTTTTTCCCGCTTTGATGGCCACCAAATTATAAGTAAGAGCAGAAAAATTTTTATTTTCGATAGTAAAGATCAGGTCGTTTAATTTAATTCGCCTCTTCCAGACTGGCCATTGGGCCAAAAGTTCTGTACTCCCCGCTATCTGTGCTCGTTTTCTTTCCAAAAGTCGCTCCGGCAAAATTACGATGCTATTAGCATCTTTGATAGAAAAATAAATCTTTTTAAAAGATATTGGTGTGATTTCTTTTCCTATTGCCTCTGCCAGGAAATAGGGCCTCTTCATTGTGGAATAGATGACGTAGTGGCGTAATTTTGCGGCCAGACTCTCTGGAATTTCCGGTCTATAAAAGCGAGGCAAAATTAATATCCACAGAGCTGCAAATATTATAAAAAAAGATGGGACTACTTTTGCTAAGGGCCCTGGGTGAAAAATTATCCAAAAGGAAAAATAGAGAACAATTGAAAGTCCTACGACATATTGAATATAATTTATCGTGGAACTATTTAGCTCGGGAAAACTTATTACATAAAGGCCAATAGGTAGAATAAATAGCAAGAAGGTGGTCAACAAAAGTGCCGTATTGCGTATACGTTTTTGTAAAATAAGAGGATCTAGCGCTTGCGCTGTTGCGATAATTAATATTAAAAAAAAGGGCAGGGAAGGCATCGCATAGTGGTGTGATCGCTGAGATGGAATTAACCATAACGTAAAAAAAACAACAAACGCTATAAATATAAATTGCGTTTGTGCGAAATTTTTTTGCCATTTAAGCTTGCCGAGGACAAGCGGAAACCACGGGAGTGAGAAAAACACAATTCCCTGAAATAGAGAAGAGAGTGGATAAGACTTGGTAGAAAACTTTCCTAAATTTTCCCGTAGAAAAAAATAATTTATAAATTCCCATCCAAAGCGCCAAGACATATAAAAATACCAAAGCGATGAAAGTAAAGTTCCGACAATTATCCAACGAAAAAATTTGGGCCAGGCACTTTCCTGATATTTTATTCTGCGCCAAAGAAGGAAAATAAAAATTGAAAGAGCACTCATTACTATGGCCACCGGCCCCTTCACTAAGGCGGCGGCGGCCAGGAGTATCATCGAAAAATATTCTTGCCGCTTACCATCCTGGTAGAGGGAATCAAAAAAAGATAATACAGCGGCGGTTGACAGGATAGTAAGGGGAAGCTCCATCATGTATATGCGAGAGTACTTATTAAAACCGACAGTAGCAGCAAAGAAAAAGATTGTGATAAAACGTTCAAGTTTAAAATGACGCTCTACCCAGCCTGCAATATAAAAAATCCCAAAAACCGAAAGCAGCGCGATGGCCGCCCTGGCCGTCCACAGGGCACTAGTTTGAAAAATAAAATAAAAGGGGAATCCCAGCCAAAAATGTAACGGTGGTTTAGACCAATGATTTTCTCCATAGACTATTGGCGAAAAGAAATTCCCCGTCTGATACATCTCCTTACCAATTTGTAAATAAAAGCTTTCAGTTCCTTGGCGAAGTGCATTCAAATTGCCAATATCCCAGAGAAAATAGATCAACACTAAAAAGGCCGCCCAGAGGCCAGAATATTTGCTGAAAAATTTGAAATGGTTTGGTGTCATCAAATCTCTCTAGGTGCTCAGCGTAATTTGCGGTTAAAAAAGAAAAAATAAGTAAGAAAAAGCGTAAAAGCAAGGGGGATGACAAAAATTGCTATATGTGCCTCAATCTTGGCATTTTTACCAATCTCTTGAAAATATGAATTACCCAACCAATAAAAAAGAGTAAAAACAAAAACGAAAATCGCACTTTTTCCAAAAGAACTATTTCTTCGTCCGGGATTAAAAAGACTGGTAGAGGCAACTACTGCCAAAATTATACAAATAAATGCGTTAGCATACGTTTGTAAGTAATCAACTTCGTACTCCGCTGCATTAATTCCAGATCTTTTTAGACGTGCCACGTAACTGCCTAATTCAAAAACATTTAAAGTAGTAATATCAGAATCGATACGCTTGAAATCATCGGGTGTTTCATCTAAAGAAACGGCCACTGTTTCGGCAAAAATTTCGCGCGGAAAATCTGCAGTCTCCAACAGATCTATTGTTGTGGCATTTTTTAGATCCCAGATATTTTTGCTTCTATAAATGGCCTTTTCCGCATCTATCTGTTTAGTTACTTTGTAATTGTCATTGAAAAAGTAGATGGATAAGTTATTAAGCGTATTGGCCTGCTTATCTATAGTGGAAAATGCAAAATAATAATTAAGACTCTTATACCAGATATTCCCTCTTCCCCCACGAATAGTGCTAGTCTTCAACCCCTTTCCTTTTAAATTTCTAAATTTTTCATCGCCATCAGGAATAAGAAATTCTCTATACCGCTTAGAGAAGGGAACAACATATCCAGAAACAAAAAATTGCAATCCTCCTACAAAAAAGGAACAAAAAATTATAGTTGTAACAAACTGTCGTCGAGAAAATCCTCCGGCAAAGATAGCAGTAAGCTCATTGCGATTTTTTAACTTATTTATACTAAACAGGGAAGCAACCAAACAAGAGATTGGTAAAACTTGGGTGATAAATCCCGGAAGTTCAATTAAATAGTTTAAAAAAACTTCCTGTGTAGTTACGTTGGTGCGCATCATGCCGCCTAATAAATTTCCCACCGATAAGATTAAAAAAAGAATAAATGCGGCCGCAAAAAAAATTTTAAACCACTCCAAGACAATAAGACGTTTAATAATACCCATACTACTTGCCACCACTCCGCACGAAACGGTGCGCTTTCGCCAATCCTGACAAAATCGGGCGAAGTGTTGCCGTAATAATTATATTTAAAATTTTTGATTTTCCACAAAGGCGAAGAAATAATGGAGATAAGTAATTGTAATAGACTTCTACAAAAATAAATCCAGGCCTATATGTAACAATTTCTTCTTTAAAATTTCGCAGCTCTTCTACCACCGGATGGCCTTCATCACCAAAACAGTGAGTGGCCACAAAACATGATTTTGAATCAACCTGAATCTGCTCATATGCCGCTTGAAAAAGCTTGGGATTGTAGGCCATTTTTTTATTAATAAACTTTTTTAACATTTTTGAATTGATGTATTGAAATTTAAAGCCTAGAGAGAATTTTACAAATTGATCTAAACATCGTTTTGTTTCCGCCTGTAGTCTACTACTTCGATCATAGGCCTTGGCCAAGCCCCAGTAAACCTGACTTATCATTAGAATTTCGGCCATCTCTTTTTCCAAATTAAAAAGTGATGGTTTAAGTTCTGCCTCTTTTGTTCTATAAAATTTTGCCAAGATATTCAAATAATCCAAATATCCTTCTACCGCCTTGGGAATGTTGTCTTGCTGGTTGTGTTGTTGGGCCAATCGCAAAGTTTGTAATCTTTTGCGATAAAGTGCCATGACCGCATCTGATCGTCGCTCTTCCGGCCTATCACCATTTTTTTTCTCATCCTTTTTGGCCATAATTAAAATCTCATCGAAATAGAAAAAGCAGTTTCTTGTAGATCCATTTTTTCACTATCAACTTTTGTGCTTTCAGTAAAAGTGCTATTTTTCATTGATAACTCTAGAACTAATCTTGGCTGCACCCAGCCAACGCCAACACCATTTCCCGAAGATGAGTCGCGCCTATTGTTAAACATTCCAAAACGAAGAAAGAAGTCCGAAAAAATTTTAAACTGAATAGCGGCAGCAGCAAATGCACTGTTTTTGAAATTTTGTGAATAATCTGCTCCACCATCTAACATCAAGGAAATAAAACCCGCATAAAGATACTGCACACCAACTGCCGCAAAACGGTCTCCTGGGCGCTCTTTAAACGGATCTACCAATAACAATCCCAGAGATAGCGCATCAGATACAACATGTGTTATTCCAAAAGTAAATTGCTTATAAGTTTGCTTGGTGATGTTATCAGCGCTATCTTCTCGATTTCTTTCCTTAGTAACTTTATAAGCAACACCAAAAGCAGATTGAGGAGAAAAATTGGCCGCAACTGAAAGTGCATAACGTTCTCTTTGACTAAAATCAAAAATATTTTTTTGATAACTTGCAGAACCTTTTAATGCACTACTTGCATCAGAAATAATAAACGCACTCTGTTCGGGATCTGGAGGATTTGAAGTAAAACGAGTTTCATCGCGATTAGCGAAAGAGGCGGAACTTGCCTGATAATACAGTGAGGTGACATTAAAAAAAGCAATAGGTGCAGGATTCAAAATTGTTGCCTCATCCATTAAAATTGAGCCAACCCCGGCCCCTGCAGTAGATTTTAGCCTAGTTGTCTCATCGTTATAATAGGTGACTGCAAAGGACAAGTTTGTTGTTGTAGAAATAATTGTTAATACAAAAAATAAAAGGTATATTTTCTTACTATACATGCTAATAATCGCCTCTATATTTAGGACAAACTAATCCGACGTTTATTTTAAGGGTTGAAAATGAAAATAGAAAGTTTATTTCACAAAAAATTACTTAAAAGTTCCCTCATCACCATTTTATTTCTATCCAAGCTGTCTCTTTGGGCGGCAATCCCTACCGTCGACGCTCTTTTTAGAAACAGCAACAATGCCGATCTGACAGGTAATTTAGTCAAGGCAAAACTCATTATTCGAGAGGCCAAGGAGAGCGAGACTGCCGGATCCGCAATGTCAAACGAAACGACAGCATCTGGCAGTGCCAGCGTCACTTCAAATGCCTCTTCCTTAGCAACAACTCCGTATTATTTTGAATTTATTTTTTCTGTTGCCGAGGGACGAATGGAAGTTTTACAGTTGGAATTTAGTCGCCCCTCGATGGAAAGTCGCTCTCTAAAAAAAGTCACCTACCTTCCCAACTTGCTCAAACGAATTAAAGAAGATGATCAAATTGTTAGCAGCTCATTTTACTCACTTTTAATGTCACTGGCGCTAAACGATTCTTCGGGGATGATGGCAACCATTTCTAAAATTCTACCTGGCCAGCAAAATAATCGACAATTATTAAATGAGAAAAAAGTCGAACTCTTAAAAAAATACCAGTCCTACTTAAGCGCCATTAAAAATGACCCTTCCAAAGAAGCAGATTTGCCCAACCCTATGCGCCCAGAAAATCCAGAAGAAATGGAGACGGTAAAATCTATTCTTAAAGAAAATATGTATCTAACGGAAAGCAGCGTCAAAACCGTAAAATCTGATGACCAATTCTTTTGGCAAATAAGTGCAGAAGGACTTTCTGCTCTTTTTTATCAAGACACTCACCGCTTAAGAGCGTTCTCTGCCTCTTTAAATTCTAAAAGTGTTATCATCGATTGTGGAGAATACACGCTTTTTGACACTATTCACGAAATGCCAAAAATTATTTTAATTACAAAGGTAGACGAGAATCGCAAAGTAGAAATTTCTATTAATTCCTTAAGTAACTCTACAGATAAAAATAAAAAATTTTATGATCGATACAAAGAATATAAGGAACTAGAAGATAAATTACTCAATCCAAAAGGACATAGGCCCATACAAGAAGATATCGATCGATCTCTTTTGGAAAATTTAATTTATTAGAGCTGCTTTGGAGAGAACGATTGTCCACACTTAAATACTGCGAGGTTACTCTTCGTTGTCCATTAAACAGCTCAATCCTTCTGTATTCATATCCAGAAGAAAGTGACTTCTCCTCTCTGTTAGCAACGGGTGTTGTCGTAGTTGCTCCTCTCAAGGGAGGCAGAACGCGCGCCGTCGTTTTACGTGCAGGCCTTAGCAAAGACGATTTTCCAGAATCAGAATTTGAAATTAAAGATCTCTTTGGCCTTGACCCTACTAATTTTGTAATCTCCACCACGGAATTAGAAATCTATCAATGGATTTCACGTTATTATCACTATGATTTGGGGTTTTTAATTTTTGAAACGATCCCTAGCGCAATGGAGCGTCCTCGCAAGCTGAAATTTTCTCAGGGAAAAGGCCAGCCGCTTCCACATCCACTATCTTGGGCGCAATCAAATGTCGTAAATACAATTGAAAAAAAACTAACACTTGGACATTCGAAGTGGTTAATCCATGGAGTAACAGGAAGTGGGAAGACATATATCTATCTTGAGTTGATAAAAACAACTCTGGCCCAAGGATTTTCGGTTCTTTTTCTTCTGCCAGAAATAAATCTCACTCCACAGTTTATTGAAACCTTTGTTCAATACACCAATGTCCCAATCTATTCTTACAACAGCAGCATCAGCGAATCTGATCGCTTTGGCCTTTGGCGACTTTTGCAAGAAGATGAAACTCCCAAATTAATTATTGGAGTTCGCAGCTCTGTCTTTCTTCCTGTAAAAAAACTTGGACTAATTATTCTGGACGAAGAGCACGATCAATCTTTTAAACAAGAAGATCGCTGTCCTTATAGCGCGCGTGATGTGGCGCTAAAAAAAGGTAGCATTTTAAACATCCCCGTCATTATGGGTTCGGCCACTCCCTCTATAGAGGTATTGCATAAATTTCTAACCGACAAGGCCTTTTTGCCCAACTACTTTCGCTTGAATGAACGAGTCTCTGGAGCTGCGCTGCCACAAATTTCTATTATAGATTCAAAGACTAATAAAACAAATGAATTTGATTCCACAATATGGCCTTTTAATAAAAACAGTATTGACAAAATTAGTAGCGCTCTAGAGAAAAACGAGCAGGTTTTAGTTTTTATGAATAGCTTAGGTTATGCTACATTTTTTCAATGTAGAAGCTGTGGCCATCAATTTAGCTGCCCCAATTGTTCCGTTAATTTGAAATTTTTTCGAGAAAAAAATCATCTCAGTTGTCAGTTTTGCGATTATAAAGAACCTCCACCCCAAGTATGTCCACACTGCCAAAATATGAATATTCTGCAAAAAGGATTTGGTACTGAAAAACTACAGGCCGTTTTGCAAACATTCTTTCCCCAAAAAGTTGTCTCTCGCTTTGATCGCGATGAAATTACTACCATGAAAAAACTAACCACTATTTTAAATCGCTTTCACCACGGAGAAGTTGATATCCTAGTAGGAACCCAAATGCTTTCTAAGGGACACAATTTCCGACGCGTAAACTTGGTAGTAATTTTAGGAATTGATTCTCAGCTAAACTTTCCCGATTTCCGCTCTAATGAACGTGTCTTTCAATTACTAACTCAAGTAAGTGGCCGCGCAGGACGCTATGGAACCGAAGGGGAAGTCTTGGTGCAATCACTGGCCCCAGATAATCGCATTTTTTCTCATGTGCAGCGAGCATCGTTCGACGATTTTTTTAAAGATGAACTTAAAGTACGAGAACTATGTAAATGTGCCCCCTTCTTTCGCATGGCCGCAATTTATCTCTCGGCCCCTTCCAAGGCCAATATCCAGACGCAATCTACCCTTTTGATTAATTTTCTAAAAACACTACAAACACGTCACTTTCGCTCGGTAGAAATTTTAGGGCCCCGTCCGGCCTTTATTGAGAAAAAAATTAATAAGTTTACCTGGACAACACTGCTTCGTTCACAAAATTTTTCTGAATTACATGGAATGCTTTCAACATTAAAAAACAATATCGCGCTGCTAAAAATAGTTTCAATTAAAATTGATGTTGATCCATATAATGTCTATTAAATGGCAGTATAAATTAAAATCGAAAAGTTAAAATTGCGCCAGTGCTAAAATTATTTTTGTCTTCCTGGTAAGCAAATGGAGAAATATCATAATCATCTCCGAAATAAAATTTTTCGGAGTCATCTTTATAAAGCCCCATATATATAGCAATAATAACGTTAATCCCTCCTAAAAACATATAAATATTTTCCACCTTGTCCTCTGACGCATAAACAGTTGCGTTAAGAAAGTACTGAGTGGCCAAGAAGGCAGAGGAATATAAAAGAGAAAGTCTCTTGGCCCTTTCCTCTTTGGCCAAAATCTCTAGCAGGCGATCAGCAATTGCTTCTTTGGAATAATATTTAATTCTATTATCCGTAAGCATCCTATAGAAACTAGCATCTACGTTGGGAGACTTCAGTTTGTAAATTCCCTGTCCGATGTTTATAATCCCAATTGTTTGAATAGCAGCATAAGATAGTTTTAAAAAACCACTATCGGATAGTACATATCCAATGTTTCCAATTAAAAAGGCAGCACCACCCGAAATAATATTTTCATAGGAATTATATTGAAAAATATTTTCTGCTTTTCGATTCTGTTCAATATAAAAACGAGTAGATTCATTTCTGGCGAATGTTACACCCATCAAAAAAACTGAAAAAAATAAAAACCTTCCAAAATGTCGCATCATAAAATAATATCAACTCCGGTGTATACCGCCTGTTCCATTGATGCCTGTTCTGCACCCATATCTGCTTCCCGAGAATAAGTAATACCTATGTTAAAGTTTTTCGAATCAAAGCGAAGTCCAACATTCTGATAATACTTTCCAGCACTACCCAGAACAGAAAAAAGTCCAATGCTGTAACGGCCACTAAACATTATCTGCGCCGGTGACACTAAAAAAAAATAGTCACTAAAGGGAATCTCGCAGGATAAATCAAAACGCCCATATGCCGTTTGAAATTTCTCTCCTATCCCAATAGTTGAATAGGTATCAAAAAGAAATTGAGGTGCTTGAATAATGGCCTCATTTTCTGAAGAATCATCTTCTAGTGTGCTATTTATATTTTTGATCTGTAGTGAGAGCTTGGGAAAAAGTAAAGAATTATTATCCAAAAAAAATCCCACATCTGCCCCAACACCATAACGACTCTTCATTTTGATTAAATTTTCTGGCCTAGTTGTAGTCAAATCAAAAAGAGAAAAAACTGTATTTTCATAACTATGCTCAAAGTAGTAGACACTTGCCCCTGCTGAAAAAATAAATTTTGCCACTGCCGTCGGCAATTGCAAAACTTCCAGTCCACTAGTAAGACGTAGTGATTCGTGATTTATCAGATTAAGAGAAACCTCGGGAAAGGCGGGATTGAAAAGATAGAGATCTGCCAAAAGATAATAGGGAGAATAACTGATTTCTAAAACAGAGGTTTTAAAAGCAAAATCAGAGTTAAGAGTAAAAGTATTGAAGTTTTTTTGCTGAAAAATTTTACGGATTAATTCTTCTGTTATCGGTGAAAATATCAAATCTCGCCCATTATCTATTGAATCACCATCAGATTTCCCCGATGCGGAAATTAACACACCTTCTCCTTTAGAATAGGGGAAAAGCGCCGGATTACAGCGCACTGAAAAACTGGTTCCAACTATGGTGGAACAGGCATTACTTAGTGCCAAAGTATCAAAATTACCGTTTGGACGAAGTTGATGAGTTATAGCTAGTGGAAAAGCGTTGTTGTAAAAACATAAAAGGCTAACAATCGTCAGAAATATCTTCGACAAATTCATGTATATTATCTTTTTGATCATCCTCAAGCTCTTCAGGGGCGTTGTCTAGATCTGCCTTTACGTCCATCATTCTTTTTTTTGTTTTCTTACTAATTTTACTCTCAATTATAACGTTAAATAGATACCTAAATCCAGTTAAAAAGTTTTTATAATTTTTAATCACCTTCTCTGCTCGTATCTGACAGAGCAAATCCGTTGGGGCATTAATTTCTTCCAAAAACAAAGACTCCTTTATTGATCCCAATATTAAGTATCCTGCTAGAAGTCCAATTTGCTGGCGCCCATTTTTCCCAAGTCGTTCTTCTCGCCTGGTTTTTTGTCGGATATTTTCTAAGAGCTCCAGAGCGGTATATACTATTTCTGCATTTTTATCTTCCAAGTCAGGAACTTTTTTTATGATAGGAATGGACTCAAAAAGTGCATATGCTAACTTTATTATTTGTTCACCGTTTTTCTTCTTATCTAGCTGTATACGCCTATGATCAATCATTTGCAATGCGGCCCTCTTGATTTCTCTTTTTAGATTTTGTTCATTTTCTGGAAAGGCCTCAAGTTGCGGTCCTAAAATTTCCTTACAGTTATCCGCCTGGGAGCTGGAATTATCTACCTGCCCACCAACATATTCAAAATAACGATCCATACCAAAAAACAATGGCGACTCAATTATAATCGTTGCCCAGCACATCTTTTGAAAATATGTGGAGGTGACAGCATTACTATTTCCGTATACATCATATGACTCCGTTGTTTTCTCATATTTATCCTCGCCAATTTGAATTTCGATCGCAGTAGTATAAGTGATCGTCTCTAATGGGGTTGATTTGATTTTTTCCTCATTCGCATCCAGTTCATCAATCGACGAAACAGTTCCGCCCTCTGTGATTGCCTCTTGTAAATCGTCTTGAGATTTTTTAGTATACTTATTTATATCGCTCCATTCTGTCATGGCCACATCAAATAATTTCATCTTAACAATTGGAAAAAGAGAATAAATATCTATTGACGCTTTCTCCGATAGCGCCTGAACCTTCAGATAACTTAATTCTAAATTTTTTGGATCTAAGGCAAGTTCTTTTTCGATCAATAAAAGGGCATGCTCGTAATTATTGGCATTGAGGGCCCGGATAATAGCACTGTCATCACGCTTTTCTATTTTCGTTTTTTCACTCTTAGCTCCACATGAAAAAATCATTAGAAAAAAAAACATCAAAATTAAATATCCAAGCGCATTTTTAATCATATAATATTCCTACAGCTGTCAAATATTACAACGGCCAGTAATCAGTAACTGACCGTTTTTATGTTTCTCTCTATCAACCAACAACTTAACCATCGAACGGTGCAAAAAAAGGGCCCGCGCGATGAAACAATGTGTGTGCAAAAAACTAACCCAAAGTTGAAACTCTTGCCACAATCAGAAGATTAGAAGATTATTTGATGGTAATTTTGCCTGACATTTTTTAATTATTAGAGTTGTCTATGAAAAAACAGATCTTGCATCTACTCATCAGCACTATCGCTTGGCCGTCTATCGCCCTGGCCCAAGAAAGCAATGCTCTCGCCTCTAAATTGGTATATTACCCAGAATCTATTTCCAAAAACTTTCACTACTCTTTTGGCATTAATGTTTCTAAGCTTCCAACGCAAGTCGTAGAAGAGGAATTAAATCAATCGGTCATGCTTAATTTTTCTGCCAAATATGATTTACCGAGAAGATTTTCTTTGCTTTTTGATTTAAAAACCATCTACATTACCAACGATGTCTCCTTGGGAGTTTCTTGGTGCTATCCACTTAAACATTTTTCCATCGGTATTTCAAATAAGATTGCCTATTGGTATGGCCAAGCAAATTTTGATAATTTCGACAGTTCGGCGTATGGTTTTATGGACTTTCCCTCCCTATATTTAGGCCATAGATATAAAAACTTATATACTACACTGGGAGGAGGATTAGATCTCCTAATCGTAACTTATAAGTATTCCGGAGATATAGAAACGAAAAACTCCAAAAATAAAATTACAGGATATAATCTTTTTATAATAACAGAGCAGCCCTTGTGGAAAAATAATTTTGTCACTATCGGTTTCAAGCTGCATCGTTCTAGTTATTACTATCAATCATGGATCGCTTTTTCCACCTTGGAATATAAACTCTGGGTTCCTGAAATTATTTTGGGTTATAATCTATGAATAATTTTTTTACTATTTTTTTTTCATTCCTTCTTTTCTTTCTTGGCTGCTCCAACGAATATACGTTCATTGAACCCGACACCCAAGGCCTATTGACAGGAACAACCGCAATTTCTCAACCTGTTATTAATTTAATTGAAGGAGTATATACGGTGGAGGAGGGAAATACGGCCATTGGCGATAAGGTCGTTATAAAATTCTCTAGTGAATATGCCACTGTTTTTGGTGGAGGACGCATTGATTATTTTCTTCTAAAACATGGCCAGACAGCGACAACTATTGTTTTTGAAGGGTACTCTCGCGTAGCAGAGAATATTTTAACTGGTGCTGTAAACTTGAACATTAGTGCTGCAAATTTGTCAGCACTTCTTCTCGGTGATGATAGTGATTTGGTAATTACCGGAGAGTTTCAACAACCAACACTAAACTCTGAATCTACAAAGCAGGTAGATCTTGTTTTGAAAAAAAGTCAAGATTTGGTAGCAGATAATTTCTATGTCGTCGCCCATCGTGGCGGAGGAAGAAATTCAGACTATCTAAATATTTCAGAGAATAGTCTCGACATGATAAAATTCTCGGAAGCACTTGGCGCAAATGCTGTCGAGTTGGATGTACGACTAACTAGTGACAATATTCCAATTATTTTTCACGACGAAGAATTTACCTCTCGCACCATTCAAGGAGATTTTTTAATTGGGGAGGTTTCTAATTATACTTTTAAACATATTCGTGCCTTCGGCCGCTTGAAATATGGCGAAAAAATTCCAACTCTCGATGAAGCGCTCAATACCCTAGTGGCCGATACTGAACACAAGCTTGTCTGGCTTGATTTAAAATCCCCCAAGGTTTTGGATGTGATCTTGCCAATTATTAATAAGTATAAAACACTAGCATCTGAGGAAACGCGGGATTTAGAAATTGCTATTGGCATACCTGATAGCGATATTAAAAATAAATTTTTGGAGCTGGCCGCGGCAGATCGTCCAACGGCCATTTGCGAATTAAGCACTAGTACCGTAACTAGTATTGGTGCTGATTTTTGGGCACCTCGTTGGACTAATGGCCAAATGACAGAAGAGGTTACCTCTTTGCACAGTAAGGGGATAGAGGTTATTCCCTGGACTATGGATGATCGAACATTTATTCGCAAATACCTTCAAGAGACAGACTTTGATGGTATTTTAACAAACTATCCGGTAATCGTTGCTTATGAACATTGGATTAAGTAGGGCCTTATTTTTCTTTTTGCTTTTTTATCTCTCTTCTTCCTTTTGCGAAGAAACGGTAAAAAATAATTCTCTAGTTTTTGAACTCTCTCCTGGATTTTCTATCAGCAGTGAAAAAAATAGTTTCATTGCTATTAATCGACCAGATAGAGAAGCGCTTGGCCTGGCAGTGAGAGTTCTCTGGCGGCCAGAACACCTTCTGCGCCTGGGCATTGAAAGTGGCATTATAAAAATTTCTTCCGTTAGTGACAAAAATATTCCTTCTGAATTTGGAGATACTAAAGTTAAATTTGGCCTTAATGCTGTCCCCGTTTTATTATTCGCAGACATGCTTATCGACAAGTTGGAAATAAGTGCTGGCACTGGGTACTATTATCTTTTTTCTAATTTGGTGGCCTTTGATGACAAATCATCTAGCTATTCTTGGGACCTTGGTTACAATCTAACCCTTGCTTATAACTCTTTTTTTCTTGGTAAATTTATTATTTCTCCTGAAATAAAGTATTTCATTATCACCACCGACAATCAATCAATTATCAGCTTTAATATCAAAGGATCATACTCGTTTTTTTCATGGTAAATATGAACTTTTTAAACATGAATTTTTTTATAATAGCGTTTATTTTTTCACTCCCGTTGCTCCCGGTGGCGCATGCCAACGATTGCCGCATTATACTTCCTGATAAGAATAATTCCTCTTCTATTATTTTTATCTCTGACACTCAACGGCCTATTTGGGTAGAATCACTCTGGTTGCGCGAAACTAATAACATCCAAGCAACCATAAAACTTTTTGACTCTATTGCTTCGCAAAACCCCGCTGCCGTTTTCCACGGAGGAGATCTAGTTGCTTTCGGTTTTTCTGAATCTGCCTGGAGTGACTTTAACAAGTCCCGCGCGCCGCTAATGCAGCAAAAGATTCCTCTTTTTTCCGTACGTGGCAACCATGAATTTCTTTTTTTCCCCGATCGCGCAGAACAACTTTTTAGGCGAGAATTTGCCCATCAGCCTTGTCGCTGGATGACCGTATTAACTAAATCCATTGCTACTATTTTACTTGACAGTAATTTCTCTCAAATGAGTAAAGAAGAAACTCTTCAGCAAAACACTTGGCTTGCAAAAGAGCTATCCTCTCTCGATCAAGATCCGGCAATTGCCGCAATAATTCTTCTTGCTCACCATCCTCCTTTTACCAACAGCACTATCGTATCTGCCTCATCAGCAGTAGAAAGATATTTTGTTCCGCCCTTCATTGCGTCATCTAAGACGCGCTTGATGCTGTCTGGACATGCTCACGCTTTTGAACGGTTTCGACAAAAAGAAAAAGAGTTTCTTGTAATTGGCGGAGGAGGAGGCCTTCTACAGCCATTAAACATAAAAAACGATGCCCCGTTTCGTGATCTTTCTCCCTATAAAACCGCCCTTCGTTTTTTTCATTATCTGCAGGTTAAGATGGATAACGGCATTTTTAAATATACTCTTTTTAAAATGGACTTAGATAATCAAAAAATCAACCCTGAAGAGGCGGTCTCCGTTTATGGCACGGCGATTGAATAGATACGCTTAGAAAGAGGATCTATATTTCTTCAATCAGGAGGTTGAGTATGATCAAATTGATCATGATTTTTACACTGCTTACTTTTTATACAGTCTCATTTGCCCAATCATCGCCAGAAAACAGCGGGCCGGCGGTAACAGAAGAGCAAAAAGATGAGGCCGAGTTATTTTTAAGCCAACTAGTCGAAGCTGTTAAGTTGGCCGATTTTTTAATCGATTTGGAAATCACCGAAACGGCCACTCCTGATCCTCTGCGAAAAGGTAAATATATCAAGAAATATAAAATTGACTATTTTGATGGTAGCGCTCAGTTTGTTATGAACAAAAACATCGAACATATTTTACAATCTAGTGATGAGAAACCAGGATCCAGCATTGTCATTTTTTCAAAGGATGTTATAGGAGCAACCAATCTTCGCATTGATGACAGAGGAGTTATTTTTGTTGATGTATCTTTCGAGAAAGATGGAAAAATATCCGCGCTGCCGATTGACTTTATCAATCGCCAAGGGGTAGCGGTTCCTCTACATTGGAGGATTAGTGGCCTTTCCGTGGCCATTAATGGGGCCATCGACAAAGAAAATAACGTTGTACAAGTATCGGCTTCTTGCGATGCCGAGCAATTTATCGATCCTCACAAATCCATCCAAGGAGGAGTAAGGCCAGAACAAACCCGTTGGGCCTCGTCGATTTGTAAATATATGATGAAAAAAGACAAGACCACCAATATCTCAGAGACAAAATATCGCTTTTGCAGCGACCGCAACAAAACTAAACGGCCGGAGTAAGTATGAGATTATTCTCTCTTTATTTACTTTCTTTTTTGTTTTTGACAAACGTTGCGCATGCAGAATCTTCTTCCTGGCCGATCTACAACCTTTTTAAAACCTTTGTGTTGGATATTGATGTTTTGTTTTTAGAAGATTTAGAACTAGTGCCAGAAAAATGTACTTATACAAATCCTGTAACTAACTATTACATCGCCGAGGAGGGAATAGGCCCATGCTTGTGGCGGGCCTTTTGGAAAGAGCATGGCCAGGATGCACCAAAAGGGGAGTTGATTGTGATCTTTCATCATAAGGCCACTCCCGACAAGAAAATTATTGCCCAGGTAGAGTGGGTTCCCTTTGCTTCGCAATCCTTGCAGCAACAAGTTTTTAAATTTAAGAAAACATATCGCTTTACCCAGCTAGATATTTTTTTTACTACTCCGTTAGCACTCTCTGATTTTCCACAATCTGAACGTTTCGCCCAGGAACAGGAGCTTTATCCCGAAATGAAAATACGAAAACTAACCCTCAACAGCGAATATCTGTCGCCCGACAAAATAGAAGAAATCCCTCGCGCCGAGCATTTGTCTTCCGAGGCCCAAGAAAAAGCGTGGGCGAGAGGACATTTAACTGTTGAGCTGAAAGGTAGTGATAAAACCATACTTTTAGATTTTTGGTCTAACAAAGATTTCATTTTTCCCGGCGGAATTTCTAAACATATTATGGAGGTGCATGATGAATAAGAGATTACTTATTCTGTTTTTTAGCATCTTCTTTTTTTCCATCCACGCAGCATTCGAAAATTTTGATGCTGAGTTTGAAAATTTTGATGCTGAGCTTGACGAACCCATTGAGTGCCTTGCCTCTAATGATGACATAGAATCAGAAGCACAGGCCCTTTTAGAACAAAGCTATCCTAATCAATTTCCTGATGTGCATCCACTCAAAACCAATCTGGCCGGCATAACGAAGGTCCAGAACAAAAAAAAATTAGAAGAGCGAATGTTTGTTGGTTTCGAAGGAATTCTTCGTCTTCCTCCCGGACAACAAGAGATTATGCCTCTAATCGGTTTAAGTGCAGAAGTGGGAGATGACAATCTTGTTTATATTTGTATGCAATTAGAAAAAGAAGATCCGGAAAAAAGTTTAATTAAGCTTGTTTTCCTAAAAGGCAATGGCCTCGATGGCCGCACCTTTTTTAGTAAAATTCCCCTCCTTGGCCGTCTATCTGGCAGGCCTTCTATGAAAATAAAACCCATTCCTGTTTGGCTTTCTCCTCTTGATGCAACTGTTAATCTAGCATCTCCTATTACTTCGCGCATTCCAATTCTTGGACAACTCGTCTCTTTTGTACAAGATGATTTTAGGTTATTGCGTAGTTTAGTCTTTAAGGCACTCTCTCCTCTTTTGGAAGAAGGAGTTGAGGAGATCGTCGTAACTAACTCAAATGTACAAGTCAAAACCAATGGCCGACTTACGTTAGTCCCTTTGCCCCAGATAGAATTTAATAATAAGGTAAATAATATTTTGCGCTTTAACACCAATTAAATGTATCCTTGCCTTGGGGAGGATACATGAAAATCTTCAAATTACAGATTGCCTTTTATTTCCTATTTTTTTCTAACTTTCTTTATGCAGAAAAAATTACTATTGCCGCCGCATCTGATTTAAAATTTGCTTTAGATGAAATTTCTGCTTTGTTTATAAAAAAAAATCCTGGCCAAAAAATTGATATTATCTATGGTTCTTCAGGGAAGGCCTTTACCCAGATTCAACAAGGCGCCCCTTTTGATCTTTATTTTTCTGCCGACATTAATTATCCAAAAGAGTTATTTGAGAAGGGATTTGCTCATTCTCCTGTCAAGCTTTATGCTATCGGACGTATTGTTTTGTGGAGCAATGTTTTAGATGCTTCAAAGATTACCTTAAATGATTTGGCCGGCCCGGCCATCACTCACATTGCAATTGCCAATCCACAACATGCACCTTACGGCCGACGGGCCGAAGAGGCCTTGCGGGCGACTGCGCTTTGGGATAAAGTCAAGGCCAAACTAGTCTACGGGGAAAACATTGCACAGGCCGCCCAATTTGTTCAGAGTAAAAATGCCGAAGTCGGCATTATCGCTCTTTCTTTGGCCATTAGTCCACAATTTATCAAAGACGGTGGTTATTGGCCAATTCCTACAGACCTTCACTCTCCCTTAGAGCAGGGATTTATTATTACCAAACGTGCGGCCAACAATTCCTTGGCAAAAAATTTCTCCACTTTTATGGAAAGCAAACTTGCTAGAAAGATAATGATAAAATATGGTTTCGTATTACCTAGCGAGACAACCAATGCTACTTTGGGAAAATGATCTACAAATACTTTGGCCTACTTTAAAACTGGCAACCACCGTTACCTTGCTTTTACTTTTTATTGGTACCCCCATCGCCTGGTGGCTTGCACATACTAGTAGTTGGTGGAAGCGGCCAATAAACGCTGTAGTTGCTCTTCCCCTGGTTCTTCCTCCCTCCGTACTTGGTTTTTATCTTCTCTTGGCCATGGGCCCGGATGGCCCCATTGGAAAACTTACTAACTTTTTGGGCATTTCTTCTCTCCCCTTCACCTTTGCTGGCCTGGTTGTTGCTTCTGTTTTTTACTCTCTCCCTTTTATGGTTCAACCTCTTCTTAATGCCTTTGAGCTAATGGGCCGGCGTCCTCTTGAAGTCGCGGCCACATTGCGAGCTTCCCCTCTGGATGCTTTTTTTTCAGTGGCCATTCCTTCCGCTCTTCCTGGCTACTTATCGGCAATAATTTTAACCTTTGCCCACACTCTCGGAGAGTTCGGCGTAATCCTTATGGTTGGTGGAAACATTCCAGGTAGTACTCGCGTTGCTTCAGTACAAATTTATGATCACGTTGAGGCCTTTGACTATGCTTCTGCCCACCGCCTCTCTTTAGTTATGTTAGGCCTCTCTTTTATCATTTTGTTAATTTTGTATATTTGGGGGCCACAATCTAAAAAGGAAACGGAATAATCGTGAAAGAGATTTGTCTAAACTTTAACATCTCTTGGCCATCTCTTGATTTCATGGTTGATCTGACAATTCCAGGCCAAGGAGTTACTGCAATTTTTGGCCCTTCCGGCTCAGGGAAGACAACATTATTGCGCTGTATTTCTGGCCTGGAGCGCGTAAAAAATGGCCATCTCTCTTTTAACGGGGAGATTTGGCAGAATGATAAAATATACCTTCCAACACATAAGCGTCAACTCGGTTATGTTTTTCAAGAAGCAAGTCTCTTCTCTCATTTGTCTGTTTTAAACAATCTACGCTATGGCCAAAAAAGAATTGATTCTTCTCAGAGAAAAGTCAGCTTAGATCATGCTATTGAGCTTCTTGGCATATCCAATCTACTTGATCGCAACCCATCCAAACTATCTGGAGGGGAGAGGCAGCGAGTGGCAATTGCTCGAGCGCTGGCCACTAGTCCCTCCCTTTTATTAATGGATGAACCTCTTGCTTCACTTGATAACAAGCGAAAACAAGAGATTTTACCTTATCTTCAAAAACTTCACGATGAACTTGAAATACCAATTATCTATGTTGGCCACTCTCCAGAGGAAATTTCACGCTTGGCCGATCATCTCGTTGTTATGAATAGTGGAAAAGTGGAAGCAAGTGGCGCATTGAATACAATGCTCAATCGCCTAGATATAAACATTGGCCTAGGGGAAGAGCGAGGAGTTGTGCTAGAGGGAGAAATCGGTGAAGTTGATAAACAGTGGAATCTTGCACGTGTCGATTTTTCTGGCGGAAGTCTGTGGACTCCCAATAGCAAAATGGCTGTGGGTAAAAAAGTTCGGGTGCGCGTTTTAGCACGCGATGTCTCTCTTGCCAAAGTACGGCCAGAACAAAGCAGTATTCAAAATCAACTTTTAGGCCAAGTTAACACTATCATCGATGATGAACGCGCGGGCCTGGCACTAGTATCGCTTTCCTCGGGATATTCTTCTATAATTGCGCGTCTAACCAAACGGGCCATCAACACACTTCCCATTAATCTTGGAGACAAAGTCTGGATACAAATCAAAAGCGTAGCTCTCATTGATGGATAATCAAAACTTCAATCCTAATTTAATATAAGCTCCACTATTATCAAGCTTTGCATCTTTTCCATCTAATGTTGCCCAGGTTTTTCCCAAAGTTGCCGCCACAATCATCGATAAACGGCCCACCTCAAACTTTGGCCCAAACTCCACCATTGCGTCTAGCTGCGACATATCCACTTCCTTGATTGTTTCGACATAAGACGTTTGGTCTGGATCAACAAATTCACTTCCTTTGGCAATAGCGACTGTCTCCGATGGTTGACTTGTTGGATTCGCACTTCCACTATCAACATCAACGCTATCAATGGAAGTGCTCACAGAAGAAGAGGCCTCTATTTTTTTAACATTTACTGAACCCTTCGAATAATTAAGCGTTACTGCGCCATAAAGGCCAATGAACCCCAGGAAATCTGCGGCCCCCTCATGTGAAAGAGAAAGTGAAATGCCAGGAAAAGAACCGAAGGAAGTACCTGATGAGAAAAAGGCCAATTTGGACAGCATAAGAGAATAGGTCATTGCGAAATCTCCACCCCACATTGGAACCTTATAACCAATCCTATATCCCGTTTCAGAAAAAACATAAGAATATTCTGAATTTTCATTAAAATCAAAACTAGTAGAAAAATAGCTGGCAACAAGTGAGTTTCGGTAACCTTTTTTCTCTATTGCTTCTCCCTTGGCCTTGGCCACTATTTGGGGTAAGATTGTTGGTTCATTTTTTTTATTTTCTGATTCTTTATTTTGAAGGGCCATTTCTTCTACTTTAGATTCTCCACTATAAAAATTAAAATTATACACCGGCCCCTCCGCAAATACAGAAAAGGCACAAAGCAAACTGATGATAGTTGTTGTTTTATTGCTGATCATATTAGTCCGAATCATAAATAACTCCTTTAAAAAAATAAATAGGCCACGGACAAACACCTTGCATTAATCTGGCCATAATAAATCCTCTTTTTTCAGCAATTTAATTTTGTAACCATGACATTTTTGTCCGTATTATGTCATTTTTGTCATCTGCAGTACCAGAATAAAATTCAAAGTAATATAAATTTTTAGATTTAGGGTACAATAATTTATCTTCGTTACTCATTTTTTTTGGCAAAAAAAGTAGAAGGAAATTTATCTCAGTGAGTTAGATTGATTGGGCGAATTGATTCAAAATATCTGGACCCAAGACCTGGTAAAAAATATTCTGAGTCAATTAGTAGCTTAGGTATCTATTCGCTTTAAATCGTAAATTTCTTACTAATGTAATACTTCTAATTTACCGATACTGCCAAACACAAGGAGAACTAATGAAAATTTACATAATGGTTATATCTTTTTTTGTTGTGATTAGTGTTTTCTACAGTTGTAGTAACTTGGAGAAAAAAAATTCTACTGTTATCTCTCTCTCTGATAGTAAGAGCACTCCCAAAAGAGAGATTTCTTCAGACACGGAAGTATTAACAAAAACATCTGTTAATGGCCATGTTTTTACCCAAGTTCTAGATTATCCTGAAATGGGAAATGCTTGGCGAGATGAATCTGGACTAATTTGGGGAGATATTGCGATGGATGATACTGGACAAGAAAAAAGTGTTATTCAAGGCCATGCCTGGGTATATTGCAACGAGATAGGCGCCAAGGTTCCTAGCAAAGAGCAGTTTGCACAACTAGTAGAATATTTGGGGGGTAAAACAAAAAACGGATATCGGCCAGAAATTATTCCCAATCTAGCGGATCATATGTATTGGACGTCATCAGTTAGTAACACCGACGATGAGCACTATGGCATCCGCTTTGATGCTAATCATGGAATTTTAGAAAGTTATTTACGAAATGATTTCTTTTCTGTCCGTTGTGTAAAATAATTTAATTACAGGAGATTATTTAGCACGCCTCTATCGCTTATGATTTTTCGGTGGTAATTTGAACCCTGGGGCCATCACTGGACAAAGTCATATGGAGTATATTGAAAAATTACTTAAGGCGCTTGCCGATAAAAACAGGCTTAATATTTTAACGCTCCTTAATCATAAAAAACTTTGTGTATGCGAGTTGGCCGAACTCTTGGATATAACTCAACCAAGTGTCTCCAAGCACCTTAAAAAACTTAAAGAAGCCGGCCTTATAAGTTCAGAGCAGGATGGTTTTTGGACAAATTACTACCTGAGCAAAGAACTTTTTAAAAACCACAAGTTTATCAAATTAATTCTCGATGAAGTGCAAGAGTTGAAAGATGTTCAGCAAAGAACAAAGCAAATTCAGTCTCTTGAAAGAAAAAAACTTTGTTGTAAAAAACAGTCTTGATTAAATAGCCAATCAGGAATATAGTTTTCTTCATAAAAGGAGAAGCTATGAAAATTGAAATTCTTGGAACCGGCTGTCCTAAATGTAAAAAACTCTATGAAAACACCCTTGCTGCCGTGCAAACATCTGGTGTTAGTGTGCAGGTTGAAAAAATTGAGGACATGGAAAAAATCATTAACTATGGAGTTCTGTCAACACCTGCTATTGCAATAGATGGAATTATCAAATCTGCGGGAAAACTTCTTTCCCTTGATGAAATTAAGGCCCTCATTTCTAAATAGGAAACCACTGAAAAATGCTTAAAGCATTGCAAGGAAATTATATGCTCCTAAAGAAGAATTTTAAAATCATCCTAACTTCGCTTCTTTCTCTCTTTGTGATTATCAGTATTGGGTTTGCAGTATTTAAAGAAAGGCAAGAAACTACAGAAGCCGAAGTTAAAAAAAAACAACCCACTTTCTCCCATCACTATATTGCATACTATTTTCATGGAAATGCTAGATGTCAGTCTTGCTATAAGATAGAATCTTATACCTCTGAAACCATCAAAACAAAATTTGCCAAAGAGTTATCGGACGGAACTGTTACTTGGGAAGCTGTGAATGTCGAAGAGGGGATGAATCAACGTTATGTACAAAAATATTCTCTTAATACAAAATCAGTTGTGCTGAGTGAAGTAGAAAATGGAAAAGAAATTAAATGGAAAAATTTAGATAAAGTTTGGAAGCTTCTTGGAAATCAAACTCAATTTCAAGCTTATATAGAGGCCGAAGTTAAGGACTTTTTAAAGGCAAATAAAACATGACATTTTTAATTGCTCTAGCAAGTTCTTTTTGGCTTGGAGTCTTAACCTCCATCAGTCCTTGCCCGCTTGCAACGAATATTGCCGCCATTTCGTATGTGAGTCGAAAATCTCACCGCCTTATGTTCGTCTTTACAACTGGAGTCTGCTACGCCCTAGGAAGAATTTTGGCCTATTCAATTTTAAGTGTACTTATTGTGGAAAGCTTACTTTCTATTCCCTCTGTATCATTCTTTTTTCAAAAGTACATGCATCTTCTTTTGGGGCCACTTCTTATTATTGTAGGAATGTTTTTACTTGAACTCATCTCTATTCCAATTCCTTCTATTTTTAAAACAAGTTCTCTTGAAAATAGATTTAAAGAAGGAGGGTTTTGGGGAGCGATGGGACTAGGGTTTCTTTTTGCCCTTGCCTTCTGTCCCGTTTCTGCGGCACTTTATTTTGGAAGTTTGATTCCGCTTGCTGTCGGCCATCGTTCTCCCATAATTATCTCACTAATTTTTGGAATAGGCACGGCATTGCCAGTTCTTCTTTTCTCTATTGCTCTCGCTTTGGGTAGCAAGGTTGCCGCCAAACTTTTTACAAGAGTTACAGTGATTGAAAAATGGATCAGCGTGATTACAGGGGCCACAATTTTACTCGTCGGAACTTACTTTTGCTTAACCTATATCTTTAAACTAATTTGAGGATAATATGCGTAAACACCTACCGTTTTTAGATCGCTTCCTCACACTATGGATTTTTATAGCAATGGGAACAGGAATTGCTTTGGGGTATTTTTTTCCAAGCACAGTTCCTTTTCTTAACAATTTTAATATTGGAACAACTTCAATCCCAATTGCAATAGGTCTTATCTTAATGATGTATCCTCCTCTTGCAAAAATCAAGTATGAGGAGATGGGCAGAGTTTTTAGAAATAGAAAAGTTCTTCTTCTTTCTCTTGTTCAAAACTGGCTCATTGGGCCTGTGCTTATGTTTCTTCTTGCAGTTTTATTTTTACGCGATACACCAGAATACATGATTGGCCTTATTATGATTGGTCTTGCTCGTTGTATAGCGATGGTCATTGTCTGGAATGATCTTGCCGAGGGAGATACCGAGTATTGTGCTGGCCTTGTCGCCTTTAATTCAATTTTTCAAGTCCTCTTCTTTTCAATTTATGCTTACTTTTTCATTACCCTTGCTCCGTCTTGGCTTGGGATTCAGGGGGCGGTTGTCAATATCACAATTGGAGAGATTGCCCAGTCTGTTTTTATCTATCTAGGGATTCCATTTCTGGCCGGAATGATGACTCGTTATTTTTTAGTTAAGGCAAAAGGAAAGCCTTGGTATCAGACAAGTTTTATTCCAAAAATAAGTCCTATTACTTTGATAGCCCTTCTCTTTACGATTATTT
Source organism: Bdellovibrionales bacterium RIFOXYD12_FULL_39_22 (assembly GCA_001770205.1). Taxonomy (GTDB): domain Bacteria; phylum Bdellovibrionota; class Bacteriovoracia; order Bacteriovoracales; family Bacteriovoracaceae; genus YD12-FULL-39-22. The sequence continues at coordinate 80,975 of MEQL01000049.1, forward strand.
TAATGTTCTCCCTCAAGGGAGAATATATCGTAGAACTTCCTCTCGATGTTGCAAGGATTGCTATTCCGCTTCTCATCTATTTTATCATCATGTTCCTTCTCTCTTTTTTTATGAGTAAAAAATTTGGAGCAAGTTATGGAGAGGCAACGACGCTTTCTTTTACTGCGGCTTCAAACAATTTTGAACTTGCTATCGCCGTTGCCATTGCAACTTTTGGGATAAATCATGGTGCAGCTTTTGCTGCCGTTATTGGCCCACTAGTTGAGGTTCCCGTCTTGATAGGACTTGTAAATGTGGCATTGTGGTTTAGAAAAAAATATTTCTAAAATGAGAGGATATATGAGCTGGAAATCAGAAGCTGATACAATCAAAGAACTTAGTCCCAAACATATTCTTTTTTTATGTGTTGCCAACTCTGCTAGAAGCCAGATGGCCGAAGGAATTGCGAGAAAATTAGCACCCAAAGGGACTATCATTTCATCAGCAGGCTCCAGGCCAAGTAAGGTAAACCCGCATTCTGTTGATGTACTACAAGAAATTGGGATAGACATATCATCTCACATTTCAAAAAGTGTTGATTCTGTAGATCCTCAAGGCGTGGATATTGTTATTACTTTGTGTGCTGAAGAAGTTTGTCCTGTTTTTTGGGGAAGTGCAAAGCTTTTTCATTGGGGACTTCCAGATCCAACAAGTGAATTAGATTCCTTTAGAGCTGTTCGTGATGAACTTTTAAAAAGGCTTATTTATCTTTTTAGGAAATAAATTATGATTAACAAAATTAACTTTGAATGGCGACATCTTGACTTAAATTCTGTAACCTGTTCTCGTTGTTCTGAGACAGGGAAGAACATTCAAGAAGTTATTTATGAGCTAAAAATTAGATTTCAAAATAATTTAGAGATTTCTTTTACTGAAATAAAATTAGGTAAAGAGAGAATTAAAGAATCTAATCTTGTTCTTATTAATGGAGTTGAAATTGAAAAAATCCTTCAGGATATGACAGCATCCGAAAATGATTGTCCGTCTTGCTGTGATCTTCTTGAAGAGCAAACTTGTTGTCGAACTCTTGTTGAAAAAGATGGAACGGTTCATGAAGAAGTGAGTAAAGAACTTTTGTTAAAAGCTGCTATAGCTACTTTAAAAATAGACGATAAAAAACAAAACTGTTGTTGTTCTACTGAAAAGAGTTGTTGCTCTTCACAACAATCTAGTCGCTTAAAAACACAACTAACAATTCTTGTTTTTTTGTTCTTAACATGGATAGCTCTTTATTCTTATCTTCCTTCCATTTCAAAATTTGTCGCTTACACCATTTTTTGTCTTAAAGAAGGAACTCATCTTGGAGCTTCAATTGAGTTTTTCTTTCTTGATGTTCCTAAAGTTTTAATGCTTCTTGCTTTAATTGTGTTTTTTGTTGGAATTATCCGATCATTTTTTACTCCTGAAAGAACAAGAAAAATTTTGGCAGGAAAGAAAGAATCCGTTGGAAACGTCTGGGCCGCATTACTTGGTATTGTTACACCTTTTTGTTCTTGTTCTGCAGTTCCACTTTTTATTGGATTTGTTTCAGCAGGAGTTCCTCTTGGCGTGACTTTTTCATTTTTAATTTCTGCCCCAATGGTTAATGAAATTGCTCTCGTCCTTCTCTATGGAATGTTCGGATGGAAGGTGGCACTCATCTATTTATCTACAGGGCTTTTCATTGCTATTGTTTCTGGTTGGGTTATTGGACGACTCAAAATGGAGGCCTACATTGAAGACTGGGTGGGAAACGCCAAAGCTCCCGTGAAAAATGAAACTGAACAAACAGCACAATGGAGTGGACGTATTGATTACGGAGTTCAAGCGGTAAAGGACATTATTGGAAAAGTTTGGTTATATATTATTTTAGGAATTGCAGTTGGAGCTGGTATTCACGGTTATGTGCCAGAAGATTTTATGGCATCTATCATGGGGAAAGAGGCATGGTGGTCAGTTCCACTTGCCGTGCTTATAGGTGTCCCTCTTTATTCAAATGCCGCAGGAATTATTCCTGTTGTTCACGCTCTTCTAGAAAAAGGAGCGGCGCTTGGTACTGTCTTGGCATTTATGATGGCCGTGATAGGACTCTCTCTCCCTGAAATAATTATTTTAAGAAAAATTCTTAAAATGCGTTTAATCGCAGTTTTTGTTGGTGTTGTTGCTTTTGGGATTCTTGTTATTGGGTATCTTTTTAATTTGATTTTTTGAGATGAGCTTTCGAACTGCGCGCATTGAGAATAGAAAGCGGTTGCATCCAGCTGATGCGATTCAACTCAAGCAATTAAAAAATGTTCGACAAAACTCGATTGAAGTAGCAATGTACCAAATGTTCGTTGAAGAAGAAAATATGGTATTAATACCAATTATGTAAAATAAAAGTGGGCCAAATGTACTAAGTTTGCTAAATTTTTCGGATGGAAAATTTAAAAGATTTAGTAAAAAAAATTCAA
>MEQL01000050.1 GCA_001770205.1 Bdellovibrionales bacterium RIFOXYD12_FULL_39_22
CAACCTCGTATCTGCTTAAGCAAGTTCTTACATAGTTAGTGAAAGTTATTTGTATGCAAAAATAATAATATCCTGCGAAAAGGTATGTCGGTATCTTGATTGCCGCACTCAAAATGTCCCCTTAACAGCTTTGTTCCTCAGACCAACTCATAACCTATACGCAACATGAAAATGCCGATCACCTATGACGTCCTATCCTTCTTTTACTTTCAGAAAATTATTCAGAAAGTCTTTGCGACAGAGGCGGTTATTATTTAGGTGGTTCCCTGGGTGCCATGTATTTTGGATTAAAAGAAGATCAAGGATTGGCCTCAAATTTGGATAAATTCAATTTTACACTAAGTTTAAATTTGGGTTATAAATTTTAGAATATAAAAAAAGGCCAAGCATAATATGACTTGGCCTTTTCTATAGAAATAAAACTAAGAAATTATTTTACAAGAGTAAGTTTAATTTCACCTTTTTTAAGTGGGAAATTAAGCTTGGCAGCAGTTCTAACCATAGTAATGAATTGTGGGTTATTTTTTGCTTCACAACCAGAAATATCCAAGGTCATTTCAACGAGGGACATATAATTAGCTGATTCGCGAGTATTAAGTACTTTGGCGCAAGTTAAATAATTGATGTTATCTACAACACCATGCATGCCGCAACCAACGTTGCTTGGAGCGGAGTATTCAGCGGTGAATTGCACTAATTGTGGACCATACGGCAGACCATAGCAACCAATGATAGGTGCTCGCTCAACAAAAAATTCTTCAGAATTAACATCTTGTACCACTAAAAATACTCTGGTTTGACCATCTACTGTGGCAAATGCAGTGAAGGAAAATAGAGTAGCTAAAAAAATTAATAGACTTGTTTTCATTAAGAACTCCTAGTTTTGGGTTGGTTTTGGGATTTATCAAAAATTGACACCGGCCGCAACAAAATAAACAAAAGGTTTCTAAAGATACTATTTTTTACATAGTAGGATAGATTCTCAGGTAATCATCTGATTTTATATTTCTGTCATTTATAGGAATTTATGCTAGAGTGCTGAAAATTTTCAAAGGTGCTACAGGGCCTCAAAGGGAAACTCATTTATCAGCAATTGCAAGGGGTCGTCGTAGATAGGACGATAGATTTTGATAAAATTTTAGGGTATCGCATCGCTAGGATTGAGCAAAAACATCTGCGCTCTTATTGTGCCTACTACAAAGGAGCAACAGATGATCGGAAACAGCATTTTCAAGGGACTCAAACTTGGATAGGCTTGCGCACATAGGTTTTACAAACTCCCTATTTCTGAAATTTTGCATTTTTTGTATCTATTGCACTCATAATCCAAAAACTATCGTAGATTTGGGAGCGGTAGCTTTGGCAGTATAATTATGGCATTTCCACGCAAGATCTACTATTTGCCAACGTTTCCGAGCACAAACTACTTACAACTAGTCTTTAAATTTTACAGTCACACAAACAGAATATTTATTGATTCCAGATTGATTCCCATTCGACATTAAGGTTGCGATAACCGCTACTGTTGGCGCTGATACCTCTAAAATGTCGCAATATTTAGATGTGGCATCATCTGTTGTATAACAGCTTACAAAACCACGTTTTATAAGTGTCTTATTTAATTCAGAAACGGCAAGATATACATCGGTACCCTCTTTACTCGCACATTCTACTTTGTATCCAGCAAAAATAGCCGAAGAAAAAAGACTAAAAAATGCTAAAATTAAGAATTTCATTCATTATCTCCTTGATTTAAACGTTTTGAAAAACTAATTCTATATACTGAAACTTGGCCTAGCTGTAAATCTTAGAATTTTGGGTGTGTAAAAAAAGAATAATTAATATTCAAAACACACTCATAAATCGTCTACGTTACTGAGTGTAGCATGCAAATCGAAGCGGATTTCTGGATAAAAAATTTTATGTCCACAATTACATACTCTGTAAAAGAATTATGCAGGCGTAAAATCTTAAAATCTCATTACCGTGGTGGAATAACATAATAATCTGAACATTAACCAACAGAACATGATTGGCTTGCATCAAGTGACAGGGCTTGCGCATCTAATTTCCCATAACCAAGCAAAAGTGACAGTAAATATTCCTCATCCCATCCGGCAATATTTTGTTTTCGACGAATTGCTATTTTTCGCGCATCTTACTGGATTAAATTCAAACAAAACAGCCTAAGAAGAGAAAAATTTTCGGCGCAGTGGCCAGCTCTGTTTCTACAATCGTCCTCCCTAAAAACTACATCCAATACCCAGTGCAGTTCACAAAATATCTTCGCAAACTTGTCAAAATCGAGAAGTAAAAATAGCCGCCTAAATGTATCATGTGATGGGATTCCGTGCTTAAGATTTAAAAATTTTTTGAACCACTCTAGTTTTGCCTCCCCAAAGTCCTCGATATCAACTTACTTTTCTTTCCCATAAAAAAACTCCTTCCTTGGTTAATTATGAAAAAGATAGCTTAAAATTTTTGATAGTCCAATGACGCGGGGCCATTAACGCAGGGCCGTAGTGGCCCGAAATTACGTTGCGCATGGAATGTTTTTGAATTTTATTTTTTAAATTATTATGAAATTAGATGCGTAAGACCTGGGTTGAGTATCTTTAGAAATAATTTGAATATTGTTTTTATATTACCAAATACTTTTTTAGCAAGTCTTTAAATTGAGATTCGTTATGTTGAAACTTTACAATTCGATCTCCACAGGTACGAACGCAATTTTAATCCTGCTCAGGTTTTGCTCAGGTTAGTGCATGAAAAATGATTAAAAGGATGAGAAGAAATGAAAAAGAAAAATGGCAACTAACTAAAATTATTCCAAACATGTTAATATTGTTATTGTAATTTATTGCTCACTCTGACCCCTGGTGGTGGTGCCCATAAAAGTTGGCACTTTTGTTTTTTTTTACATCGGTTGCTGCTTTTTGCGCCTAGGCTAACACGCTGAATTTATGGCCGGCCAAAAAAGAGAAAATAGTTAGTGTCGTTTAGTAGTATCATGAACGTAGTAGATATCAGCACGTCACATCCTACGAGGGCCTTACGTAACTAGAGGCAGATAGATTATTAACCTTGAACCATTGGTGGGTTATGTTGAAAAAAATCTTAAATTTAGCAAACGATTTTTTTGGCCGTTTTTTGCCGCAGATGTCGACAGGCGTACTGGCCATGTTGCTGATACTGGCCTCTTGCACCGACGAAGAAGAGGCCTTCAGGGTAAAACCCAAAGTGAATAAATCTGAGGCAGCAAAGTTGGTGATCTCCGGGGATGAACTCTATTATGATTATGGCCGCGTCTCTATTAATTATCCAGCGGTCCGTGTGATTACTTTGAAAAATGATGGAGATTACGTTGCTAAAATTATTTCCGACAAACAATCCGAAAGCTTCATGTTTGTTGGTGGTGTTTGGCCTGGACACGTAGAAGGGATGGGAAGCTGCACTAAAGAGATACTGCCTGATTCAGAGTGTACGATCGTTCTGATGTTTCTTCCGACGGAGATGAAAAAATACCAAGAGAACTTACAATTTGAATACTACTCTGGTTTTACTAACGAAAAAGTTACAATGAAAATTAGCGGCGAGGGAGTGGGAACTCCTTTTGTATATTTTGATACAATGTTTGATTACTACATGGGAGATGTCTATTATAACGATAACGTACTTACCGGCCGGACTAGAACAGTAAATGTTAAAATTAAATATGCTGGCGATCCATTTAAACAGGCCAGTGGACTGGGCCCTTTTGACTTACCCAGCTACTTGCGCTTTCCTAACAAAACCACCGATGATAATGGCCCATTTTCTGGTGATTCGGCCGCGGAGTGCGGAACTGTATTGGGACGAGTATCGGCCACGGAGTTTCGCGACTCTTGTGAATTTGCGATCGAGTTTGCGCCAGACGCACTTGGCAGTTATGAGCACTTGTTTACCTTGGAATACAATAATCAATCTAGTATGGAGCAATCAAAAAAGCGATTTTATGGAAGGGCCTCTAATAAAAAAATTGGTGCCACACTAAGACTTGAGGCCGTGGGAGGGCAAACTAATTTTGCTTCTTATTTAAGTCAGACGTATCCACTAATCTATCCTGAGACAAGCTCTCAACCGATACTTTTTAGATTGGATCGAATTGATGGAAATCAAGATGCGACAGACCTCACGATGTTGTCGCTAACTTCAGGGGCATTTTCTTTTGCTGGAGGCAGTTTCCCTGGAACCGGAGGGGATTGCTCCTCCCCAATGGTTGGCAATAGCTGCTTGCTTGCATTGATCTTTAATCCAGCAGAGGCCATTAAATACAACGATAGAGTTGTTATCAAATATAAAGATGGATTGAATGCTCCATTCAAACAAACGGAGGCGGTAAGTATTGAAGGAAGTGGTGGATTGCCACCGGTATTAGCATTTGATAATGGTGATAGTTGGGACTTCGGAGAGATTTCACTGAATGACTCTGCCAATCGCAGTTTTAATTTGAATTTAACTAACCCCGAAACGGCCGTTCCATATAATTTTGCGGATGCCCTTGTAACTTTGTCTGCTGGCACTGCCGCTGGATTTACGCTAAATAATGGATGTTCTGCTCATACTTTTAATTATGATCATCGCGTTTGTTCCATTAATGTTGGCTTTTCTCCTCGGCGTGTTCTTCCCGATGGGCCGCATATTGGAATTGATGATAGATATTCAGTGCTAAGAATAGACTATAACAGCAACACCGCCTCCTTGGCCAAAGAGTTATATGCGGTAGGCTCTCGTCGGGCCCGTTTAGTTTTTCAAGTTGCCAATGGTTTTGGAGTAGATGGAAACGGACTGGTTATTATTAACACTGCTCCCTATAATCCACAAAGGCGAATTCGTCTAACGGCCTACTACGGATTGGAAGAAGCTTCGTTTACTAGCACATTTATTGATAATAATTTTGGCCTTTTTGTCTATGGTGGAAGCGATGCCTTAGCAGATAGTTTCCCTGGTGAGCGCTTGGCGGCAGATGGTTCTGTTATAGTGAGCACCAGCAATCCGCCGTGTCCTAGCGGAACCTTGAGCTATAGTAATGTTAACTGCGATATATTATTTAATTTTGCTCCGACTGAGTATGGCCTGCAAAATGCTTCTTATCGCATTGCCTATGCTAGCTCTGGTTCTCCGTCCAATATTCAAACTTCTAGCTACGTTATGTCTGGCCGAGGAGTGGATCCGGCGCTTCTTACAGAAAAATCGTTAGGATTTTTATTCACTCAAGCGCAAACTACGGTGGGTAGCGTTGCTTACGGTTACTTTAGAATAGGTAACAGCGGCGATCCTGATTCAGTGGCCGGAAATGGAAATTTTATGCGAGCAAGTAATATTGCCAGAGTGTTGAATCAGTCGGCCGGTAGCGCGTTTACTTCGGTAACCTCTGGTAGTTGTGGAACACTTACTCCTGTTTGTGGAAGCTACATTGATGCCGGAGTTAACTGCTATTTGTGTGTGCGTTTTGCCCCTACCTCGGCCGGTGTTTTTAGTGGCTCGCTGGCAATTAGTTATCGGGACGGTACAAGAACTGATGGTACTATCCCCAACGTTGTTAATATGTCTACTTTTTCCTTTAGTGCACAGGCGGTAGCATATGTGCCACCTCTTGTCGCCAATATGGTGGTGAGTGTTAGCAGCGTTGATTTTGGAGATTTGGCCATCGGCCAGAGTGCTACTAACACTAGTATTGTTTTTGAAAATAGAGGAACAGCGGCCGTTTCCGCTATGTCGATAAACGATAATCTGCTTCCTGCGGGAGTGGAGTATGTTAGTGGTTGCGCTTCGTCCACGTTGGCCGCCGGGGCCAGTTGTACAATCACCTTAAGTTTTTCTCCGACCTATCCTGGCAATTTTAGTGGATCACTGCCGGTTAGTTACAACAGCGGTTCGGCGATTACTACCACTATCGCCGTGCGAGGAGGAGCGACGTATAGTCTTCCTGTATTTGGAGTCGGGGCCAATCATAGTTGTGCCGCTAATGCTAAGGCCGAGTTATTTTGCTGGGGCTACAATGAGTCAGGCCAGCTAGGAATAAATAGCGACAGTAATATTTCGGAGATTGTTGCAGCCAATAAGGTAAATCTATCTCTGACTACAGGCGAGTATGTTACTAAACTTGCGCTAGGTGGTGCTCACTCTTGTGCACTGACCAATCTTGGGCGGGTTAAATGTTGGGGCCGTAATGAATATGGCCAATTAGGAATAGGAGAGGTTAATGCGCACAATTTAAATATCGGAGATGCAACAGGTGAAATGGCCACACTGACGTTTGTAAATTTGCCGATGGCGGCCGTTGATATTGTGGCCGGCGCCTCTCATAGTTGTGCGATGGTGGCAGATGACACGCTTTATTGCTGGGGTGATAATTATCAAGGTCAATTAGGAGTGGGAACGAATGGAAATTTTTCACCTACGCCAATTCACTTGGACATAGAGGTACAAAAAATTGTTTTAGATACTGCGCATACTTGCGCTCTCTTGGCCGATGACTCCTTAAAATGCTGGGGAAATAATGATGTCTTTGGCCAATTAGGTCTAGGTGATGCGATTAATCGCAATGCTCCATCGGCAGCAGTTAATCTAAACGGTACGGCCATGGATCTTTCAGTTGGAGGGGCCTTTTCTTGTGCGGTACTTACCAGCGGAGCGGTCAAGTGCTGGGGGCGAAATTCTCAAAATGGGGAAGAGGGACTTGGTGCTTTGGGTAAGTGTTGGGCGGTGGACGGTGGAAGTTTTGTAAATTGTAATGAGACTTCGAATGATCCGCTTTTGGGGTATGGAAATAGTGCCAATCAGATGGGAGTTAATTTGTCGGCGGTTAGTTTAGGAGTAGCTTTTGTGGCCAGCAAAATTTTTACCGGCGATGCTTTTAGTTGTGCAATGAGCGGAGTTGCGGGATCGGCACAGTCGCTCAAATGTTGGGGACAAAATGGTGCCGGCCAACTGCTAAAAGGTAACTTAACGACATTGGGCGTTCTTCCGGCCCAGATGGGGGATAGCTTAACGACAATTTATTCACATGCTACTAGTGGGACAGTTGTGGATGTAAAATTAGGTAGTGCGCATGGTTGTGCAAAATTTTTAAATGGCGATTTGCGCTGTTGGGGCAATAATAGTGTGGGGCAACTATCAAGTGCGTGTGCGCAATCTTCTTATGGAGAGCGAGCGGGAGAGACCTCTTTGTCTAGTGCTCCATTAGTGATATTACCGTAAAGGATTTTTGATGGATGATTTAGATAAGTTAATTTTGGAGACACTCTCTTTTTTCCGGCCGCTTTCAGTTGAGCAAATTCTTCTAGATATGGATGGTAAAAAACTAGAAACCATGCGGGAATTAACCGTGGATGATTTAAAGCTACGCCTAAATGCGCTTTCGACAGAGGGAATTTTAAAGGCCACCCAGCAGAAAGGAGAGTCTTTTTGGCAGAAAAATTATATGGGTAAGGCCAAAAAAAAATCTTGGATTTCTAAATTCTTTCCATAGTTCAAATTATTGCCGCAATATTCTTGAGTAAAACGGTTAGTTTTTTTTGGCGTAATCGAAACTTTTCTGTCTTAAATTTTGATTACACAATCGCGATAAAGGGTGTAGTATCTGCCCAAATTTACAATTTTGGAGGGACTCATGAGTAGTGGTAACAGTACAACTAAAATGACCATGGATGGAAATATGGCCGCGGCACATGTGGCATACGCTTTTACTGAAACGGCCGGAATCTATCCGATAACCCCATCTTCCGATATGGCCGAGCATGTGGATTCCTGGGCGGCCAGTGGAAAGAAAAATATTTTTGGACAGACGGTTAAAGTTGTTGAGATGCAATCCGAAGGCGGGGCCTCGGGAGTTATGCATGGTGCCCTGCAAGCAGGCGCTCTGACTTCAACCTTTACTGCTTCTCAGGGATTGTTGTTGATGCTTCCCAATATGTATAAAATTGCTGGTGAGCAATTACCTGGAGTTTTTCATGTTTCGGCCAGGCAAGTGGCCACTCATGCGCTTTCAATTTTTGGAGAACACTCTGATGTTTATTCTGCTCGTCCTACGGGGGTTGCCATTTTAGCGTCGGGAAGTGTTCAGCAGGTAATGGATATTGGTGCTGTAGCACATCTGGCGGCCATCTCTTCCTCAATGCCTTTTTTGCATTTTTTTGATGGTTTTAGAACCTCGCATGAAATTCAAAAAATTGATGGATGGAACTATGAGACGTTATCAGGCCTGGTTGATCGAGAGGCCATAACTCGTTTTCGTAACAAAGCGCTAAATCCAGAACACCCAGTTACTCGAGGGACGGCGCAAAATCCGGATATTTATTTTCAAGCGCGGGAAGCTTGTAATCATACCTACGAAATACTCCCAGATATTGTGAACGATTATTTAAAGAAAATCTCAAAATTAACGGGGCGAGATTATCGGCCATTTACCTATTATGGTGCACCCAATGCGGAATATATTATTGTGGCAATGGGATCGGTGACTGAAACGATTAGAGAGACGATCGATTATATGAGTGCTCAGGGAGAGAAAGTAGGCCTGATTTCTGTTCATCTTTTCCGGCCATTTTCTGCTAAATATTTACAAGAAGTATTACCTGCCTCCGTACGAAGAATTGCAGTACTGGATCGTTCTAAAGAGCCTGGATCAACGGGCGAGCCTCTTTTTTTAGATGTAAAAAATGTGCTGTCAGATAGAAATAGTCAGCTCACTATTGTAGGGGGACGCTATGGATTAGCATCGAAGGATACGACTCCTTCGCAAATTTTAGCAGTTTATGAAAATTTAAAGCAGTATGAACCAAAAAATAATTTCACTATCGGGATTGTAGATGATGTTACTTTTTCTTCACTACCTATGGCCAAGCATATAGAAACGGTTCCGGCGGGAACGGTTGAGTGTAAGTTTTATGGATTGGGAGCGGATGGAACAGTAGGTGCCAATAAAAATTCCATCAAGATTATTGGCGATCATACAGATATGTATGCACAAGGTTATTTTGCCTATGACTCCAAAAAATCAGGAGGTGTAACCATCTCCCATCTGCGCTTTGGAAAAAAACCTATCCAATCTACCTATTATGTTAATAATCCTACTTTCGTTTCATGTAGCACTCAGGCCTATCTAGGGGTTTACGATATGCTTCGCGGGATTAAAAAAGGTGGAACCTTTTTGCTTAATACCATTTGGGATGAAAAAGAGATTGTTAATCGCTTGCCAGATAAGACCAAAAAACAGTTAGCAGATAATAATGTTAATTTTTACATTATCAACGCTACTCAGATTGCAGAAGATTTGGGCCTGGGGAGGCGAACTAATTCCATTATGCAATCGGCCTTTTTTAAGTTAGCAAATGTCATTCCTTTTGGTGAGGCCTGTGATTATATGAAAAAGGCGGTGGTAAAGAGCTATCAGAAAAAAGGAGACAATATTGTCAAAATGAATATTGACTCTATTGAGCAAGGTGCCGAGCGATTGGTAAAAGTAGCGGTAAATCCGGAGTGGAAGAATTTGGTGGTGGATGAGAGTAGTTGTGTTTCAGTTAAAGGGGTTGATAGTCATACCGAAAAAGATTTGGCCAAATTTTTAAATAGTGTCGCGGCCCCCATGAACTGCATGGCCGGAGATGATTTGCCAGTTAGTGCGTTTGCGGAGTCACATGTAGATGGAACTTTTCCTAACGGCTCTTGCGCTTATGAGAAGCGAGGTATTGCCACCAGTATTCCGGAATGGGTGTCTAAAAATTGTATTCAGTGTAATCAGTGTGCCTATGTTTGTCCGCATGCTGCTATTAGGCCATTCTTGTTAGATGAAAAAGAGATGAAGGGATTACCCAATAACATGGATACACTTAAGGCCATTGGTAAAGAGGTGGCCGGCCACTCCTATCGTATTCAAGTGGCCGCGCTAGATTGTACTGGGTGCGGTGTTTGTGTCAGTGTCTGTCCGGCAAAAGAGAAATCGCTGGTGATGAAACCACTGGAGTCTCAGGCCGCTCAGATTGATAATTGGGATTATTTAAGTAAAAATGTGACTTACAAAGATAGTTTTTTCAAAAAGAACACCGTTAAAGGTAGCCAGTTTGCGCAGCCACTTTTTGAATTTTCTGGGGCCTGTTCCGGATGTGGAGAAACTCCTTACATCAAAGCGGCAACTCAATTGTTTGGTGATCGGATGATGATTGCCAATGCTACAGGATGCTCTTCTATCTATGGAGGATCTGCTCCGGCCACTCCATATTGTAAAAATGCTCAAGGCCATGGGCCAGCGTGGGCCAATTCTTTGTTTGAAGATAATGCAGAATATGGTGGAGGAATGGCCATTGGAGTGGAGAAAATTCGGGAACAAATTGCTTCAATGATGACTGAGAATATGAATAAAGTTTCTCCAACGATGCAGACGGCCTTTAATGGCTGGTTGGAGGCAAGACATAATGGTGAGGCATCCAAGGATGCTTCGGCCAAATTGGTGACGGCACTTGCTAAAGAGAGTTCACCTCTAGTTAATGAATTAAAAAATCTCGCTCAATATTTCGTAAAAAAATCAATTTGGATTATTGGAGGAGATGGATGGGCCTACGATATAGGTTTCGGAGGCCTAGATCATGTCCTTTCACTTGGTGAAGATCTCAACATGCTGGTGTTAGACACGGAAGTCTATTCTAATACTGGAGGACAGGCGTCGAAAGCATCAGTTACAGGGCAGGTGGCCAAGTTTGCAGCGGCCGGCAAGCGAATGAAGAAAAAAGATTTAGGAAGAATCGCGATGACTTATGGTAACGTCTACGTGGCACAGGTAGCGATGGGGGCAAATCAAGCGCATTATTTAAAAGTATTAAGTGAAGCAGAGGCCTATCCTGGGCCATCTTTGATCATTGCCTACTCTCCTTGTATTGCTCATGGAATTAAGGATGGTGGAATGACGCATATGATGGAGCAATCAAAGTTGGCGGTGGAGTGCGGATACTGGCATCTTTATCGCTATAATCCATTGCTAGAAAAAGAGGGTAAAAACCCCTTCGTGTTAGATTCCAAGCCGCCCAAGTTAGAAAATTTTGCCAAATATTTAAGTAGTGAGGTGCGTTTTGCCTCACTTGCTACGATGTTTCCAGAAGAGGCCAAGCGTCTTTTTGCGCTAGCGCAAGAGGATGCGAAGTGGCGTTATGATAATTATCGTCGCTTAAATGATAATGTCTATGGCACAACGACTTCTTCTTCTTCTTCTTCTTCGAGTTGATCAAAAAGTTGGCCACTAACTTTTTATCGTTAGTGGCCATTTTTTTCTTTCGCTTGTAATAAATCTTACATACAATTTCCGACTGAATTTGGTTTAAATTATTATCAACCTCTTACAAAGGATCGTTTATGCTAGCAGAAGGTCTGAAGTTAACTTTTATTGGTATGGGAACTGTTTATGTTTTTTTGGCCATTCTCATTACATGTATGAATCTCACCTCAAAAATCTTAAAACCATTTACTGACAAAGAATTTGCTGATCACGAACGGGAACTGGAAGAGGCGGCCCGCGCGCGAGCAGAGGCCAATGTCGGCAATGATGGTGCAGTAGTTGCCGCTATTTCAGCAGCAATAGAAGCGCATCGAAAATAATTTTAAAAAAATGAACGTATTAAGAGATTAAAAATTTTTTAATTTAAAGTAGCAATAGCAACAAAGGAAAAAGCGAATGAAAAAAATCGAGTTTATGGACACCTCCTTTCGCGATGGTTTCCAATCTTACTTCGGAGCACGAGTATTAACAGCAGATTTTATTCCAGCGGTAGAAGCGGCAGCAGCAGCAGGAATTTCTTACTTTGAAGCAGGTGGTGGTGCGCGCTTTCAAAGTATCCCACTTTATTGTGGAGAATCTCCATTTGACATGATGGATAAGTTTAGAAAAGCGGCCGGGCCTAATGCTAAGTTACAAACCTTGGCCCGTGGGATCAATGTGGTGGCCTTGTCGCAACAACCAAAAGATATGATTGATCTACACGCCAAAATGTTTAAAAAACATGGAATCACCCATATCAGGAACTTTGATGCGCTAAATGACTATAGAAATTTAGAGTATTCTGCGCAATGTATAAAAAATGCCGGCCTTCATCACCAAGTATGCGTCACTATGATGGAACTGCCTCCAGGATGTGAAGGTGCTCATGATGCTGCTTTTTACATAAAGACGCTCAAAGATATTTTAAACTCGGGCCTGCCTTTTGATTCTATCTGCTTTAAAGATGCTTCGGGGACGGCCAATCCACAGAAAGTTTATGAAACAGTAAAACAGGCCCGCGCCTTGGTGGGTAAAGATATGGTGTTGTGGATTCACTCGCATGCTACTGCTGGCATTGGAGAGTCCCAATATAAAGCGGCAATTGAAGCAGGCATTGATGGGGTATGTCTTTGCCGAAAACCTGTTTCAGGCGGCACTGGGCAGCCAGATTTGTTATCAATGAATCATGTTCTTAAGGGAACACAGTATACTTTGGATATTGATTATAAAAAAATATTGGAGGCCAATAATGTATTTACTGAGTGTTTGAAAGATTATTTCTTTCCACCAGAAGCGTTGGCCATCTCTCCAGAAGTTATCTACTCTCCAATGCCAGGAGGGGCACTAACTGCCAACACCATGATGATGCGAGATACTGGAACGCTTAATCTTTATCCCGAAGTTATTGTGGAAATGGGAGAGGTAATTAAAAGGGGCGGCTTTGGAACTTCGGTTACTCCTATGAGTCAGTTCTATTTTCAGCAAGCATTTTCAAATGTTACTCAAGGGAAGTGGAAAAAATTTGCCGACGGATATGCTGATACGGTGCTTGGTTATTTCGGAAAAACTCCTACTGAACCAGATGCAGAGGTAGTAAGGCTTGCTTCTGAACAAACCGGTAAAAAACCTTTTACCGGCCATCCTTTAGATATTTTATCCCCAGGAATTCCTGAGGCCAAGAAAATTTTAGAAGAGAATAAACTTCCGGTGACCGATGAAAACTTATTCATTGTTGGTGCTTTTAAAACGAAAGAGGGCAACAAGGGATTAGACTTTTTGAAAGGTAATTTTAAGATCTCAGTAGTAAAAAATGCCGCCAAAAAAGATGGAGCCGCGGCACCTGCACCTTCTGCAGCGTCCACCAAATCATCTGGTGGCGTTGGTAACTATGTCGTAAATGTTGATGGCAAAAACTATAAGGTAGTGGTGGCCGAGGGAGCGAGTGGCGGAATTCAAGTTTCGCAAGTTACTCCTGCCGAGAAAAAGGCCGTTGCGGGAGCTGTAGAGGTTAAGGCCAAATTGCCTGGTAGTGTAATGAAGGTCAACGTTTCTGTTGGAAGTAAGGTGAAAAAAGGTGACACGATCGTAGTGCTAGAGGCGGTTAAAATGGAGACCCCCATTTATTCTCCGCAAGATGGAGAAATTGTCTCCGTTGATGTAAAAAAAGGTGATGTCATTAGAGCAAATCAATTACTAGTGATGATTAAATAAGTTAAGAGGAAGGATATTATGAAAAAAATAATTATTTTGACTTTGTTTGCGCTGCTTTCGATTGGCAGTGTGATTGCCGAAGAGGGCCAGACTGCTAATAGTTCAGACGTTACAGTGGCAGAGACGGCCGCTTCATCTGTGGCCACCGAGGCAGATTTAAATGCAGAACATCTACCACCTATGATGGAGATGTTTAAAATGTTGTGGAAGTCCACTGGGGTTTACGGATTTTCTAGTCCGGATATCATGTGGCCCAAAGGATGGGGAGAGCTCATCATGATTGGTGTAGGCCTTTTGCTTTTATACTTGGCCATTGTTAAAGGTTTTGAACCTCTACTGCTTATTCCCATTAGTTTTGGTTGTATTTTTGCCAACGTTCCACTGGCGGGGATGAATGATGAGGGAGGAATTTTATATTATATTTATAATTCAGGAATAAAAACAGGGGTATTTCCGCTGCTTATTTTTATGGGGGTAGGGGCCATGACTGATTTTGGGCCGATGATTGCAAACCCTATTACTATCATGTTGGGAGCGGCCGCGCAGTTGGGAATTTTTATTACCGTTATTGGTGCGCTTTTTTTATCTAAGTATATTCCTGGGATTAATTTTTCTCTGGCCGATGCATCCTCTATTGGGATTATTGGGGGGGCGGATGGCCCGACAGCAATCTATGTTACCACTAAATTATCTCCGCGCCTTTTAGGTTCTATTGCGGTGGCGGCCTACTCATACATGGCCATGGTTCCTCTGATTCAGCCACCTATTATGAAACTTTGCTCCACACCGGCAGAACGCTTAATTAAGATGGAGCAGCTGCGTTACGTGGGACGTTTGGAGAAGATCATGTTGCCACTAGTGGTTATGCTTCTTTGTATTTTCTTTTTACCATCTGCGGCACCATTGATGGGATTTTTTATGTTCGGAAATTTACTTCGCGAATCAGGCATTGTTAATCGTCTATCGGATACAGCGCAAAATGCATTGATGAATATAGTGGTTATGTTTTTAGGTTTGGGAGTAGGTGCCAAGCTTTCGGCTAAAACTTTTTTGAATATGGAGACCTTGGGAATTTTAGTTCTAGGAGTTACCGCTTTTGGAATTGGTACAGCTGGTGGTGTTTTAATGGCCAGGGTAATGAATCTATTTATGAAAAATAAAATCAATCCACTGATTGGTTCTGCAGGAGTTTCGGCGGTGCCGATGGCCGCGCGTGTTTCCCAAAATGAAGGTGCTAAGGCCGATCCGCAAAATTTCCTTTTAATGCATGCTATGGGGCCTAATGTTGCCGGAGTTATTGGTTCAGCGGTAGCGGCCGGAGTGCTGCTTTCAGTATTTGGTAAGATGTAGAGATAATTTACTAGAAGCGAGGCCTTGATTTTTCTCTTACCTGTTATTTTTTTTGTGGATTTTTTTGTTACAAAATACATTTATTCCTGGCAAAAAATGTAGTATAGCACAAAAAAATCCACTTAAAACAGGCGATGTCAATGATAGAAATTTCGCGATCACTCATAACTACTTTAAATATATGGAAAAAATCAAAAAAACAGGGCGCCTTTGTTAGTAAAAGGTGCCAGGCAAGTTTAAAAAACATTTTTAATTGATAGGACTAACTTTGACAAGGCAAAAAGCTATTTGTTGCAGTTGAGAAACACCGCAATCAATTGAGAATCGTGTTCTTTGTGCGACCTCTCCTCTTAACCTTTCTACGAGAAACAAATACCTCGTAGTACACGACCTATTTGGGATATGGGTAATTAAAAAGATATGGCCATTGAGGTTCTTGCGGGCCGCCGATAATTCAATCCTGTTTTATTTTTGCAACCCCTAATACTATGCGGTTTACCAGGTCGGAATCGAGAAGTACTTCAGTATTACTATTCATAAAAACGACAAATCTATTGAAACCGTTAGTCAGCCATAAATTGCAGGTGCTATGGGTATAGTTGCCTTCGTCATCATAGTGTTTAATTTCACGTGGTTCAGGAACAAAGATAAAATTGAACTTCTGTCTATTAAAACATTCAGAACCTAATATGGTCGTATGAACAAGATCTCCCCCCAAGCAAAGGGGATCGTCTATAGTAGAGAAAACTTCAACAGGAGTTCCTTTGTCCGTTTCAAATTTGACTTCAAAAGCATGCTCATAACTAGTGCCGAAGATCTCATGATCTTCAAAAGGTTGTATCCCTTGGTCAATAACCTCTAGTTTTTCTTCAACAACTGTAATTGGGGTGGGCCACCTACCTTCCATTGTAGTGATCACAAATTCTTTGACAGAAGGCACTATAAAGTGACTCATGGATATATAATCACATTTCTCAACTACCTCTGACTGAGCAATACTGACTCCATGAAAAGCGCACAAAAATACAAGCACCAGATTGAACAATTTCATCTTTCCCTCCTAATAGTCATATATTTGAATTGATGAAGAGTTGTAACATCGGAAAAATAATCTGTCGAGTTCAGAGGAAAGATAAAAAGATAAAAGGAAATTTGGTCTGGAATTTACTATTTTTTCCTGGGTTTGACAGTTGGTGCGCAAGGACTTGATTTTACTGGCTCAAAACCCGCGTCGTATACTACAAATACATTTTTTCGAAAGAATCTCGTGACATTACCGGTGGTGGTAGTTTGATATTTGCCATGTCTAGAATTTTCGTCGCATATTTTGATAGCTTGGAAAAGACATAATACTCTCGATTATCTTCAGCACTTAATTTTGACACCTGCATTGAGTTGATAAGTAACAACTATTTTATCGTTGATATGATAGACACTCCCATCAGCATTTCTAACATTTTTTTCTATTTGAATAATTTTATATTTTAAAATTTCTTCTTTGTTTGTAGATGCGTTAACGTAGCCATCTTCGATAAACACTTGCTCCTGTACTTCTTGCGGAGCATTTTTTAATCGGTGGCTAACAATATAATCAAGGCCAGTGTTCAGAATATCAACTAAGTTTTGCCCAGAGTTTAACCCACGATCACTGACAATAATTACGTCGGATATATTAAATTTATTCTTGGCCCTTGCTACAAAGTTTTTCAGCGTGTTGCCTTCGTAGGTATTGCTGCTGAATATCTCGTAATCAAGTGGCCGGCCAGTTTTGTCAATGAGAGCACCGGCCACAACCTGCACATCTCCAAACTTACAGTCTTTGCTGTAGCCAAACTTTTTTAAATCATCCTCATTTTTGCTCTCAAAGTAAAACGTTGTTACATCGTAAAAAACAACAGAGACATCAAGTTTAAAAATTTCTTTTTGCTTCTCAAAAAGATGCTGTTTTATTGGATCAATATTGACCGCAAGAAAATCTAATGTACGATAGATATTGTGCAGATCAATAACTGGATTTTGCACATACCAGCTTTGGTGATTGTATGAGGCATATTTACTTCTGGGAGTGGCCAGGCGCTCAGCAATTAGAAACGTAATGATTGATAGAATATCGGCCTTAATTTTTCGGTCACGCAATAATTTTTCAAAGCAAGAATCAATTTTTAAAAGTTCAATTAACTTTTTTGTTATAAAAATCGCCCCCCAATTTTGTCGAGAAACTTCCTGTAACTCAGAGGTGGGAACCATATCAACTGTTTTGCAAAACGAGAGTAGTTTTCGCAATATTCCGCTATACTTGGCATCAAAGTGTTAGATGGTAAAGTAGAAGGTCGCTCCTTGGCCAACTTCTGATTCCACCCAGATATCCCCACCGAGTGAGTTTACTAGTTTTTTGCAGATTGCCAGGCCAACACCGATATGCTCATCTGATTTTAAGTGCAAAGAAGTCGAGTTTTTTTCACAACGGGTAAACAGTTGAAAAATTTTTTTGTGGCAATCAGCTGGGATTCCCACACCGTTATCAGAAACAGCAAAAAGCCAGCCAGCGTTGCGAGCAGTTGCGCTGATTTTGATTTCTCCACTTTTGTCACTTATGTATTGAATAGCATTGAGAATTAAATTTTGAAAGATTTGTTCAATTTTTTGTGAAGAGGTGCGTATGATTGGTAGCGTGTCGTAGGATATTTTAATGTGTGCGGGGCAATCGATGAATTTTAGCAGTGCTGGTAGCATAATATTCAAATTCACCAACGAATTTGTATTATTGGCGGAAGCTCCGGCCTCGCTGTATTCCAAGATGTTATTAATTTGTTGATGCATTTTTTTTGCACGCTCGATAAGTAACTGAAAATTGTGTCGACTTTCCTGATCAAGTTTTGCTTCGTTGTCTTCATAGATAAATTGGGCCAAGGTGGTAATTGCTCGCAAAGGTGCCTTTAGGTCGTGAGAAACGGTATGTGCGAAGTTGGCCAGATCTTCATTGGTTTGAGTGACAGTTATTTTTTTCTCTTCGAATTTTTCTTCCAGTGAATCTTTTTTTTGCGTGAGTTGAGAGTAGGCATGTTCGTAATAAGTCAGCAACATTGTCGCCGCCACGATAAGCGAGAGAGAGGCGGTGAAAGAGTGGCCGAGAATAGACCACTGACTGTTATTGGATAAAAAAGGATAATTTAATTTATGAAGGCCCCAAATTATGAGCGTTACCGCCAAAATTGTTTGCGCCAGAGAGTGTTTGCGATTGTTGGGAGTACTATTTTTAAAATAAATAATCCCGAGCCAAATTAGCACTGTTCCTGCGAAAGTAAAGTTAGGAATGGTCTGCCAGAGAATATCTACGGGCAAGAAAAAACTGGCCAGTATCCACAATAAGATAAAAAAGAAAAGGTAATATACGGCAGAGGGGATTTTTTTTCCACAAAAGTAGCTTCCACCAAGTAGCAAAAAAAGTGTCGAGATATGAGCGGATATATTAGACAAGATGGCCAAGTAGTTGTTGGCCCAAAGCAAAGAAATGATCATCAGTAAATAACGCAAAGAGTGAATGGCCCATCCGATAGACATAAAGCGAAGATCTTTTTTTTCATGTTGCTGTGAAGAGAGAGAGAAGTAGACTAAGGCCAAAATGGTCGAAGATAAGAGTGCATTTATTATAGCGACGAGATGCCAATTCATGGAGTAAAATTACCTCTGGACACTTATAATTAACGAAGGTAATTCTACTCTATGTTGCCAAAGAGAAAAAGAGAAAATTTGGATAAGAAACAGCAAGAGGCCTTTGCTAACGAGTATAAGGGAAATCTTTTTGAATATTTGATCGGATCGTTGCTGGCCCGTTATTTTAAGATTGAATCACTTTTTGTAAAATCCATAGAATCAACCTATCGACAACGTTTAATGAAGTATGAAGAGAATCTGCGGGCCAGTCACCCCTTGCTGCCTGCGCAATTGCAACTTTTAGCAAAAAAGACAGTGGAATCAGTGATTGAAAAAAAAGAACTGTTACCGGCCAGAGTGGATGCTATCTTATTAACCGGTAAAATAATCTCATCACAGACGGAGGCCGTTGACGATTTACAGGAAGCAGATTTGGTATTGGTGTCGGGATCTTCTAAAATTCCCGTCAGCATAAAACTTACCAAGGATGGAGCATTTGTTAACACTAAAAGTGGGGGAGTGCGTACATTTATTGAAAAATATTTTGCTAGTTTTTCTTCGGCCGCTAAATTTCAGGAGGAACTAAATAATGTTTTAGAGAGAAGTTTTTTTGAAATGGCCCATCTTCTGCACGAGATGGCCGGCCTAGAGTTTAAAGGAAGTTTTGATGTTGAATGGCGTGAGGCCGGACTACCACTGTTGCCAGGCCAGCTGCCAGAGAAGATGAGTATGGTAGTGTTGGCATATTATAATAAGTTGACAGAGGTAATATATCGAGGGGTCAATAGCTTCTATCAGGAAGATGTCGAGAAATTTCTTTCTTGCTTGATGCCAATTGTGGGCCTGGGCAATAAACAAATGTTGCAGGTCAAATGTTTTTATAGCGGTGAGTTATATAATTATCGACAAACAATTATTCATTCTTATGACAAGGTTTTTACGGATAACGTAGGCGGACGAGCTTTAAGGATTGATTCGCTTTCGACTGGGAGTGGCCTATTTGAAATTGCTTTGCACGGTATGCGCTTACAGATTCGAGTTAAGCCCATGAATCAATTTGTGCAACCATCTTTGAAGGTGAATTGTTCCGTGAGGTACTAAATTATGGTTAATTAGTTATCCCTCTCTCTACGACCTTGTCGGAGTAGCTTTAAATCCATACGAAAAATAACATCTTTAAAATCTAAAATTACTTCACTAGATGCTTGACTTCACTTCTGTAGGAAGAATAGGATTATACAGAGATCACTTAATATTTATTGCGTTGATTTGGGTATTCAATTTGAAAAAGGATCTTTTAAAGAATATCTCCATTGCCGTTGTCTGTGCACTGGTGGCGTCAATAATCCTCCTTATTGCAGTTGACTCTTATCTAATAAATCAGGCCGAAAAGAATATAGAAAATTTATTACTTTCACATAAAGGAATTCACCAGTATGTGCAGCAAGATTTAATTCCATCTTTGGCCAAATATAAGAAAGGAAAAAAAATAGTTGAAGATTTTTATGCCCCAGAACTTTTTTCATCTTCTTATATAGTTCGCATGCAACACCAATACTATAACCAAGAATTAAAAAATATAGGCCACTCGGAGTTATATTACAAAATGGCCGCCAAGAATCCACGCAATGCAGTTAATCAGGCCTCGGAAATGGAGGTTGCCTTAATTGATAAATTTAATCGTGATCGTTCGCTAAAACGTTATAGCGATGTGATAAAAGTTAACGGGGCTCGCTTTCTCTACACTGCCATTCCGTTTCTAGAAAATAAAGAGCAGTGTCTTAATTGTCACGGCAAGAGAGAGGCCGCACCACGAGATTTGCAGGCAAGATATGCCGATAGCGGAGGATGGGAAGAGAAATTAGGAGAGATTCGTGCGATTACTTCAATTATGGCCCCTCTTGAATATGACCGACATAACTTTTCCCTTTTTATATTCCTCTTTTCTGCGGGAACAGGGATTTTTGCGTTAGCGATGTTGGCACTTTTTAATCGACAACTTAGTCAGGAAGTTAGTCAGGCCGTTGATCAGATAAAGGACGATGAAAAAAAATTCCGAAATTTTTTAGATTCTACTGCTAGTGCACCGTGGGAGTTAGATCTTGGGAGCGGCAAGTTTACCATGATGGGAGCGCAAATTGAAGTGATGTTGGGATATCCGACATCATCTTGGAAGCATATGGACGACTGGACTGGCCATTTACATCCTGAAGATCGAGAGGGAGCTTTGGCATTTTGCAAAATGGAGACGGCCGCCGGAAGAGATCATGATTTTATTTATCGAATGATTAACCAAAATGGTTCTGTGCGCTGGATTAGAGATATTGTTTCGGTGGTTAGTGGAAAAGATAAAATACCTAGTAAGCTAGTTGGCTTCATGCAAGATATTACCGCTCAAAAAGAGTTAGAGGCAGATAAAGAGAGATTAACGGCGCAATTGGTACACACGCAAAAATTGGAGGCCATTGGTACCTTGGCCGGAGGTATTGCTCACGATTTTAATAATATCCTAAGCGTTATTTTAGGCCATGCAGATTTGGCCAAAATGGATGTTCCTCGCCATAGCAACGCTTTAAATTCAATTGAGCAAATTAGAGTGGCCGGGAAGAGAGCGGCCGATTTAGTGCGACAAATTTTAACTTTTAGTCGACAATCTTCAACCGAGAAAAAACTTTTTAATCCTTCCTCCATAATCAAGGAGGCACTAAAAATGTTGAGGGCATCTATTCCTTCGACAATAGATATCGTGGTGGATATTAACCCAAATTGTGGCCTTATCAATGCCAATCCCACTCAGTTACATCAGGTGGTAATGAACGTTTGTACAAATGCTTTTCATGCCATGGAAAAAAAAGGTGGGATACTTAGAGTTGAGTTTCATCTTGCAGATGATAATTTGATTGAACGATTGAAAAAAAATAGCGCCTTGCTTCCGGGTAAATATTTAGAAATTTTGGTCTCAGATACCGGACATGGGATTAGGCCAGAAATTATTCACAAGATTTTTGATCCTTTTTTTACAACTAAAGAACAGGGGAAGGGAACCGGCCTGGGACTCTCTTCCGCCTACGGAATAATTAAAGATTTAGGTGGGATGGTAACTGTAGAGAGTGAAGTAGATAAGGGAAGCTCCTTTCACATTTTGATACCAATTTGTAATTCTGCGGAGCAAGTTGAGGCAAGTGAGCAGGAGGCAGAGCTTCCTCGCGGAAATGAGCGCTTACTGTTTGTTGATGATGAGCCACTTTTGCTGGAAATGGGAAAATCTATTTTGGAGAGATTTGGCTATTCAGTGACGGCATGTCAATGTGGGTTGGAGGCGTTAGAGTTATTTATAAAGAGGCCTGCTGATTTTGACCTAGTAATTACCGATCAAACAATGCCAGGGATGACGGGATTTGAATTGGCCGAGCGGATAATAAAAATCAATTCTCAAGTTCCCATCATTCTTTGCACTGGCCATAGCGAAGGCCTTACTCGCGAACTTACAAAACGTCACGGTATAGTAGAGTTTGCTCTTAAACCACTTACTCGGGAGATGTTGGCAAAATTAGTGCGAGAAGCATTAGATAGCAAAAACGCCGGCCGTCCTGGGTAAATAACGGCCTCTTCCTTTTTGTATTCGACATTGACCTTGTACGACGGCCAACTGGCCCTGGGCCACAATGGTGTGACACTTTCCAGTAACATTTACTCCTTCATAGGGAGAGTAGTCACAGAGAGAATGTAGATTTTTATAAGTTATAGTGTGTTTTTTTTCTGGATCAAAAATAACCAGATCCGCATCAGCGCCTCTGGCAATAAGGCCTTTTTTTGGATAGAGTCCAAAAATTTTTGCCGGATTAGAAGAGGTTAGTTGTACAAAACGAGAAAGAGGCATGTTGCGTTTGATCACTCCTTCAGAAAATAAAAGTTCCATTCGATTTTCTACTCCCGGAATGCCGTTGGGAATTTGGGTGAAATTATTAATTCCACGCCTTTTATCTTTTAACCAAAAGGGGCAATGATCGGTGGCCACCGTAGAAATCGTGCCTTCTTCTAAACCTTGCCATAATCCGACACAATCGGCAGGAGAACGCAGCGGTGGACTTAGAATGTATTTTGCCGCTTCATCAAAAGTTTGCTTTGAATAGTGAGAGTTGTCTAATAGCAGATATTGTGGACATGTTTCGGCCAGGAGAGGAATGCCCAATTTTTTTGCCGCTGCTATTTTGGCCAATCCTTCTTGTGAACTGAGATGAACTATATAGCAGGGGACTTGGTATTTATGAGATAAATTAATTGCCTTTTCAATTGCGGTAACTTCTGCAGCAATTGGGCGTGAGAGATGGTGAAATTGAGGCCCACTCATTTGGCCTTTGATAAGTTGTTTGATGTTTTCGTTGATAGTCTCTCCCACTTCAGCGTGTAGCGTGATAAGAAATCCTAGTTTGGCAGATAGTGCAAAAAGTGTCGAAAATTCTTCTAGCGTTAGTCGCATGTTATCGTAGGCCATAAAGGTTTTAAAGGAAGTCACCCCTTCTTTCATTAGGTGTATAATCTCTTCTTCCGTAGATGAGTCGATTTGCGTTAGAGAAACATGAAAGGCGTAATCAATATGGCAGTTATTTTTTGCTAACTTCATCCAGTGCTCGAAAGCGGAAATAGCGGTTTCTCCTTTGGTTTGATTGGCAAAATCAATAAGGGTGGTGGTTCCACCGTGAAGTGCTGCCAGCGTACCGCTCTCAAAAGAGTCGGATGCTGTAAAATCTTTTATGGGAAGATCCAAATGCGTATGAACATCCACTCCTCCTGGGAAGAGGTACATATTGCGAGCGTCGATTATTTGGGTTTGGGCGGTTGCTAAATTTTTGGCATTTGCTCCCACTTCGCAAATTATGCCATTTTCGATAAATAGATCACTGGCCATAAAATTGACACTGTCGCTGTTTACAATTTTACCATTGGTGATAAGAAGGGATTCCATAAGTTGTACTCCGAAATTGGTAGAGGGGGGGATATCTCTCTTTTTGTTTTATATTATCCCAAAATTGAAACAATTCAAATGAACTATTCATACAATCGATTGCTACAATCGAGAAAACATTTGTTCCCAGCGTTTTGTTCCTGGGAGGTGGGGGAGGCGTAATGAATTTTTTAACTCAAAGTGCCTTGACAGTTGTATCGTTTGTTATTTTTTTGTTTCCACTAACTTCTGTGGCCATTTGCCGAATCGAGATGCGTGATACCATTTTTGAGGGAGAAGTCGATCGAAATGTATCGGTAGTGGAGGTTCGAAAAGTCTCCGCTCCTGGCGATCGTCTTACGAGTTACGTCGTGAAGGATAAGTCAAGTTTAGTGGATGAGTGGAGCGAATCGGTCAGTATCACTAACGATAGTGTTAGGGAAATTGTTTTTGATTCAGATCACATAGATGTCTACACCGTTCCCTATAACGTTGATCAACTGCTTAATAGGTATCAGATGGAGGATTCGGGGACAGTGTCATTTAAGGTGGCGCGCGGATCTTCCTGTTCGACGCTAGAGAAATCTTTAGCTTATTTTTTTGTGGTAGAACTTTTTTATCGGGATATGTGATTAAAAAATGTGATCTGAAAGAGGAGCGTGGTTGTATGAGTAGAAGTTTTCCGAAAGTGTTGGTGGTAGATGATGATCCGAATATTCTGGCCGTAGTTCCTAGGTATCTGTTGCCGCAAGGAATCAAGACGGAAGTGGCCACTCAGATTGTTGATCTTTGTGACTGTTTTGTGGATAAGATTCGTCTTAAAAATAGTTTGGCCCAGGCAACTTTTAAGGCCATTGAGCGTTTTGCTTCAGAGAACCGATTGGCCGCTTGATAATTGGCGGTAAATATGTTCACATACCTTCATGTTTAGATTTATGATTTTTCTTCAGATCACTTTGTTGACGGCCTCGGCCAGTTTATTGGCGCAGCTGACAACTCTTCCAGAACTTTATAAAAAAGCAGCAACCTCCGCAGCAACTATTGCAATGAGTGAGAGTCGAATAGCACAAAAAGATGCTAAGCTGGAGCAAATAAAAGGCGAATATTTGCCAATGGTTTCTTTGGCAACCAATTATGCGATAGAAGATGGTGCCCATCAGGGAAAGATTGCGCTCTCTCAGTCGCTTTATAATGGTGGAAAAAGTTTAGCTTCGTGGCAGATAGTAAAAATTGAAAAAAAATTAGAAGAGTATAATTTTTTGAAAGCGCAAGTAAAACTCTATTTAGAAGTTGCCACTGCCTTTTTCAAATATCACTCTGCCGGGCAAGATATGATAAATTTACAGGCCTCAATTGAGCTTACTAATAAACGTTTAATGGAACTCAAGCAGCGTCGTGCCATTGGGCGATCTCGCCAAGGTGAAGTTTTAATGGCCGAATCTCAATTATATATTGCGAAGTCTCAGATCTCTCTTGCACAGGGACAGCAGGGCGAGGCCCAGCGGGCCTTGCAATTACTAACGAATATATCTTCCGATGAACTTACTATGGGAGGAAGTTTTTCAGAGAAATTGGAAGAGGTAAAAGACGTAGAGGAATATTTATCGAAGATCGATGCTCATCCAGAGGTCGTGGCGCAAACGCTAGATTATGAATTGAAAATTAAGGCCCAAAGCAAGGTGCAAAAAGGGCATTATCCGAAAGTCGATTTAATTGGAAATTATTATCTCTGGCGCAGTGATACTTCTGGCGGGGTAACTAGTGGCAATGATGATTGGGATTTGTCCCTGGGTATTTCATTGCCGCTTTACAGTGGAGGGACGACTGCGGCGCAAGTTAAGGAGACCTCCGCACAGGCGGTAGAAAGTAAGTGGCAATTAGAAGAGACAAAAAAGGTACTTCGTTTTAATATAAAAAATCGCTATGAGAGTCTAAAAAATTTGCGACAGCAATTATTGTTATTAGAGCAAGCGCTATTGGCCGCGGAGAAAAATTATAAAGAGCAAGAACGAGATTATCACCATTCGCTCGTTACTACGCTGGAACTGTTACAGGCGGTGAATAGTTATCAAGAGGCCAAGCGTTCCATGGATAAAATGAAATTTCAAACGTTCTTGGCATTAGAGGAATTGAAGGCCGCGGCCTTTGAAATTCCCCAGTTTTGATTTGGAGTCTAAAATTGAATTCGTCATTTTCACTATCTGCTATTGCTATTAGAAACCATGTTTTTTCTTGGATGCTAATGTTAGGACTTATCCTTTTTGGGGCCATCTCTTTTTCTGAAATGGGAGTTAGTCAGATGCCCGATGTCGATTCTCCCATGGTTAATATTAGCATGAGCTTAGAAGGTGCTTCGCCAGAAGTTATGGAAATTGATGTTGTTGATGAGATAGAAAGCTCTCTTTCTGCAGTATCCGGAATTAAGTCAATGTCTTCAAGTGCCCGAGTGGGAAGTGCTTCGATTACTTTGGAGTTTGATTTAGACAAAGACATAGATGTTGCCGTACAGGAGATTCAGACGGTACTAAGTAAAATCCAGCGTCGTTTACCAGACGGAATGGATCCTCCTTCTATACGTAAATCTAATCCGGAAGACCAACCCATTTTGTGGATTAGTGCTAGTTCTTCTAAAATGTCTAAGTATGATTTGATGACGCTAGTACGAGACAGAGTACAAAATCGTTTTTCAACTTTGGAAGGAGTTGCCGAAGTAAATTTGATGGGACTTCCAGATCCCTATTTGCGAGTATGGTTATCAGAAAAAAAACTTGATCAATATCAACTTACAGTAAGTGATGTAATCAATACTATTGAAAGTGAGCATTTTGAGCGCCCTGGTGGACGTATTGCCGATGAGCGGCGAGAGTTAAATATTCGCACTAAAGGAGAAGCGACTTCGTTAGAGGATTTTCAAAATATTACCATCAATAAACGTGGTGGCTCGCTTATCTATACCCCGATTGCCCTGAAAGAGGTGACGGCAATTGAAGTGGGAACGGAAGAAATTCGTAATGTCAGTCGAGCACAGGGAGAGTCGGCCATTGGTATCGGAATAAAAAAGAGGCCTGGTTCTAATGCGGTCAAAGTTGCTAAGGCCGTTAAAAAGCAGATTGCCTTACTGACTAAGGAGTTACCCGTAGGAGTGGAGTTGGCCATTCGCTTCGATAACACTATCTTTATTGAAGAATCTATTTCGGAGTTAAATTTTACATTGGTATTATCGGCAATTTTAACTTCGCTGGTTTGTTGGCTTTTTTTGGGTTCATTTTCTTCTACGATAAATATTGTTCTGGCCATTCCGACCTCGGTTATTGGCTCTTTTATTTTTTTGCGCCTTTTTGGTTTTACTTTGAACACGTTTACGTTACTGGGATTATCTTTGGCCATTGGAGTAGTCGTTGATGATGCCATTATGGTTTTGGAAAATATCGTTCGCCATAAACAGATGGGAAAAAACAAAGTTAAGGCCGCGCTTGATGGCTCTCAAGAGATTTGGTTGGCGGCCATTGCTACTACCGCGGCAATTATGGCCATCTTTATTCCGGTGGCCTTTATGGACGGAATTATTGGTAAATACTTTTTACAATTTGGAGTAACTTTATCGGTGGCCGTCGCTTTGTCATTGCTGGAAGCGATTACTCTTACTCCTATGCGCTGCTCTCGTTTTTTAGAAGTGGCCCCTCGGCGTTCGCTGCTTGGGCGAATGATGGAGAGCACCATTTTAATATCTACTACTGGGTATAAGAATGCTTTGACAAAAATATTAAACTATCCTGTTCTTGCCATTGTTGTGGCCTCTTTGTTTTTTGCCTCTACTTTGTGGATTGGAAAGATTTTAAAAAAGGAGTTTGTTCCTGAACAAGATCAAGGACGTTTAATGATTCGAATCAAAACGCCAGTGGGATCTTCCTTCGCTTTCACGGATCAAAAGGTTAAGGCCGTGGAAGAATATTTGGCCACACAACCAGACATTAAAAGCTATTTTACTTCCTCCGGAGGACATGGTGGAGGGGGTGTTAACTCGGGTATGGCCTTTGTTACTTTTGTGGATCAAGACAAAAGAAAGCATTCACTAAAAAAACTGCAAGAAATTTTTCGAGAGGATTTAAAAAAAATCAAAGGGGCCCGCATTAATATTCAAAATCCATCTATGTCTTTTACCGGTGGACGTGGTGGTTTTCCTGTAGAGTTTTCGTTACGAGGGCCAGACTGGAATCAACTTATTATCTATGCCAAGCGGATGACGCAAGCGTTGGAGGAGAGTGGAAAGTTAGTCGATGTTGATACTAATTTTGAAGATGGAATGCCGGAAGTGCAGGTTATTCCAAATAGAGAACGCGCACGGGCCCGCGGGGTAGAAATTGCAGATATTTCACAAATTATTAGTACCATGATGGGAAATGCGGTGGCCGGCAAGTATTCCAAGGATGGCCGTCGATTTGATATAGTTGTCGGTTTGCCACTGTCGGATAAGATTTCGATAGAGGCCATTAAAAGAATAAAAATCCGCAATAATCGGGGAGAACTTATTCGTTTATCTGAAGTGGTTGAGGTAGTGGAGACCACAGGATTGCAGGCCATTTCTCGCGAAGATCACCAGCGGGCCATCTCTATTTGGAGCAATATTGCGCAAGGAAGTTCGCAGGCGGAAGCTATATCTGAGGTACAAAAAATTGCCAAGCAACTTTTGCCAGAGGGGTATTTTGTGGCCATGTCTGGAAGTGCAAAAACTTTTGGAGAATCTTTTTCTAGCTTAATTTTTGCGCTTCTTTTTGGAATTGTAATTTCTTATATGATATTGGGGTCTCAGTTTAATAGTTTTATTCACCCGTTGACGATTTTAGTGGCCTTGCCTTTTAGTGTTTCAGGGGCGTTTATTGCACTCCTAATGGGCGGCCAATCTCTTAACGTTTATAGCATGATCGGACTAATTTTATTAATGGGTATTGTGAAGAAAAATTCTATTTTGCTGGTGGAATTTACCAATCAGTTAAAAGAGAGAGGCCGTTCTACTCACGAGGCATTACTGGAGGCCTGCCCAATTCGTCTACGCCCTATTCTTATGACTTCTATTTCTACTGTAGTCGGGGCCATTCCACCGGCCTTGGCCATAGGGCCTGGGGCCGAGAGTAGAATACCGATGGCCATTGCAGTAATTGGCGGAATGATAGTTTCTACCTTGCTTACTTTATTTATTGTCCCTTGTGTTTATTCTCTTCTCGACAGATTTACCAAAAAGGAAAATTTATTTCATGAACATCAGCTATGAATCGTTATTACTAGGAATGTTAATTGGTGGTTTGGCGATGCGATTATTTTCTGCAAAGCGTGCGGCCGCTGATTCTATCAGTCTAAATCGCGAGATTGCGCATTTGGCCACAGAGAAAAAGGTATTAGAGGAGCAACTTGTTTCTTTTAAAAAGCATGTAGACGAACTTTCAGCGCAAAACAAATTGCAGTTTGAGAATTTGGCCAATCAGATAATTGAAAATAAATCTAAGAGTTTTACTGAGTACACGGAGAAAACTCTAGAGTCGATGTTAAAACCCTTTAAAGAAAAAATTACAAATTTTGAAAAAAGTGTGGAAGATAAATATTCCTCCGAGGCCCGAGAGCGCCATGCGCTTAAGTCAGAGATTTTGCGGCTGATAAGTTTAAATGATCGCATGAGTGAAGAGACCAATTCCCTGGCCCGCGCTTTACGAGGTGATAGTAAAGTGCAAGGAGATTGGGGGGAAATGGTCTTGTCAAAAATTTTAGAGGCATCGGGCCTTCGTGAAGGGGAAGATTATATCACGCAGTCATCGCATAAAAATGAAGAAGGAGATCGCTTACGGCCAGATGTGATAATTAATCTTCCAGATGAAAAGCATGTAGTGGTTGATGCAAAAGTTTCTTTAAAGGCCTATGATTTACACCATTCTTCCACTGAAGATGTGCAAAAAGAGAAATGTTTGTCAGAGCATATTCGCTCGATAGACAAACATATAAATGAATTAAGTGAAAAACATTATGATAAATTGAAAGGTCTTAGCTCTCCGGAAATAGTTTTTATGTTTGTTCCCATTGAGCCGGCATATCTTTTGGCCATGCATGCTGATGCCGATCTTTCTATGCGTGCCTGGAAAAAAGGTGTGGCCATTGTTACGGCCACAACCTTGCTTACCAGTTTGAAAACGGTGGCCTCTATTTGGCGTCTAGAAAGACAGAATAAAAATGCCCAAGAGATTGCGCAAGAAGGAGCGCGTCTTTATGATAAGTTTGTGGGGTTTCTAGAGGACTTTGAAAAAATTGGACACATTTTTGAAACGGGAAGCAAACAATTTTCTCAGGCCATGGGCAAACTCAAAGATGGGCCAGGTAATGTCTTCCGCAAGATGGAGCTTTTGCGCGAACTAGGCGCTTCTCCCAATAAGAAGATTCGCCAAGATTTATTAGAGTAACTCAATCATTTTGGTAATAAAAAAGTTAGTGCCATAGACCAAATATTTTAGTAGACTCGGCCACAAATTGATTTAACCTCAAGGAGAGAGATACTATGAAGATTCATTCATTTACCGCTGTTCCTACAACGCCAACCCAATTGGCACCCTTGCTTGAAATTGCTTCTAATTTGTGGTTTTCCTGGAATTGGGATGCCACCCAACTTTTTTCCATGATTGATCCAGATTTGTGGGAAGAGTGTCATAAAAATCCTATTAAAATGCTCTGTAGTGTTTCTAATAAACGCTTGGAAGAACTTTCCAAAGATGATGATTATGTGGCCGAAGTACAAGCAGTACATGCTGCCTATAAGAAATATCTGGAATCTAAAACTTGGTTTGATGGCAAATATGGGGGGCGAGAGAAAAAAGTTATTGCCTATTTTTCTTGCGAGTTTGGCATTCATGAATCACTTCCAATCTATTCTGGAGGCCTAGGAGTTTTGGCCGGAGATCATCTTAAGTCGGCCAGTGATTTAGGTGTTCCGCTAGTGGCAGTAGGATTTTTATATCGAGAGGGATACTTTCGCCAGGGACTAAATAGCGATGGCATGCAGCAAGAGTTTTATCCGGAAAATGATAAATTTTCGCTGCCAGTTATGTTGGAAAAAGATAGCTCTGGCAATCCACTGATACTTTCCATGGACATTGGAGGAGATGAAGTTTTTTATCAGATTTGGAAAGTGATGGTAGGTCGAGTCACTCTTTACTTGTTAGATACCAATTTGAATTCAAATATTCCTAAGCATCGCGATATTACCAAGCGTCTTTATGATGCCGGCCGTGATATTCGCTTGCGACAGGAAATTTTACTTGGAATGGGGGGAGTAAAGGCGCTTAAGGCACTGGGAATAACACCTGCAGTTTATCATATCAATGAAGGACACTCGGCCTTTTTAATTTTAGAAAGATTGCGCGAATTAATGGAAGGCCATTTTTTAACTTTTGCGGAAGCGCGAGAGATTGTTTGGGCCACGAGCGTTTTTACCACTCACACACCAGTACCGGCCGGTAACGAGCGCTTTGATATTAATTTGATCAAGCAATATTTGGGAACCTTTATTCAGAAAAGGTTGGGATTAGAGTGGTTAGACTTCTTGGCCATGGGCCGCGAAGATACTTCTAATATGGAAGAGGAGTTTTGTTTAACAGTTTTGGCATTGAAATTTTCTGCGCATTGTAATGGAGTGGCCAAATTGCATGGTGATGTCTCTCGTGAAATGTGGAAAAAATTATACAAAGATGTTCCGCAAGACGAAATTCCCATTCGTCATGTTACCAACGGAGTACATTCTAAAACCTGGTTGTCCAAAGAATTTGAGCAACTTTTTGCTAGATATCAGAGAACTTCTTATGTGCGGGAGATTTCTGATTTTACCATGTGGCGTTCTATTGATGATGTTCCAGAGGCGGAATTGTGGCGTTTACATGTTGAGCGAAAGCAGAAATTGGTAGAGTACGTGCGCAAAAGGTTAAAGTTTCAATTGCAGCGCCGTAGTGCTTCAGCGGCGGAGATTAATCGTATCAAAGATGTTTTAGATCCAGAAGTATTGACCATTGGCTTTGCTCGGCGTTTTGCCCCTTATAAGCGTGGCTCGTTACTTTTTTATGACACTGAACGTGTTGCCAAAATTGTAAATAGCGAAGGACGGCCAGTGCAATTTATTTTTGCAGGCAAGGCCCATCCTGCAGATACCAAAGGAAAAGAAATTATTAAGGCCATTGCAGATAAAATCAAAGATCCAGAGTTTAATCAGCGTGTGGTTTTTTTGGAAGATTACGATATCGATATTGCGCGCTATATGGTGCAAGGAGTGGACGTGTGGCTAAATACTCCTCGGCGGCCAATGGAGGCATCGGGAACTTCGGGAATGAAGGCGGCCATGAATGGAGCGCTGAATCTTTCTATACTCGATGGATGGTGGGATGAGGCCTTTAATGGAGAGAATGGCTGGGCCATTGGCCATGGGGAAATGTATAAAGATTTAGACCAACAAGATGAGATTGAGGCAAATTTATTATATCGGGCCATTGAAGATGAAGTTGCTCCGCTTTATTACAAGCGCAACGATAAAGGATTGCCAGCACAGTGGATCACTATGATGAAAAATACCATTGAGTCTTGTGGTTCGCAATATAACACCCATCGTATGTTGGTAGACTATGTTGAAAAATATTATCTTAAGGCCGAAAAGTTGGCCGGAATGCTAAGTAGCAATGACTATGTTGAGGCAAAAAATCTATCGCGTTGGCATAAAATGATGGAGCAGGCCTGGAAGGATATCAAAATTGTTCACGTTGATGCTCCGGACACCGATTCGATTTTATCCGGCCACAGTGTATCAATCAAATCCAAAATAATATTGGGGGCCATTAGGGCAGAAGATGTAAAAGTAGAAGTCTATCATGGCATTTTAGATATCAATGGAGATAAAATTATTGGCCCGCAAAGAACTCAAATGGAAAAGATTGCAACAGAGGGAGAGCTTACTATTTTTGAGGCCAAAATTCCTTGTGATCGAGGAGGCCGTTACGGTTATACGGTAAGAGTTTTGTTGGGCAATAAACATTTGGCCGAAGAATTTGTTCCTACTTTTATTAAGTGGGAGAGTGAGTAAAACGTGGGGAATAATTATCGTATCGTTGAGGTGACGAATCAAAAACTGTTAAATCAGTGGATTCAATTTCCCTATGATTTTTACCTCAAAGAATTAAAAGATCCTAATTATATCCCACAAATTAAAATTGATGAAAAAAGTTTTTTTGATGCTAAAAAAAATCCGGCCTTTAAAATTGCCAAAGTGAAATTTTTTCTAGCGTATGCTGAGCAAATAGTAGTTGGCCGGATTTGTGCGATAATTCATTTATTAGAAGAGAAAAAACTAGGCCGTCGCCGTGGCCGTTTTGGTTGGATTGAATTCATTGATAATGAAGAAATTTCTTC
Source organism: Bdellovibrionales bacterium RIFOXYD12_FULL_39_22 (assembly GCA_001770205.1). GTDB lineage: Bacteria > Bdellovibrionota > Bacteriovoracia > Bacteriovoracales > Bacteriovoracaceae > YD12-FULL-39-22. The sequence continues at coordinate 32,874 of MEQL01000050.1, forward strand.
TCTGCTTTTAGGAGCAGCTCGTAGTTGGCTAGTTGCGGAAGGTGCCATAGAGATGACGGGCCCTCATGGTTTTACCGATTTAGATCCTGAGGGGCTTTTAATCGATGGGTTTAATGAATTACCAACAGTTAGTGGTAGCTATAATTTGCCTTATTACCAACGCCATTTTGAAAAGTTTGGCCTTGTGAAAGATGCGGATTATGTGGAGTATCGAGTAAATTTTCCGGCCAATGATCCCTTTTTAGAGAAAATGGTCGCACTATTAGAAAGAGATAGTGAGTATAAATTAATTACTTTGCGTAACCGCAAAGAATTAATGTCACGAACCGATGCTTTATGGGATCTACTGGAGGAGTCTTTTAAACATCTTTATGGAGTAACTCCGCTTTCTTTGGAGCAACAAAAGTTTTATACCCAAAAATATCTATCTTTTTTAGATTTAGAATTTGTAAAAATGGTAGAGGATAAAAAAGGAAAATTGATAGGCTTTTTCATTGGAATGCCGAATGTTAGTAACAGTTTTAAACGGGCCGGCGGTAATCTTTTGCCATTTGGTCTGTTTCATATTTTAAGAGAGTTTAAAAATTCAAAGGGCGTAGATTTCTTATTAGCGGGAGTTCATCCCGAGCATCCGAAAAAAAAGATTTTCTTATATTTAGTCGCGGCCATGTATCGCTCTTGCCGAGATCGCGGAATTAAATTTTTAGAGACCAATCGTGAGTTAGTAGAGAATAAGACTGTTAGTGGAATGTGGACACGCTTTGATTCAAGACTACATCGAAAAACTAGAATATTTAAACTGCCGCTGGAATAGGCCAAGAGCAAAGTTGAGAATTAGCAAGATGACTTCTAAAAATAGTATTATCGATAATTTGATTGGAGAGGCGCAAAGTTATACTTCTTTAGAGGTAATGGAGCGGATGATTCAAGACGGTGCCGATTTATCGGCGCATGCTATCTCACCACTATATCTGATTGTAAAAAAAATGAATCCCAATGAGTTGGCCCATCACTTACATCTTTTTAGTTCAGAGCAGCGACAGATTTTTTTAGATATGGACTTATGGCTTAAAGATGATTTGGATGTGGATAATTTTAATTATTGGATTAGATGTTATGCGGTATGTGAAAACGAAAATATTCGTGCAGAATTTATTGGGAGTTCTGAATTTGCGGTTTACTTAAAGGGCCGTTTTAATATTTGGACTTTTGACGCAGAAGATCCGCAATATCCAGAACATGATAATTACTTTTTAACTCCAGATACTCAACTTCTAGTGGAGTTTGATGAAGATTATGAGTATGTGCGAGAGCTAAAGGAATTAATTGTGGCCCTCTACGCGGAGAGAGGAGTGGAAGATGCCTATGCCTATCTTTTTAAATTAGTCTCAGATAGTTTTTCTATTTTACAAGAAGAGGAATACGAACAGAAAAAATCACGAATGAGTGATTATGGTTTTGTTGATTATTTTGAAGCGTTAGAAGTTGATAACATTTTTCCTAGCATGGAGATGTTGCAAAATTTTGTTATAAGAAAAAAGAGTATTACCGGCAATCTTGACGATTTAAGCAAGCTGCAGGCCCTTCCTAAAGCTGCACTGGTGGCCTTTAGTGACAAACTTGGAGACATCAATAGTGAGTTGGCCAAAGTTGTAGATGATAAGCGCGTTGAATTTTTGCGATTTAATTTTATTAAGCTGGTCAATGCTACCATGTCATTAACCAATGCGTTGCAAGAAGGCCAAGTGGCCATGACGAGAGTGGGAAATAAAACCAGAAATCTTCTAAGTCTTGGGATGAGCTATATTAATCAAAAGGCGCAGGCAGGGGAATTAGAAGAGTTGTTAAATGATAAAAGTATTTTTGATTTTTTTACTTTTGCAGATCTTTATAAAATAGGGAACACCTTAATTAAGCTTAATCAAAAGATGGCCAGAAAAAATCTATCACTTCACGGAATTAATGAACACAATGAGAGTTTTTTAGGGAAATTTTGGCTGGAGTTTTTGGACTTTACCTTTGATACAAGTCATGCGGTTGCTGATAAGCTAGGACATACCTCGAAAAATATTGTTGACATGCAACATTATGGTGAGTGGACTTCTTTGCTTAATTTATTCGGGGCAATGCTTCCTTTTATTAAGCAATTTTTGACTTCCGTAGAAAAGCTTAAGAAAAGTCAGAAGTTACGCGATGAATTTTATATTAACTATACGGTGGAAGAAATTGATTTTGAGGCCATCATTCTTAGTAATTTTTATAATTATTTATTAGGCAATTTCGAAGGGACAAAGGGCAAACGTAAAAAATTAGGAGTGACGATTAGTGATTTCAAAAAAATTTCTACCGATTTATTAGATGGCAAAGGAAAATTAAAGGAGAGCTATCTTAAAAAAAAGGTAAAGAGTATGGCCCTTAAATTTGGGCTAGATGTTGTGTTGGATTTTGATAAATATTTTATCGCTCTACTAAAAGAGCATATTGAAGGATATGAGTTTGAAGAGATGAGTGCGGATGATTATAAACATGTTGGTGGCCCGATAATTTTCAATATATTGATCAGTTCATAGCGTATATCGTAAATTTTTTTTACCAAAAAAAATTCGCTGACACTATATAGATTTTACTAGTTAATAAGAATATCCTTGATATTTATTTTATAGTTGATATATTAGTTCCTGAACAGAAACAGAATTACAGTGATTGAGAAAAATGGGAATGGCCTGAGTTTTAAATATCAATTTAATGAAAAGGAGAGAAAAATTATGAAAAAGTTATTAATAGTACTGACTTTTTTAATGTCGATGTCGTCATTTGCGCAATTGGATTGTACTTTGGAGTTAAAAAAAATCTTATCGGATAAATTGCCGGATTTAGAAGTTTATTCAACGAAATATGTTGGCACTATTGCTCCTCATAGCGATCTTCCTTACTATCAGGGTGAAATTTGGAATGATACGGATGAAGAACTTGGTATTTTCGAAATTAAGGCCACATATATGGCGAAATTTACTTACGTAGCTCTTTTAAGAGAGAATTGCCAAGCTGTAAAATTAATCGAAGTCGGCTTTGATGACTAAAAAGATGGCCTATAAAACACTGGGCGATGGATTGGCCAGTGTTCCCGAAATTTTGATTTTATAGAAGCCATTTTCCGCAGTTTTTCCTCCCAAAAATAGATTCAAAATAGCAAAGTCATTTATAAAACTTTCAGAGAATTTAATTTCGCCAGTCATATCTAAAATAGATTGATTAAAGGCCTGCGGGTTTATGGAAATGCGGCCATAGAGATTGGCAGTTATGGGGGAGTTTTCCGTTCCGATAACAATATTTTCAATATCCAAACTGTTTCCACTGTATTTACCTTTCAACGATAAAGTTCCAATTGGTAATGCTGGAATGGCCAGGCCATTAAAGTTTTGAGGTGGGATGAGGAAATTATTTGATTTAATTAAAAACTGTGCCTCTGTCAAAGTGGAACTTTTTAAGGAAAGAAGTGAGGTGATATTGAAAGTTCCGTTGAGATTTATGGGTAATGCCGCTACTTTGCCAATGGTGTTAGAGGTTATTGTTGTATCTTCAATTTTTAATAAAGTCTGATTTAAAGATAGTGAGGAGTATATGTTTACGAAACTATCTTCATGTGTCGCATGGAGCTTAAATTTTACGCCAACAGGGTAGAAGCTGGGGCCGCGAAAACTAATTTCTGCATAAGGTAGCTCTATCGGGGTTGGTGTCGGCATTTGCAAACAGCTTGCAGGTAGTGAAATGTGTTCTAAGTATATTTTGGGAAGTAGAAAAGATACTCCTAGTTTTTGATAGGCGATAGGACATCCCGGGTTAGAAGTAATCATTCTACCCATAACCTGCTTAATTGTTCTTTGCACAGGAAAATTCCAGATTATTCCGATGGCCGCAATAATTATAACAAGAGAGGTGATCAGAAATTTATTAATATGATCAAGCTCATAAATTTTTTCATCAAGAGAATTTTCTGCTATCTGTTTATTGCTCTTCATACTGATATTGTTGAATTCGGTTGAAAATTACTAGATGAATATCGCCCTTGATTGTTTGATTGGCGGGATTTCTATTAATATTGAGGTTATGGATATTTATTTTTTCGCTAATTAGGGCGGTGATAAAAGCGGCAAAGTCTTCCATCGAGAAGTCACTAAAATTTAGATCCGCACTAACTTGTGTGATGCTGCCCCAGGATTCATCAGTATTGAAGTTGGCCACCGAAGCGTTGCGTGCCGATACTTTGAGGCCGTTTAAAACGGACTCAATTTTGGTGGTTAACTCTTCCGCACTTTTTATCTCTTGAGTGGCCATCATATTATCCATGGCGTTTAAGATATTTTTGTTTTTTAAATAGAGATCAATGTTTTCTTTGATGAGATACTTTTCATCCAAATCACTGCGTAAAGAGCAGTTTGCCATCAGAAGCAAAGTAGTTATGAAAAGGGGTAGGAAAATTATGGAAAAAGAGGCCACTTGATAGGTGATTTTTTGTGCTGAGCTATTTAGCGCAGAAACGCGATCTATTATTTGCAGATAAAATGAATTAGCTTTCAATAGATCCAATTGTTGAAAAAGATATATATCTAGTGGTTTTAGAAAGGCAAAAAGCTTCATCATATTCTGGCCGTTACTCCTTTGTGTATTCCAAATTTAAAGTTTTGGCCTCTTTGTCAAGCGAGTCATTAAAATCTTCTAAATCCATTGCGCTAAAAGAGTTTTCAATTTTATTTAAATCTGCCAATGCCGTGGAGGAAAACTTAAGAGAAGTAGCTCCATTATTATTCTTGTATGATTCTAAAACTACTCCTGGATTGTTGCCAATTTGTTGTCCTACAAATGCTAAGTCGGCCAGGGCCAGGAAACGTTGACTGTTTTTAATGGCCGTGATGGCCTTCATTGCGCTGCTATTTTGCTTAATTAGATAATTAAGTGTTTGAGTAGGTTCGCGTTTGAAGTTTCGTTGCTCTTTAGGAGGCATGCCCAGCGATTCTCCCTTTAACATAACATAGAGTGCTTCGGTTAGTGTATTGTGGGTGGATGAGAGATAAAATCGCTCAATGATCAATGCCACAGATAAAACTAAGGCCACCATGGCCACGCGCGAGAAAATAAAAGCGGTTGAGTAGAGAGGAAAACTGCCGGCACTATTTTTAGCATATTGGCCGCGCAAGAAATTTGCTGCTTGAGTTTTGGCAAAAGTAGAAAGACCAATTATCTGACATAAAAAATAGGAAGAAACTGATTTATCTTTAATTTCCACTTGATGAATGTCGCTATCATTGAAAATTTTAAGTTTCTCAACTTTTAGTCCCAATTCCGCAGCTAAAAAATTGGTGATGTTACTAATTTGGGTAGTTCCCCCAGTGATATAAACTTTCAAAATAGGATTAATATATTGCACTCGATATCCTAGCATCCATCTTTTCATCTCTAAAATAAGTGGCTCCACTGCCTGTTTCATCATTTTGGCAAATTCTAGTTGGTCGTGTTCGACCTCCTCATATTGCGTATCAGTTAAAAAGAAGCAATTTTGATGTTTATATATTACCGATTCTTCATAGGATATTTTATATGTTTGGGAGATAACTTCATTTATTGTGTGGCCGGCGATATGGGATACATGATTAGACACTATATTACGATTATAAATGAAGTATGCTTTAGAGGTCTTGTGCCCTAAATCTAAAATGCAGGCCGGGCCATCAATTCTGTTTTGTTCCACCAATGATTGCATTAGTGACAACTCAGATGTTAGAAGATGAGGAGTAATATTTTTTTGATCCATCGACTCATACCACGCTTCAAATTGATCCATGTGCGTAATGTTGACGATAGCAAAAGTGGCCTTGTTTTTTATAAATAGCTCGGAGGTAAAGTGCGCACGATTAATAGGAAAGGGCAAATTCTCCTCAAGTAAGAAAGGAAGCATTTGCTCAGCCTTTTTACGATGAGCAACAGGGAGTGAGAGATATCTAGAAGTCGTTAAATGTTGAGGATATTGAAAAACAATTTTGCCATCAAAGTTGTTTTTTGCGATATAATCTTTGATGATTTGGTGTTGCTCATGGGCCATTTCAAGATTTAAAGCAGTGTTAGCATCTTTTTTCTCGTCATCATTTTCAGTAGCGGAATCGTCAGCAGATTCGCTCAGCACGTATTCAGCGTGATTATCTAATACTAGGGCCTTTCGCTCAAGGTGAAACTCTGAAATTTTTACTGAATAGGACCCCAGATCAATCGCCAATATATTCATATAGTCTATTCTATCTCTATCCGGCCTTAATTTCAATCACCCGAGGGTTTAATAATTCCATTGGTGGAGGTGGCGGTTTATTGCCTTTGTCTGCCGGAGTTGTCTCGGGATTATCTCCGTCAACATCATCGCCTGGGGGGGGATCTGTGGTAGGCCGAGGAGTTGGCCGGGGAGGAGCAGGTTTTACCGGAAGATCAATAAATGCCTCGATAGTATACTTTGAATTCTCATATACTCCCTGAGATATAACTTTAAAAAGTTTACCAGCAACTCCCAATCGAAGGCCGGCGCTTTCAAATTCCTTTATCCGTTTGTCATAATCGGCGGCATCGACTATTTTGATCATGTAATTTTTAAATTCATCTACACTTTTAAAGGGATGGGGTTTGCGTTCATCTTCTGATTTATTTTCATCATTGGATCCGTCACGGTATTCAAAAAATTCTTTAGATTGTTCTGGGGTTATTTGTGGAAAAAGAATTTTTAGATCCTTATCGTTAATATCGTTAATTGCAATAATTGCCGCCTCATGTACAGTTAGGCGATCTTTGATTAAATCAATGGCCGCATCACTCCAGCCTTCCAATAGATACATTTCGGAAAGAGAAGTAAGTGGAGCATATTTAGGAGTAGTACCGCGGTTGCTATAGATGGCCTCAATATCTGGTTTTTCTGCCTCTTCATAGCTATCTTTGCTATTAACATAAAGTTTTAACTCCTTAATTAACATCTCTGGCCGCATCTCTCCGTAAATAGCATCAAAATTTTCATCATGTTCTTTCTTTTCTTCTAAGGCCGCATTCATTGCTTCTAGTAGTTGTTGCTCAATATATAAATTGGGGGCGGTTTTGCTTTGATCTCCTTTCGCACCATTCTCTTCGTCATTATCATTTTTATCATTGCCTTCAGTTTCCGAAGAATCTCCGGCCGCATTAGATGGCCTTTGGATTATACGCAATCCGTTGGGATTTAAAAATCCCTTTATTGCCGCAATAGTTACCGACATTGAGCCATTCATGATTATTCCTTTCGCAAAATCGGCGACGGCATTTTTTTGGATCAGATTAGCGTCGGCAGCGATAGGGATTGGGTAGACAAAGGGTTGTGCCAGCATACCTAAAACCTGATCTTCGCTTACAATATTTTTGAGATCTTTGTTTTTTTCCATAATATTTCGGGCCTCTTTGTAGATGCGTAGTTTGGCCATGGCCAAGAGCATTCCTGATTCCGCATTAAGACGGGCCTGATATTTATTTTGCTGGTTATAAATGCGAATTTTATTAACGCTAGTATCGAAAGAAAAGGTGATCATTAGCAGAGTGAGGAGAGCAATAGCACTCATTACCATTATAATGGCCACCCCTTGCTTTTCATGAATGTATTTGGCGAAAAAATTTATTATGGTGACTCCGTTTCGGTATTGGCCTGAATTTGTTCTGCAGAATTTTTGTCTTGGAGTGGATCAAAAAAAGGCCAGAGGTTACGATAGATTCTTTCAATCACAACCTCTTCCCCATTATAGGCCCATTCTAATTTTACTTTGATGGCCTGCATGGCAAATTTATCGGCCTTATTTAACTCTTTTAATGATGATTGAAACTCTTTTCGAGTGGAGTCCCAAAAGAGAAATTCAAACTTTTTAATATTTTTTAAAATGACATGTGGCTTGGTGGCCTCCCAGTCAAAATCTCGCGTGTAGGGGTTTATCGAGTTATAGTAACGCAGTAGTTCCAGCGGAGCTTCTTTGTTTTTATTTTCTCCCTCGGCACTATCTACTAGTTTATATTGTACCCAGGCGTAGTTGGATTGTTTGGAATTAATAAATTTGCGCTGATTGTTGGCAGTAAAAAAAACAATAGAGGAGTTAGCAGGGTTTAAAATCTCAGGCACTAGTTGTTCTGTTCCGCTAAGAAATGGAAATTTTTCTCCGGTACCGGCAAAGGCCCCACTGGCCAAGTCATCGCCACTCTCTTCTTGACCGCTTTGTCGCTTGCTTTTAAAGGCAGAAAAGTAGATGGGGGAGTAGATTAAGTCAAAATCTAGCTTAAAGCGATTTAAAGCGGCCTCAATTTGTAAAAAGTTTTGATCTTGATCCGAAACATCAATTTTAGTTTGGGAGCTTGTGTCTACGAGATTGTAGACATAAAGCATGAGAAAGGAGAGGAGGGTAATTGCTACCAGCACTTCAATTAGCGAAAAACCAAGTTCTGTTTTTTGCTTTATATTAATCATAATATTGCTACATGCTTATGTTAAGCTCTGCTTTATAGTTATAGAGCCAGGCCGATAAAGAATAAGAATATTTGGTGCTTTTGTTGATGACGGTAACCTTCACTTGCCAAATAATTTTTTCCAAACTTTCTTGGACTTTTTTATATAGGGATTGTTGGATGCCGCTATTCATCTCATCTCCACCATCCTCACCATCTTCATTACCAGTAATTTTATTCAAATCAGGAATTTTAAATTTTTTATACTCAATTTCGAATTCATAGGTGCGATTATTTTCATAGCTTTTCTTTTCTGGCATTAAAGTAAGTCCATCTTTAAGATCAGGAGGATTGACAATTAGGTCATTAATTTTATTTTCACAAAGCTGTTGCAAAAAGAGATCTTCGCGCATCAGTGTTGAGTCAGTACGGTTTTTTCCAAAGGAGAGCGCAAAGACGGTCATAAAAGTAGCAAACAAAGTTATGGCAATCATAACCTCCATTAAAGTAAACCCACTATTAGATTTTTTATTTTGCTTTTGGCCAGTTCGCATAAATCTCTTTTGCTAAATCTATTTGTCGATCCTCTAGCTCTTCTTCATTGGGAGGCCCCATAGTATGATAGCTCCGGTTGAATTCAAAAGTATAGGGATTAATTTCTAGCGCTATCATCTCAGTATCTGAGCTAACAATTATTAGTCCATTATCTTTTTCGCCGGTAGGATAGATATAAATATATGCATCAGAATCGATGGTAAGATAGTCGAGATCAGAAGTTGAAACTCCAATAATACGAATATTATCAGGAACCTCTTGTTCGCTATCTTCGAAATCTTTTAATTTGGAAAAGTTTTTATTAAAATCGCTGACGGATTTCTCATACTCCTCTTTTTCTTCTTTGGTCATTTTGGAAGTATCTTTGACTCGCTCTTCTGGCATGGCCAGTGCAGACTCGGGCCCAACTTCTAAAAAGAAGGTTTGCGGGTTTTCATCTAACTTAAAATGCAGGCGCATAATGGTGTTGCGCAAGGCCGCCTCGTCGCTGGCAAAACGAACATATCGCTCAATTTGCTCGGTGACATCATCCAGAGACGCTCGAGGAGAAGATTGGCCAGTAATGGCAATTGTATAGACCAGGCCCACCAATGCCAAGGCCACTAAAATTTCAATCAGAGAGAATCCCTGTTTGTTTTTCATGGTATTCTCTCTGGTCTGGACATTATTCTATTTTTATTCAGTTGGTTCTTCCGCGCTGCCACTTTTTTTGCTGGGAGGATAGGTCAAGTCATCTTCATTGCCTTCAATTCCATCGGGGCCATTGGAGCGCATAGTGATTGTCTTGCCGTCAGATTCATAAATGAACTCAGCACCCCAGGGATCTTGTGGTACCTCGGCCGGATCTAAATATCCGCCTGGAGCATAGCGCTTACATTCACGTTCTCCCGAAGGTTTATTAATTAGCGCGTCCAATCCTTGTTGTGAGGTAGGAAAAAAGCCACAGTGCATGCGAAATTCTTTAAGTCGATCGGCCAAGCTTTGTAGTTGAATCTCGCAAGATTGTACTTGGCCGGTAACCATACTGTCATAAACCTTAGAGACGACAAAGGTACCAGCAAGGCCTAACAATGTTAAGGCCACCAAAATTTCCATAAGAGAAAAGCCACGCGCACTGGCCCAAAAACGATTTTTCATAATAAATAACTCCTTTTTTTATATATACTTTTCTATCTTTTTAGTGAATTCATTTCCATCATGGGGCCTACGACCGAGAAGACAATAAAGGCCACAGCTACTCCCATTCCGACCATCATTATAGGTTCGATAACGCTAGTTAGTCCACTTAGTTTTGTATTGACTTCATCATTGTAGTTTTCTGCAACTATGTGAAGCATCGGTTCTAATTCACCCGAGCGTTCTCCTAGGGTAATCATATGGGTAACCATGGGAGGAAATAGTCCACTCTTGGCCAGTGGTACGGCCAAAGAGGCCCCTTCAGAAACATTTATACGGGCATTTTCAATTGCCTTTTGCATATGCACATTAGAAACTAGATTTTTTACAATTTTCATGGCCACCAGAATAGGAACTCCTGAGCTTAGAAGTGTGGCCAAAGTGGAACAGAAACGACTCACATTAATCATAACAATTAGCTCTCCTACGATAGGAGCTCCTAGTAAAAAGGAGTGCCATTTTTTTTCGCCATCTTTAGTTTTGATATACTTTTTAAATAAAAAGTAAGCCGCAAAAAGACCTAAGAGGGAGACATGCCAGTAGTTGACTAGAAAATCAGAAATCCAGATAGCAATTTTAGTTTGCGTTGGAAGTTCTTTTTTCATGGAAATAAAGACTCGGGTAATTTTAGGAATAACAAAAACGAAAATAATGGCCATCATCAACGAACCAAAAATCATCATGATCACGGGATAGGTCATAGAGCTTTTAATTTTATTTTGTAGTTTTACCTGATTTTCGGTAAATTCTGCCAGCTTCATTAAAACAAGGGAGAGGTTTCCGGATGCCTCTCCAGCTTCTACCATGTTGACGTAGATATTACTAAAAGTGGAAGGGTAGTCTGCCAGTGCCTTGGCCAAAGAACTTCCGGCATTAACTTTTTGCTTGGCCTCTGACAAAATCAAACGCATTTGCGGATTGGAGGTTTGCTCCATTAGGGCGTTGAGTGCTTCGACAATTTGGATCCGGGCCTTAACTAGCGTGGCCAATTGGCGGGTCATAAGAGAGAGATCAGAGGTACTAACGGAATTAGATAAACGGATAGTTTTCTTCTCTTTTAAATTATCCGTTTTTTGTTCTCTGATTTCGGTAATCATTACACCAAGTGCTCGCACTTTTTGCTTGGCCTGAGATTCCGTTTCAGCATTTATTGCGGCCCTAATCTCTTTGCCGCTTTTGTCGATGCCTTTATACTTGTACATTGCCATAGGTTGTTTGCCTTAAAAAATTAATCGCCTTCGACGTTGATGGCATTGACCACTTGTTCGATGGAGGTGATACCACTAAATACTTTATCCCAGGCATCTTGTCGGAGCGTTTTCATTCCTTCTTGGATCGCCGCTTTTTTTACGGCATTGGCCGAGGCCTTTTCTAAAACCAAAGGGCGAATCTTATCTGTCATCAGCAGGAGTTCACTGACAGCAGTTAATCCCGCATAGCCAGTGTTTCCGCATTTAGGACAACCGACGGCCTTAAAGACGGTAGCGTTGGCCGGGAGGGCATCAACTCCCAAATGGTCTAGCTCATGTTTAGTCAATTGCTGAGGCGCTTTACACTCAGAACATAGAGTCCTAATTAGTCGTTGTGCCAACACGCCGACTACTGAGGAAGTGATCAAAAAAGGCTGGACTCCCATGTCAATAAGACGGTTGGGAGCAGAGGAGGCATCGTTGGTGTGCAGAGTAGAAAGAACAAAATGGCCAGTAAGTGATGCTTGGATAACCATATTGGCCGTCTCAATATCTCGTGTTTCACCCACCATAATAACATTTGGATTTTGTCGCAAGATAGCGCGCAAAGCAATGGCAAAATTCAGATCAATTTTGGGATTAACTTGGATTTGAGAGATACCTGAAAGTTCATATTCTACAGGGTCTTCAACGGTAATAATCATTTTTTTTGGATCATTGATCCGATCTAAAATAGCAAAGAGGGTAGTCGTTTTTCCATGCCCAGTAGGGCCAGTAACATATAAGACCCCATGCTTTCTCTTACTAAGTTCATCGAGGCTTTTGAGTACTTTCCCTTTGAAGCCTAAACTTTCAAGGCGTAAAACGGTGTTGGTTTTTTCTAGTAAGCGCATAACGATACGTTCGCCATATTGGATAGGAACGGTACTTACCCGGATATCGATATCTTTACCGGCCATTTTTAGTTTGATCTTATTGTCCTGCGGAAGACGTTTTTCGGCAATATCCATTTTGGCCATAACTTTGATACGTGAGGCCACTGCCTGATGAGTCTTTAGCGATTGGCGCAAAATTTCCGTCATAACTCCCTGGATTCGAAAGCGATAAACTGTTTCGCGTTCGTAGGGTTCTATATGAATGTCAGAAGCGTGCTCTTTTACGGCGCGAAAAATTATGGAGTGAACAAAGCGAATAACTGGGGCAGAGTCGGCATCTGCATCCAAAATATCAATGGGCCCCTCCAAATCCAGATTTTCTTCAAATTCATCTTCAATGGAATCTACTAAATTACGATTGGCCTTTTCATAGACTCGATTGATCGCATCTTCCACTCGCAACGGGGAGGAGACGACCACTTTAATATCTTTTTGATAGATCTCTTGTAGATCGTTTATAGCATCAAATTTGAAAGGATCAGTTACTGCCACCGTTACAGAGTAGTCCGTCTCAAGAATTGGGAGAACTCCATGAAGTTTAGCGTAGGTGATAGGAATATCGCGAATAATGCCAGTTTCTATTTCTTCAATTTTGATCTCGTTGATATATGGAATGTTGATTTGATGACACATTACTTTGATGATGTCGTGGGGTTGGATGTAGTTTTTTTTCAGTAAAATTTCACCTAGCAACATTCCAGTGGCGTGCTGAATTTCCAGAGCATCACTTAATTGCGCCTCGGTTAAAGAGGTGTGCTTTAAAAGCAACTGGCCAATTTTTAACTTGGGCGCATTGTGACTTCCACTCTGTTCAGTGTCGTGCTGATCACTCATAATTTCCCATCAACGTCAAAATCATCGTTAATAATTTCATTCTCTAGCGAAGGCACTGTGGTGACAGGTGCCGCCGCTCGTTCACTTTTTTCGCTTTTGCTCAGGGGTTCTCCTGGAGCGAGTGGATCTAGAGGTTCTATTTTTTCAATGTCCTCTTTTTTGGCCTCTTCTTGGGCCTTTTCTTCTTCTGTTTCTTCGGCCAGTGGTTTATTTTCATCGTCAACATTTTGATTGCTGTATGGGTTTGCTGCTGATTGATCAAATAGTGGGCCTGCTTGTTGCTTGCCGGCCTTATCGTACATGGCCTTCATCTCATCGCCAAAAGGATCATCATCCCCTAAGATGGTTTTAAGATGAGCGCTACGGCGATTTAAAACATCTTTAACATTTTTGGCCACATTTTCCTCATATGGACTAAGAATTTTAGGAGTAAAGAAAAATAAAACATTCATTTTTATCTTCTCCATTTTTTTATCTTTAAACAGCCAGCCCAAAATGGGAATGTCACCCAAAAGTGGAACTTTGGTTATAGTTTCTGAAAGTTTATCACGCATTAATCCTCCCATGGCAACCGTGTCACGATCGCGGACCGTAACGGTGGTAACAGCGCTACGGGCAGTAGTGGCATGGGCCTGATCTTGTACTCCGGCCGGAACGGACACGGTGGAAAAATCTTCAATCTTTTGATCAATATCTAATTTAATAAAGCGCGTGGCCTTATTGATATGAGGAGTAATTTTCAAAGTGATACCAACTTGGATATAGTCAACGGAGGTAGTATCGTTACCGTTAGTTCCCGCAGTCTTTTTCATTACGGGCATTTTATCACCGACTTCAAAAACGGCCTGCATGTTATCGGTGGCCAAAATTTGAGGAGTGGCCAAAACGTTAGTGTTGCTATCGGTTCCAAAGGCCTTAATCATGGCGTTGATATTGTTTACTCTGATGCCGGTCATTCCCGGAAGCGTTACGGCCTTAGATTGTCCCAGGCCTGCTCCCGCGTAAAGCCCATTAGCATTTGGCAGGCCTGCGGGATTTAGTAGCGAGAGTAGGTCATTACTTCCTGCTGTAAAGCCGGCGGTATTTACCCCTGTTCCATAGCGGCCAACAATGTTGATGCCCATTCCCGTCTCTTTTTTTACCGCAGTTTCTAAAATCATTCCCTCGACGTAAACTTGATCTTTGGGTACATCCAGTTTTTTAATAACTCCTTGGATGGTAAGATAATCAGTGGGAGAGGCGGTGATGACCAGCGCATTATTTTCTTTGTCGGAGGTAATTTTAACCGGCCCGGAAAAAAGAGTATCTTCTGGAGAGCTTTTAGTAAATCTGGCCAGCTTGCTATCATTGCCGGTGGGGGCCATGCCATTTATTAGGGTAGAAAGTGTTTTTGAAAGTGTTTCGGAGTCACCATAATTTAGATAATAAACATGAATTTGCCCACCACTTTGCGAAACTAACTTAACATCTAATTTGGCAATCAGATTTCGTAGTTCTTTTTCTCCAGAATCGTTCACCATAGCAATGATGGAATTGGTTCGCGACTCAGCGATAATGTTGCCAATTGCAGTATCATCTCCTGTTCCGCTGCGTCTGAATTTATTATTTTTTTGATCATTTTTTATAATTTGCTCAAGTAGCTTAGCAATTTCTTGAGCGGAGGAGTGCTTGACGGGGATAATTTGCAGTGATCGCTCATGGCCAGGAACGTCGACAAGTTTTATTAGTCTATCCAGACGATTAATGTTGGCCCCGGTATCTTGTACAATTACGGTGTTGGTTTGATTAATTTCGGTCATTCTCCCATAGCGAGAAACAAAAGTTCGAAGTTGACGCGTTAATTCTACGCTGGAGATATGTTTTAGCGGAATTATTTTCATTACATAGTTTTCAGTATCGGGAGTGTAGTTGCCGCTATAAATTTTAGTAGAGGCATAGCGAATATCACGAGATTGTACAATTTGATAAAAGGCCCCAGAATTTACGAGCGCATATCCATTAATGCTAAGTGCCGTAAGATACGCCTTCCAAGCATCACCCACAGTAATCGGGGAGGGGGCGATAATGGAAATTTTACCTTTTAGCTCTTTGTCTAAAATTAAATTTAGGCCTGTTAACTTTTGCATATGCTGAGTTAGATCAGTTAGCGAAGTATTGGGAAAATTAAAACTGGTAATCACCTCAGGGCCAAAGGCCGTTTCCGGATTTAGATTTACATATTCTTTGGCCTTGGGAGTGGCCTCGTTATTTTCCTTTCTGCCAAAAATATTTTTGGGGGCAGGCACACTATCAGATTTTTCCTCGCCATCACCCAAAGAATCTCCTCCTTCATCGCCTCCCTCGTTGGCCCCATATTCGCTTCCCTCTGATCCCTCACCACCACCGTAATCACCACCTTCACTATCGCCTTCTCCTGCATCAAAGCTGCTGCGACTTTGGTATTTTTTAAATTTAGATTGCGCTGATCCATCAGAAATCAGTGAAAGATTGAGCAAAACTAGTAGTGATAAAAAGAGCGAAAGGTTGCAGCATCTACTTTTTTTCATAATGTTTCCCATCCTTGTGAAACCTATTATTTTAATTCTCGGCCTTAAACCAACAATCTACTCAAAGGTATATTCGTAGGTTTGATCAACACCATCGCGACTGATTCCTAGTTGCAAATTATCTAAGTCTTTGAAGCGTCCAAACATGGCCATAATCTCATTTATATTTTGTATTTTTTTACCATCGATGGTGTTGATGTAGTCTCCATTTTGAATATTGAGTTTTGTGTATATTGATCCAGGGACTACATCCATCATTTTGAAAGAGAGGCTACCATCAGGGTTTTTTATAGTTACAGCTCTTGCTTGGGTTAAAACGGTAGACATATCTGTCAACATTTCGTCGCGGAATTTTTTGTTGATAACAAAAGCATTCCCTTCATTTTTAATTCCTTGATCTAGGTTAGAAGGAAGAATTTTTTTGCCTTCTTGCGGAGAGAGGACTTTGTAGCTGTTTTTCGTCGCAATACGATCATTGTTTTTAATTTCATCGTTTAAGACATATTCGCAAGTGCCCTCTTCTAAATTTTTTACGATGATTTTATTTTCAGCAATTATTTCTAAACGAAAGCCACTGTTGATGCTATCTTTTTCGCGTAAAAATACTACATTGCTTCCACCTCCGATCTGAATGGTGGCCACTGATTTTGTATTGTTTTGCATTACGGTAGTTCCGGTTAGCTTAACCCCCACGGAGGAGCGATTTTCAGCATTATCCAAATCACAGATAATATTTTTTTTAGGTTTAACAAATTCTCCCGGATCAAGCTTATTTCCTCTATCAGAAGGAGCGTCTGTACTATTTGATTTTGTCCTAAAAGCATTGGCAAGTTTGATGGCATCGATGTCCTGAGTTACCCGCGTATTAGGACCGGCCACGCCACCAGGTAGATTTTTGCTCATTTGTGGTGGCCGATGTAAAAATGCCGAAGTGGTAATTGCCACCATTTTGCCGGCCACGTAGGCCAAGGAGATCACAAAAACAAAAATAAAAAAATTATTTATTTGTGGTCTGGCCTTAGGGGAAAAAAAAGTTTGAACAAAAAGATTCCAGTCAAATTGCTTTTTACTACTGACACTTTTTTTGCCGCTACCACCACCATCTCCTTGAAGTTTAGCGGTTAACTCGGAGACAAAAGTTAAAAATTTATTACGAAAGAGTTGAAGATAACTTTTGAAATTTATCTCTTGTAAAAATTTAGGCCTAAAATTTTTTATAAACTCTGAATTCAACTTCATGTTAATCCGTTCATTGACAGTCGTTGTCAACTATGGGCCATAATAAAAATAGCACATGCATAACATTATTTTAAGTCAGGTATGGGCATTACAGCAAGTATTCTTTATCATTAATTATAACTTTGATGATTTTTTACAAAAATTAGTTGAGAATTATTCAATGATTTATAATTTTATATTTTATTTAAAAATTATTTTAAAACTCATATTGATGGCAATTTTGCTAGGCTGCTCCTCTGTAAAAGTTGAGGAAAATAGTTTTGAAAAGTTAGTACTTAAGACGGAGAGCATTGCCAAAGAGAGATTGCCTGCCCCCACATATGGGCCGACCATGATTAACGATAGTAGTTTTGTCGACAAGACCTTGGACTATGGCCTAAGTACGATTAATGGAATTCATTTTTACGTTGTGGACTTTGATGCGGATAACTACAGCGATTTAGTGGTGTTGGATTCCAATTATGCCTCTCCACAATTTTTTAAATTTAAGCGAAAGATAAAAAAATTTGAAGCAATTGACTATAATCCCTTCAATATGGACATTCGCGTCTCCTATCTCAACTTTGTCGATTTGGATAAGGATGGCACTCTGGATTTAGTCACTACCGTCTTAAATCAAAAAACAGAACTAACAAAAACTCCTATTAGATTATTTCAAGGGATTATTCTAAATAATAAAATTCTCTACGTGGAAAAGCACAGTGGCCTATCGAAAAAAGTTGGCCCAACAGCATCGTTAGTAGCTTTGGATTACAATTTAGATGGATGGATTGATTTTTTTCACGGCAACTGGTTTGACTATTCTCTTCAAAATCCTGCTCCTGTTTTTGATGGCCTGTCTTTAGCAATTTCTCCTTTTGTTTTTGAGGATGATTCCGCCCGATTAGTAGGAGAGCGCCCCAAGAAAGTCGAACCAACCCTGGCCACCGGTGCACGGCCAACCTGGGGAGTGGCCACCTGTGACATAGATCAAAATGGATATCCCGATATACTGACGGCCTCCTCCAGCGGACATGCCAATAGATTATGGTTAAATGTCAAAGATGAACGAGTAGGATTGCTCTTTAAAGATTATGGGCCAGAATCAGGATATGCTTCTGATATAGAGGGACACTTAGAGGTTTTGGGAGGTGGAAACACTTTTTTTGGTATTTGTAGTGATTACAACAACGATGGCATTATGGATGCAATGCTGGGTGAGTTGAGTCATTCTTATGATTCTGAAAATCGTGATCGCTCAAGTATTTTAACTGGAACCAGCATGAATTTCCCCCCTAAATTTATTCGCACAGACTATTCACAAGATGATGGACGAGAGCGCTGGAATCAGAGTGATCGGCGAGGAGTGTGGCTTGACTATAATTTAGATGGATTGGTAGATGTTTTGGTAGATAATTCAGGTTTTCCTCCAGAATCAAGATTGGTACTGTTTGGCCAAGAGTCAGATCATCTTTTTGCGGATATTGCCCCCGAGATTGGAATTGATATTGTTAACCCTAATGGAACGGTTGTTTTAGATGTTAACGATGATGGCAGGCCGGATATTTTAACAGGACAGAATAATTTACGAGATGTCCGAATACCTCATCGTCTTTATCTTTTTGAAAATGTTACTCCGCGTAATGGAAATCGCTCGTTACGCTTTTATTTGCGCGCTGCCAAGGCAAATATTCGAGGAATTGGTGCCATGGTGATTTTACAGACAAGCGAAAAAACGCAGCGCCGTTGGGTGGAGGATAATTATGGTGCTTTGGCCTCGCAAAATGAGGAAGGAATTCTTTTTGGCATAGGTAGTGAGGCCCCCCAAGAAGTGCGAGTGGTCTGGCCGTACCTGTCTCACGCAAATGGCAAGAGTAAAAATATAGAAACAACTTATGATTTATCAAAAATATCTTTCTCAGAGCATCTTGATTTGACACTTTGTGAATCAGGGAAAATGGTTATTGGCCGTAATTGGGGGCCTTGTTATTAGTTTGTGTTCTTAAGAATTTTTGCGCTCAGAATGTTGTTGCTGGTAGAGATTAATTGTTTGAGAAAATTCTTTGATGTGATTGGGCATACTGGCATAGTTTAAGGTGGCCATATATATTTTAGAGATGCCCAGTTCTGGCAATTCATAACAACAAACAGAATCATTATTTTTGAGAACATGGTCGGGAACTACCGCCACGCCTACTCCGCTTTTTACTAGGTTGACGATAGTGGTGATAGAGTCGACTTTTATTATTGCACTATTTTTTTTCTTACTTATTCGAAAAATATTGTCATTGTCGTTATAGATAATCCAGCGGTAGTCGTTAATTTTTTTAGGAGAGATCTCTTTTTTGCTGATTAACATAAGTCTTTCATCAAAAATAAACAGAGAAGAAATTAGCTCAGATTGGATATTTTCGGTGGTAAAAACCATGTCGTATTGTCCCTCTTCTAGCGCCTTTTTTAAATTCGGTTGAATATCAATATGCACTGAAATGTTGCGACTAAAATTTTTATAATAGGCAATCATGATAGGAGTAAGCCATGTTTCCAAGAGGCCATGTAAAACTCCAATTTTGATTGAACGATTGTCTTCTTTTTGAAAAAGATCCAGCGCCATTTTGTCAAATTCTTGGGATAGCTTAAACAGTCTTAGTCCACGATCGGTTAGGATAACTTTTTTGGAGGAACGAATTATTAGCTCTTCTCCTACGCCCTCTTCTAACATTTTGATCTGCCGACTAACCGCTGACTGGGCAACTCCCAAAATGGTGGCGGCCTTAGAAAAACTCAAGTGTTGAGCGGTTAGAATAAATGCTTTTAAGTATCGATAATCCATTTTAATCTCTCCGCGTAATTTGCGCAGTGGCCACAATTAAGGTTTGCCCGGCAGTTTCTATTTGTTGGTAATTTAGTTCTCCGATGGCATCACTAATTTGGCCATCGGTGTATAGTGCGAATTTTTTGTCAAGGATGGAGATATCTTGCAATACCAGTTGACGATCGCCTATTCCAAATTGTTCTTTTATGGGATCAAGTGCTTTAAAGGCCGCTTCTTTCATCGACCAAATCTCTAGTAAATTGGCGGAAGAATTATCGGCCGGGTTAATGGCCTTTCGCTCAATTCCGCTGGAAATTTTTCTTTGGGCCAATTCGATATCTATCCCTACGCCGATATGTCTAGCGCTACCATTACAGCAGGCCGCGCCTATGTTTTTAGTATGAGAAATTGAGATGTTTACCGCAGGGAAGTTGATTAATTTGCTGTAATTGGCCAAGGACAGTAACTCAAAATCATCTGGGAGTTTGATGTCCAGTTCTAATTGAAGGCCCAAGTACTCTGACAAACATTTTTTTAAAGCTATTCTGGAGGCAATCCAGCTATTGGCCAGATGTTCCGTTTTAAAATGGGAAATAAGCGCCGGGCCAATCTCAGAATTGATTGCGTGAATTTTATATATCATAAACAAATATATTGCGCAGATGGAATTAATTTGCAATAAATTATGCATTATCGGTAATATCTATTCGAATTATGCCAGGAGAGAAGAAATGTTTCCAGAAGAGATGCAGGGTTTAATGGCCAAAATTATTTTCTTTATTTTTGCTACTTGCGCTCTTTGCCTTACCCGTGTTAGAGCAGATGAAGCTTCTCCATCTAATCTC
Source organism: Bdellovibrionales bacterium RIFOXYD12_FULL_39_22 (assembly GCA_001770205.1). Classification (GTDB taxonomy): domain Bacteria; phylum Bdellovibrionota; class Bacteriovoracia; order Bacteriovoracales; family Bacteriovoracaceae; genus YD12-FULL-39-22. The sequence continues at coordinate 53,475 of MEQL01000050.1, forward strand.
TTGACACATTTTTCACACTCTTCGGCCATAGTTTATTCTGTTCAAAATCAAAAATAGTTCGTTATAATCAGCAAGTCTTAAATAAATCACAGCATTATTATAAAATTTAATTTCAACGAAGGACGTGGACAATGAGTAGAGTTTTTGATGATAAAAATTATAGATCAATGGCCATTAACCGTGAAGAGCGTGCTTTTCAAATACCTACCGACAATAACGGGAAGCGAAAAAAAATACCGCAATATTTTGGCGAAAATGTTTTTGACTTTCGCAAATCAGACGATATTTCTCCGGCCGTTAGAGCGGCGCTAAATGAGGTCGTGGAAACAGGCCGCCCACTAACCAAAGAGATTGCGGAAGAAGTGGCGCGAGCGGTAACTAAGTGGGCCACGGATAATGGAGCAACACACTATTGTCATTGGTTTCATCCACTAACTGGTGGAACTGCCGAGAAACATGACTCCTTTTTAAGTTTCTCTAAGCATGGAGTGGCCATTGAAAAATTGGGAGTAGATCAATTAATTCAAGGAGAGCCAGATGCTTCTTCTTTTCCGAATGGTGGTGCCAGATCAACTTTTGAGGCCCGAGGTTATACCAGTTGGGATATCTCTTCTCCGATGTTTTTGATAGATGGAATCAATGGAAAAACGCTCTATATACCTACTGCGTTTGTCTCTTTTAATGGCGAGGCCTTGGATATAAAAATTCCACTACTGCGCAGTATTGGAAAAATGGATAGTGTAGTGACGAAATTTATGAATCTTGTCGGCCATAAAGAGATCTCGAAAATTATTGTCACCTGTGGGGCAGAGCAAGAATATTTTTTGGTGGATCGCGAAATCTATTTTAAACGGCCAGACTTGATAATGACCGGCCGCACGTTGCAAGGAAAGTTATCAACAAAAAATCAACAACTAAGTGATCACTATTTTGGTACGATTCCTAATAGAGTTTTGGCCTTTATGCAAGAGTTGGATTTTGAGCTGCATAAATTAGGTTTTCCGGCCAAGACTCGACATAATGAGGTTGCGCCTGGACAATTTGAGATAGCTCCTATTTTCTCCGAGGCCAATCTGGCATCTGACCACAATCAACTACTAATGGCCTGCATTAAAAAGATGGCACTTCGTCATGGGTTTGTAGCCTTATTGCATGAGAAGCCTTTTGCGGGAATTAATGGAAGTGGTAAGCATATCAATTGGTCATTAAGTGATAATGTCGGCCGCAATTTACTAGATCCCGGAGAGAGTCCACACAATAATTATCTTTTTCTTTCAGTAATGAGCATTATTGTAGAGGCAGTTTATCGCCATGCCGATTTGTTAAGAGCGTCGGTGGCCTCTCATGGTAATGATCATCGATTAGGCGGACATGAGGCGCCACCATCGATTATCTCTATCTATCTTGGCGAGGCCTTGGTTAGAATTTTTGAATCAATTGCGGCCGAGCAGAATCTAAACCCCAATGAGCGCAAAGTTATGGATCTACAGACTTCTCGCTTGGCACATTTTTTTAAAGATAATAGTGATCGCAATAGGACTTCTCCATTTGCCTTTACTGGTAATAAATTTGAATTTCGCGCAGTAGGATCTTCTCAGCCGATTGGACTTCCACTGACGATCTTAAATGCGGCAGTGGTGGAGGTTTTTGAGGAATCAAATCTCTTTATTGAAAAAAGACTCAAAGAGGGGAAGAATGCGGAAGAGGCCCTGATCGAATTAATTCGGAAATGGTATAAATCTGCAAGCGCCATTATTTTTAATGGCGACGGGTATACACAAGAGTGGATTAGAGAAGCGGAAAAAAGAGGTTTGCCAAATCTTCGCACCTCCATTGACGGGATCAAAATATTAAAAGATGAGGCGCGAATTAAATTTCTAGAAAAAAGCGGAATCTTATCCGCCGGTGAAATTCGAGGCCGCTACAATGTCTATGTTGAAAATTTGATTAAACATTTAGAGATAGAGGCCTCTACCTTAAATACCATGTTACTACAAAATATCATTCCGGCCGGATTAGAGTATAAGAAGATTTTAGGCAAGCTAGTTAAGCAACAAAAAGAGAGTGAAATTAGCGCTAGTACTGAACGAGCTTTGCTTGTTAAAACGGCCGGGTTGGTTGATTCGATCTATTTGCAGCATGAAAAATTAGAGTCCACGCTGAAAGAGGTTCTAGCAAAATTAAGTAGTGGAGAGGCAGAGCTTTGCGCCGATTTAATGGCCAAAGAAGTTATGCCGCAGATGAAGGCAATTGCTCTGGAGTGTAATAAGTTAGAAGAAATCATTCCCGATGCGATGTGGCCATTGCCCAAATATTCTGACTTACTTTTTTATAAATAATTTTTTATCGAGCGTTTTTAGTTTTTCCAACCACCAAATTTCCATTCAAGGATGGTTCGGACGGCATCACTTTGATTTATGCGTCCATCTCTAAAATCTAGATAAATAGACTCCTCTAATCTTTCATATTCTTCAGTGACTTTAAGATTGATGGGAAAGAGGTTTTGAATGTCGTTGGAACCGCCGATACTCAAGGGAATCACATGATCTATTTTGTACAGACTTCGTTTATTGCCGGGTATGCCATAACGGGCCAAAACTTCATATTTTGTTTGCACAGAGACATTGCGATCACAGATTGGAACTTTTCCAAGGCCGTGGTCGTAGTAACGCATAAAATCTGGATCAGAGGAGGTGCAAAGTTTGCCGGGAGATAAATGTTCATCAGGGACTGTAGGGAAGTTGCCATCATAGGCGTAGAGTAAGGAGGAAAACAACAACAGCGCGGCCAAGATAAACCTTATCATGAAAACTCCTTGGTGTAGTAGAGGTCCTTATAGGCTAACCTGGCCTCGCTTATAACAAAGGTCTGAGCAAAGATAAAGTATTTGTGTAAAAAAGAAATATGAAAAGAAAAAGAAATATAAAAAGGCGTTAGAGAATTGGAATAGCGGTAATTCCAATATTTCTTGGTGAGATGGTGCTGTCAAAATACTCTCGCATCTCACAAGCAAAACCACTTTCTTCAAGAAAAATGACGCGATCAAGCAAAATGGCCAGTTCGATAAGACGTCCAAAGCGCCAGCGAATGATATTGGCGATAAAAAGTTCTCTCAATAGTTGTTGGTTGTTTAAAGAGGAGAAATAGGCATTAAGCGCTAAGTTATCTGACAACGCAGAGCGTTCAAGTTCTGCCTTCATTTGAATATCTGTCAATTTGCTTAGCGCATAAGAGGCAAAATCTTTTTGATAGCTAGCTGGCCGCTCTTCTCCAACAGCCATAAAGTTGGCCTGGTGGAGATGGTGATAGAGTATAAAGTGTAGTGTATAGCGGAAGAATTTTACTCGCTTTTTTAGCAGAAAGCTTTGGTAGTCAATAGGGGCGTGTGAGCGGGAGGCCAGGTTAAGTGCCTCTAGAGAAAAATCAAGAAAGTAGTTTTGGCGACAGAAAGCAGATAAATTTAACTCTTTTTGTGGATTCAATTTGGAATAGCAGCAAGCAAAATTAACCATGCCGGCCGAGCCAAGTTTTTTAGCGATTTCAAAGCTGCGATTGGCCAGAGCGCCACAAGTGTGCAGTCCCACTACTAAATGGTCCGTGGTTAATGGAAGAGGGGCGGCGCGCAAAAAATCTAAATTTTGAAAATCAATTTTATTCGTTAGATGGGGAAAATATTTTTGTAAACGAGAGCTACCCAGTCCTTGGAATTCTTCGTTTATATCTATTGAGCAGCAAGGTAGATCGCATTCATCCGCAATAAAACGAGATAAGTTTCCTACACCACCACCCAAATCAATTACGGAGGTATAGCTAATTTTTTTTCGTAATTGTGCTAGCAGTCCCAGAATATTTTCAATTTCATGTTTCTTTTTATTTTTAATTTTTATCAATTTGGATTTAGCAAGCGGATATGAGGGGGTATTGCTTTTTAAATGCTCAGCGGGAATTAGTTGAGTGATGTTAGCTAACAAAGCATACAGAGAGGAGGATTTAAAGCTAGGAGTGGTGATTTGTTCCAAATTACCACAATCTAGTTGCCAAAGTTCATGCTCGCTTAATGTTTTTCCTGCCTCGATCCACTCTGAGGGATAAGCGGCAAGAGCATGGGGATAGCGATGAATAATCTCTTCATTCCAAACCGCCCGATAGGATTGCAGGAAATTATATATTTTACTTAGTTTGTCTTTATAATCCATAAGATCCTTTATATATTATATCAACATCAAGATGAACAGAGAGAGCACCATGGATTTAACAGGAAAGAAGATTGTCGTTTTTGGGATGGGCCGTTCGGGTATTTCCACCTTGCGTTTTCTTTCCACTAGGCAGGCCAGAGTTTGGGCGGTTAATAAAGGGCCTTTTTTGTCTTGGCAAAATTCTGAAGAGATAAAGAATTTGGTGGGAGAAAACTACTGTATTGCGGAAGAGGATCTGCGACTTATCGATATAATGGGTAGTTGTGATTTAGTAATTCTCTCTCCTGGTATTGCTAGAGAACATCCGGCCTTAACATCTGCTCATCAGCATAAAATTCCTATTTGGACAGAGATCGAGTTGGCCTATCGCTTTATTCAGAATAAAAAAATCGTGGCCGTTACGGGTTCGAATGGAAAAACTACCGTGGTTACTATGCTAGGAGAAATTTTTAAGCGGGCCGGCCGAAAGGTATTTGTGGGAGGTAATATTGGAATTCCGTTGTGTGAAGCACTTTTAGCTGGGGAATGTTTTGATCTTTATTTACTAGAGCTATCTAGTTTTCAATTAGAGAGCATGGAAGAGTTTCGTCCGAATGTAGCAGTTGTTTTAAATATTTATAAGAATCACACAGAGAGATATACCAATATTGAAGATTATGCTCGTGCTAAATTCAATATTGTACGACGGATGCAGCACAAAGATCTTTTGATAGTTGCCGATGATCAGGCGATCATCTCTTCCTGGGCAGGCCAGCAGCGGGAAAGAGTGGAGCTAGAATTAATAGAGATAAATAATCCGCAGAAAATAAAAGACAAAATTTGGACGGAATATGATCTGGCCCAATTTCAATTAATAGGCATTCATAATATCGTAAATTTGGCCTTTATTATTGCAGTCTGTAAGCGATTACAGATTGAACAATCAGCGGTGCAGGCGGTTATCAACTCTTTTTCGGGGGTAGATTTTAGAGTACAGAAAATAAAAAGTAACTTGGCCTGCCAATGTTTTAATGATGCCAAAAGTACCAATTGGAATGCTACTATGACGGCCGTAAATTCTCTATCTTACGATTCTCGTCCGTTGTGGGTAATTGTCGGGGGGCAATGTCGAGGCAGTAGTGACTCTATCGTACCTCATCTTGATTTTTTTACAAGCAAGGTAGCGAAATTTATTTTAATTGGAGATAGTGCAAAATTATTGGCCTCTGAATTAACGGGTAAATTGGATTACACGTTGGCCGGTAATTTAAGTGGGGCCATTGATTATGTAGAGGAGTCTAAGTTTTCTGGTAATCTTCTTTTTTCTCCGGCCTTTCAGTCTTTTGATCAATTTAAAAATTATGTTGATAGAGGGAACTCCTTCAATGCCATTATTCAAGCGAGGAAGTAGAAATGATAAATAGTAATGAAAATGTAAGAAAGGTTTTGCAGTTGCTGGAAAAACATAACTGTGATGCCGCCTATATTACAGGAACAGATATTTATTTGAACGAATATGTGGCCTTGGAAAATTCTCATCGTTTTTTTCTTACTGGCTTTACTGGCTCGACGGGAGAACTATTGCTAACCAAAGATGGCCAGATTTTTTTGTTTGTAGATGGCCGCTATCATGAACAGGCAGATCAACAGGTTGATTTGCAAAAAATTACCGTGATAAAATGTCCACTGGACAAGGCCCCTTTTGCTATGCTGCTTTTAAAGCTAAAAGAGCTCGCACTAAAAAAGATACTGTTAGATAGTAAGCGTGTTTCCCTGGTTTCATATAAAAAAATTAAAGAAGAAAAGATAGAAGTAGTTTCACTAGATAATGATGAATTAACCTCCCTTTTGAATATTGATTACACTCCTCACTTGAAAGAGGTTTATTTTCTAGAGAATGATATTTGTGGAAGCAGTGTTTTGGAGAAGTTGGCCACCATTTTTAGTGAAGAGGAGAGCGTGAGCGCGAGAAGTGCGTTGTTTGTCTCGGCCTTAGATTCCATTGCTTGGATCACTAATGCCCGCGGATTTCATCTTCCAAATCAAAGTGTTTTTTTGGCCTATGCTTTGGCCACTGCTGAAAAAATTTATCTTTGGGTGGAAGATTTTAAAATTTTTCCGACTCATATGGATAACTGTATTGAAGTTAAGAAAATGAGTAAAAATTTCTCTGAAGATCTAGCGCAAATAAAAAAACAAAAAGCAATCAAACATGCCATTATTGGAGAAAATACCATCTCTTATTATAACTACAAAATTATCAGTTCAATATGGAATGCCGAAGGAGAGTTAAAGACAGAAGATGATTTTATAATTAAACATCAAACTATAAAAAATAAAGTAGAGACGCAGGCAATCGAGTCTGATTTTGCACGAGCTGACCGGGCCATTTACAATTCCATTCAATGGTTAAAGAAAAATTTTACTAAAGAAAAAATTTCAGAGGCCACTTTTTTTAAACAGGTCAATGATAATTTTAAAAAAGAGGGAGCGGTAGATAATAGTTTTAAAACCATTGCTGCTTTTAAGGATCATGCCTCTATCATTCATTTTTCTTCTCCGGATGAAGAAAAAATAGCGGCCACAGGGGATATGATATTACTCGATTGTGGAGGACTTTTTCATAGCGGATATTCTACGGATACTACCCGCACTTTTTTGTTGGGGAAAAAGAGTGATCCTAAAAACATCCAGATATACACTTTAGTACTAAAAGGTTTGTTATCTGCTCAATCGGCAATTTTCCCAATCGGCACAGTGGGATCACAGATTGATTTGATTGCGCGTATGCCTATTTTGAAGGCCGGGTTTGATTATATTCACTCTACAGGACATGGTGTTGGGATTAATGTTCATGAAGGAGGAATTCGCTTGGGAGGAAAATCTCAAACTATTTTACGAGTAGGCCAACTTTGTTCCATTGAGCCAGGTATTTATATTCCCGATTTTGGAGGAGTGCGTTTGGAGAATGTGGTAAAAGTAATGGCCCATCCCCATTTTGAGAATATGCTCTGTTTTGAACCGGTAGTCTTTATTGGTTTTGATCCAGATCTTATCGATTACAAGATGCTGACATTCGAAGAACAAGCGGCCCTGGATAGTTATGAGGAAGCGTGTACTCTGCGGCAGAGAAGTTTTTTGAGATAAGCTGAATTGGCCATGTTGCAATCACAGGAGTTTACCTACAAAAATATTTTGGCCAAGGCCCGAGTGCGTCAGCGAGATATAATTAATCGTACGATTGATCAACTCATTAATCACGGATATTTAGTGAGGAAAAGGCCGATTATATTTTTTGATAATAAATCTTCATATCTTTCAATTTTTTCCTATATCGATCCAGGAATTGTTACCTATCTTAATGGGGCCAATAAACTTACAGAGATTGCCATGGGCCATCAAATAGAGGGATATATTCATTCGAGACTATCTAATTTAGGCAATATTAACACGGAATTGATTACTAACTTCGTAAAAGAGCAGCGTTGTGGATATGGAATAGTAATTTATGGAGGAGTTCCCTACAAAGATAGTAAGAAGAAGTTATTATTTGGGCCCTATTGGTTGTTTTAGCGAAAGTTTTAGTTTACCTACTATTAAAATGGCCAGCACACCCAGCGCCAGAGAGAGGATTTCGCTATTACCATTTTTGTTCTTCTCTTGGGAGTTAAAAGAGAGTGAGCCACAAGCGAAAGGTTGCTCTATGGGATAGAGATAGGTTACGCCATCGATGTCATCATATCCTAGAGATTTTCTTCGTTCTACAGTACTGTAATACATTAATGAATCCTTGACTGGACTATGGCCTAATCCAATGGCATGGCCAATTTCATGGGCCAGATAGGCCACCATATCTGCTCGCTCTTGATTTTTAACCGCACTTCCAACAATATCATTAACTAAAAAAAGTGCACCGTAGATGCGATTTTTAGAAACACTATAGGAGGAGATGATGGTGGTTCCCAAAATACCTGGATTGGTAAAAAAAGTGGTGTTGCCATTGCAGGCGATTAAAATATTCTTGGACACCTTTAGATTAGGATTGATGCTTTGACAGGAGGCAGTAATAGGATTATCTAAACAGAGTGATTCATCATGGAAAGCATCATCCACTCGCACAAGATTTCCTTTTTTTAGACGGAGAGAGCTAGTAGGAACGCTATTCCAGTAATCATTTAAGGCATCATCAAGCATATCTAAAATATCTTGGTTGGTGTACCCAATATTTTCACAGGTGTTGTCTGCCACATTAACCACCACTTCATCTTCTTCAAATTTGGCCTCAAAGCTGTTATTAAGAGTAAAAGCATAAAGATTAATGGAAAAAAAAAGCATTAAAAAAATAAAAGTCAGTTTCATATTAAGTACCTCAGATTAATCCAGGTTAGGTCGCTCACCGCCGGTGGGATTGAGATGGTAATTTAATGTCGCCAAATATGCCGTATTCATTTCTGCCTTGTCGCTAATTAGGTTGAAGAAAAACAACTGCACTTTGAGGGAAAAGGATTTGCCAAGATATAACTCTGCACCACTGTCTGCAATAAAATTCAAAGAAGCGTTGCTATTTTCAGGGAGCGGAAAATAGGTGATGTTATCTCCATTCCGCAGTTTTTCCGTTCCCCCAGGGCCAGAAATAGAGGTATAGTAAAATCCTATCCCGGACTTGATGATAGTGGGGCCTAAACGTAAACCGAGATCGCTATTAAAATACATCTGAAATTTCGAAATATTATCATCGCGAACGGTGCTTGGAAAAGTCATGCCAAATTCTTGGGTAAGAAGAAAAAAGCGGTTATGATCCCATACATACCCTACCGTGATGGTTGGTTGAAATTCGTAAGAGTTCATTTTTCCACTGTCGTTAATTTGTACTTTCCCTGGTTCTAAGGAGTAGACCCCTAGGCCTATAAAGGCATCGTAGATATTGTAGTCAATTTTAGCATTAGCACCTAAGCTAAAAAGCGTAGCAATTATAGAATAGGTCAAGGATGATTTTAATTTCATTTTTCGCTCTGATTTTTATTATAGTTTTCTAAAAAATTACGTTTAAATTCCACAAATCGATCACTCAAGATGGCCTCTCGTGCATCCTCGGCCATTTTTTTGTAGAAGGCAATATTGTGAGTGGTGGCCAAAATAGCACCTAAAATTTCATTAGAATCAAAAAGATGTTTGATATATGCGCGAGTGAAATTTTTGCAAGCATAGCAGTTGCAGTTAGGATCAATGGGAAAAAAATCTCGACGATAGTTGCGATGTTTGATTCTTATTTTACCGCGCGAGGTAAAGAGCGTACCGCCGCGTGCAAACTTAGTAGGAATAATACAATCACTCATATCAATTCCATGATCCCAGATCATTACTAAATCTTCTGGATTTCCCACGCCCATAACATAGCGAGGGCGGTTAGTCGGCATAAGTGGCGCGGTGTAGGAGACAATGCGCTCCATTAGATCTGGCCCTTCGCCTACGGATACTCCGCCAATGGCATAACCTGGTAGGTCGCGATCAGTTAACTCTTTTACGCAAAGTGCGCGATAGTCATCGTAAGTGGAGCCTTGGATAATTCCAAAGATTGATTGCTGCGGATTAGTCCAACTTGCAATGCAGCGATCTAGCCAGCGATGGGTTCGTTTAATAGATTGTTCTACGTAATTGCGAGTGGCCGGATAGGGGATACATTCATCAAAGGCCATCATGATGTCAGAACCTAAATTTTGTTGGATATTAATTGAGGTTTCGGGAGAGAGCATAATATTTTTACCGTCTTGATCCAAGAATGCCGCCCCTTCTTCATTGATACTCTTTTTTTGCAGTGAAAAGACTTGAAATCCCCCAGAGTCAGTGAGAATGGGGCGTGGCCAACCCATAAACTTGTGCAGGCCTCCTGCTTTCTTGATCAACTCTGAAGTGGGAGATAGGTGTAGATGGTAGGTGTTGGATAGAATGATTTCGATATTCATCTCCAAGAGTTCTTTTGTTTGTAATGCTTTTATAGTGCCGTGAGTTCCTACGGGCATGAAAACCGGAGTTTTAATTATTCCGTGTGGCGTGGTTATTTCCCCTGCTCGGGCATTAGAATTTTTGTCTTTGTGGATAAGTTTAAATTTAAAAAAATCTTTGTTTTGCTCTTGTATACTCATTGATTCACATCACAGGTTGTGCAAATTATTACTGCATCTAAACTATTTTTAAGGTTAACCAGGCCATTTAAAAATGGGCCGGCGGTTAATATTGTTTGAGAAAAACCTTCCAGCGTAATATCTAAATCTAATCCGGCCTGCAGTAGTTTTTTTAACTCGGTTAAAAGCATATTGTCCCAAGGAGTTGTATTAGTTGAATCTTTTTTTACTGCTTGGTAGTAGTTAAAAAGTCCGGGATATGACCAACGAAAAAGAGGGTTGCCTATCTGTGCTTTGCCAATTAGAGACAAAATGTTCATTTCTTGATCAGGGTTAAAGGAGAGTTCGGCCGACTTTGGGGCGAGGGCGTTCTTCATATTCTTTCTTTGTCGTTTGTAAATTAGATGATTTTCCTTATCTTCAATATTTATGGCGCTACTCATAAAGGAAATATTCCCATCTAGTACGGAAAAATAAAAGTCTGCTTGTATACTGGCAGTGGATGATAGCGTTTGTTCGTTAATTAAAAATTTTACCTTGCTGGTGAGCATGTCCGCCAAGTAATCATTGCCAATGATCGGGGCAAAAAGACCTATATAAAATAGCAACGGCATGAAGAGTGCAGACGATAAAAACTTCATTAAGTTACTCTTATAAACTAGGCGCGAAGAGGTTATGATTTCTTTTATTGTTGGCCTAGCAATTAGCGCTGGTAGATCGAAGATGATCAGTGGAAACGTTAGAAGGTGGATCAAAGAACGCATAATGCCTCTAATGCGATTAGAGACAAAGGAACCATCTCCTCCAATTCCCGAAAGCGCCAAGGGGAGAGAAGTTCCCAGTAATAGATTGGCAGCAATATCGAGCAAGGCGTAGCAGAGGAAAACTTCGGCAATAACAAGTGGGGCGGCCGGATCGGACATTAGTGGATATATAACGTTTGTTTTTTTTAACAACATGTCTATTAGCGGAGATAAAGCTGTCGCTATTTGAGTAAGCAAGAGGCCTAATCCTAACTTGGGGAGGAGATAGTATAGTAAGGCGTAGGCGAGGGAGAGATTGCAAAAGAAGGCGTAAAGTCGAATAAAAAAGCTGGGATTGCCATAATGGTGTTTACTGCTTTTGCTTTTAAAAAAAGTTTTTTGATTGTTTTTAATTCTTTCTTCGACCACTTTGGTTTTTTGAACTTCTTGTTTTTTTTTGTCTTTTACCTGGGAGGTTTCGGCCTGTTTATTTATTAACTCGTTGATGCTAATAGCGGCCGTCTCTGGTTCGACACTAGCAGAAGGAAGAGGAGAATGGCCGGCCTTCTCCTGGTTTGCCTTGGACGGTGCGGGCCTTTTTTCTTTTGTTGGTTGCGAAAAAATTTTTTTGTCATCGTCTAATACTTTGATTGTTACTTCATCAATGCGTAAAACATCTCCCGCCTCTAAAATGTACATCTTGCCGTGCAATAGTGCTTGGCGATCAAGTAGTGTCTGTAAAGTGCCAGAAGAGTTGTGCAGAGTTAATACACCATTGTGAGCGCGAAAAGTACAATGGGTTGGGGCAATGTTTTTACTTTTATAACTAATCGAGGCGGCAGCACTGGAGCCAAAAGTGATTTTAGAGGAGACCGGAATAGTTTGAGATTTATTGTCGGGTAAGTTTATCTCGAGAACGTATTGCAAAAAAATCTCCTTGCTGCTGCTTCCGGTGTAGTTAACAATATGACAATCTATCTTCATATTTTTGTTATTTTATTGCAAGGATATAAGTTTTGAGATGTCAGCGTTGGCCGACGAAAACTATCAGTGATCAAAGCGATAATAGTTTATAAAAAATCATCTAGAAGATATTTTTAATCAGCTCTTTTACTTTTTGTAAGATTGATTTATCATGAACAAACGGTTGTATCATTTCATAACAACATTTGATTCCAAGCAAAAATGAGGGGTGCTTTCATGAAAAAATCTTCGCTAAAATTATTGGTTGTGTTGTCGTTGTTTCTTTCGGCCTCAACTTATGCCGGACTATTTAAAATTAGCAATCGGTCCTATGGAGATCTCGACGCGGATAATCCGGCCGAGGCCCTCTTTATTGAATTGATCGATACTGGTTTTGACACACTGGAAGCAGATATAAATAGCAAACTTCCAAACACGGAATCTTCCAAATATTTGGATGGAATGTCTAATGCCTCTTTGATGGCCGCCAAGGGGCTAGGGGTAGATTATTCCTCAGATATGGATATTTTTGTTATTGGTGGGGGAGCTGGTGTTGGAGTTGATTTGGGTGATAACGGTTTTGGCGATGTGGTGAGCGGGAAAATAGATTTAACGCAAGCTGCCGGGGCCGGGATTATGGCCTCTCTTATGCTAGGGTTTAATCTTTCGGCAATTCCCGGGGTGACACTACCGAAAATTTGGTTTGTGGATTTAGAGAAGATTAATGTTTTTATTAACTACTTCGGTTATACGGTTAGTCAGAGTGGCATTACTGGCAAGGTCAACCATTTTGGATTGCATGCCCAGTATCAGTTAATTGAGGGTAAAAAATTTCTTCCCTTTAGAATGGCCCGTTGGGGTGGGGTGCGAGTTACCTCGGGATATGAATACGGTAGCATGAAATTGATCTATGCTAGAGATATAGAGGAGTCTGTCCCCATTGATTTTGGAGGTGCAGGTTCTTCAGAGGTTACTTATGATGGTACTGTGCAGATCGGAGCGGAGGGGTCTATGCACTCTATTCCGATAGAGGTTACTACCGATTTTCAGTGGTTGTATCTGTTTACTACCTATGTTGGATTGGGGACGGATATTACTGTGGGTTCCGCAAAATCAATTGCAAACACAACTGGAGATGTTAGCGTTCCTGTTCCAACGCATGATCCTGCCACGGCCGTAGCAAGCTTGGATGTTGGTGATGAGGGAGGGCCAAATCTTTTGACCTTTAGAGGTTTTGTAGGCCAACAGTTTAATTTTTCTATCTTAAAAATCGGTTTGCAATTAGATCACTCTTTTGGAACAGGGGCATGGGGAGCTAATGTGATGGCCAAAATTACTTGGTAATTATGCCTCGCCTGTTGTTAGTAATTTTTATCATTTCTGCGCTTATCACTTGCTCTAAAAAGGCCATGGTCTATTCCGAAGTGGAACTTATGGCCATGGCCCAGAAGGAAGATCCGGGAATCAAGTTAATTTTACCTAAAACGATTAATGATGGGATTAATTGTAAAAATTATCCCCCAGGATGTTTAAGTGGAAAAACTGCGGAGCTAAAAAAAATTACCGTGGTGGTGGTACAATTTGATTCGGAAGAAAACGCTGCGAGAGCGGCAAAAATTATTAATCAATATTACGCTAGAAACTGGGTATTTGATGATGTAACGGGGGAGCCGGTCTTAGAACATTTTGTAAAAAAAGTCTTTGATGCGAAAAACCCCAACAATTCAAATTAAAAATTTGGCCGCTGTGATCGGCAATTAAGATCTGAAATAGTTTGCCCTAATGACTTCGACTTGTTCTGGAAGAAATTATTTTTCTCAGAAAGTTCTGACTCCTCTTTGCAGTGGATACATAACTCTGCCGTTGGCCGGGCCATCAAGCGCTCGATACCAATTGGCCCATCGCAATCCTCACACAGTCCATAGGTTCCGCGTTTAATGCGATCCAAGGATTTATTCAGCTTCTTGAGATAAAAAAGTTCACGATTTCTAAAACGCAGCTCTTTCGTCGCTTGTATGTTGATGTTGGCCTCATCAAGCACATCGCTTAGCTCGTTTTTGTCTAGGCAATAGCTAGAGGTATCGTGATCTTTATTTTCAATAGACTCTCGTTCTGCTAATAGTATTTCCTTTATTTTGTTCAACTGTGCCGGGGTCAAAAATCCATTTTTACTAATAGACATTTTACACTCCTTTAAAAATCATTCATAAAGGCCAACAAAAAAATCTACTTCTTATGGGCCTAAGATACCTATGATGGCACCCGATAGTAAATAGTTTAAATCTAACAAAATACTTACAAAAGATAACATCATTGTGGAAAACTTTGTGGAAAACTTTTTGCTTGGAGGCCTGTTTCCTTTCAATATTATAAATTTTTCCTCCCTAAAATGGACATGGCCCATATTAATTGATACAAGGCCCACATATTTTTTTATCTCTATCATGCTTGGAGTATTGTGAACAAACTACGAATAAATGCTATCTACTTGGCCACCGAAGGGGAAGGCCTTTTGATTGGGAGAGTACAGATTTTTGTTCGTTTTCAGGGATGTCTTTTGGGGTGCAAAAATTGTGATTCAAAAGATACGTGGAATGTGTCAAACGGTTCCTTTATGAGTGAAGATGAAGTCATTGCCGCTATTGAGGCCAAATGGCCATCTCCCAATGTTCCCATTAAAACAGTCTCTATAACGGGCGGAGATCCCCTGAATTTACAAAATATTGAGGCGGTAAGGTCTTTGGTAGTCCGATTGAAGGCAAGCGGATATACGCTCTCATTAGAGGCGGCAGGCGATGTTATTGATCAGGATATTTTTCAGCGACTGGATTTTATCAATTTTGATTTTAAAACTCCATCTTCTGGTGTGCAAAGTGATCTAGAAAAAATCATTTTTATGCAGCAAAACTTTACTGGCAAGTTTCAAGTTAAATCAGTAGTGGAAGATAAAAATGATTTTGATTATATTTGGCAGAACTATCAAAAGTTTTTAGCTCGCCTTTTCAAGATTGATTTTATCTGGGTAATAACGCCGGCATATAATCTCAAAGAAAAATTTCCACTTACGCGATTTGTGGAGATTATTAACTGGAATCAAATTGCCGGAGGGCCATTTAGAGTCATTGGCCAGCAACACAAGTGGATTTTTGGGCCAGATAAAAAATTGGTTTAGCGGAGTCCACAAGTGGCCTCCGCTAAAAAGTAGACCTATTAATTAATTTGAGCATCTAAGATTATTGTTGCAGTAGCTTGGATGGCCATATCTATCGCAATTCATTCTAGCTAGGGCCTCTGCTTCAATTTTTGTTTTTCCTTCACCTCGGTAAATTCTGGAGTCATAACCGTCCGTTATGGTGCAAACGTAGTTATTTTGCCAACGTTCTGTGGCAGTTTCACAGCGTGCATTTTTGCAATAACTAGGATGTCCACCGGACTGACAAGTTCTTTTTGCAGAGAACTTTGCTTCGACTTCATTTATTCCTTGGCCAAAATAAGTTCTGTTATCATAGTCATCTTTTATGATACATCCGGTTGCTGTGTTGGGTGGAGGGCGCCGTCCATCAGAACAGGCCAGTTCTTGATTGCAGTAATTAGGATGTCCTGCACGTTGGCATGACTGAATCGTCAGGGCCTCAGACTCAAGCCTAAAAGGAGAATTAGCGCTATAGGTTAGCCAATCATAACCATCAGTAATTGAGCAAGTAAAGTTCACCTCTCCAGGTAACATTTCCTCTTTTTTGTAAAGTTTGCAGTAGGTTGGATGGCCATTTTTTTGGCATTTTTCATTGGCCTTAAAATCTGCATCGATCTCATTATTGGCTTTATCAAAATATTTCAGACTGGAATATCCATCTTCATAAATGGCCCCATAGGTTTTTATATTTATTGGCGGAAGTGGATGTGGGATATCCCATGGTCGGTCGTCATTAGTTAAAAGGGTTATCTGGGAAACAATTACTCTAATGGGATCATATTGGATATATAAGCGTTCAAGTTGATCTCCTATTTCGCGATTTATATCTGAGTAGAAGAAAACACGTTCGCCATATGTATTGAAAAGATAAAATCGCTCTATTGGGCGCCGCATATTTCCCTGAAGTATAATTTCCGATGGAGTATCATGCTCATACATGGGCAGTCTTTGGGGATTTGGTTTTTTTGGCAGTCGCTCTCCGCCCACACTATTAATGTATCTGGCCCTTGCCTCTATAATAATACCTTTTAAGTTTTTTCCATAAAGGCCACCAAATTTAGAAAATTCTTCAAAAACATCAATTAGTCCACTTCCGTTATTGACGATAAGTCGAGAGGTGTACTCACCAATTTCAAATCTTGTTCGATCTCGACGGCCATCAAGTCGTTCTGCCGCAATATCTCTATTGGGATTTGTGATATCAGTATTACTCGTTGTTGTTGTTGGATTAGAGGAACAAGCGACAAGCAGTATAAATACCGACGTCATCCGTAATAAGAATCTAGTCATATAAACCCTCCTTGGTCTATTAGATTAAAAATAAATCAGCGATAAAAAAAATTTTAACAGAAATAAGCTTTATTACAAGTTTAAAGATAAAAACAAAATGATGATAAAAGCTTTAATTGAGCAAAAACGTTTCGTTGTTACTGGAGCTATTACCGTTTAACGCAGCATGAATACTGAGTTTTTCTCCGGCGGCCCGGCCATGCTTATTGGCCTCGGGACAAAATTTTGCGGTGGAGCGTGAAGAGCGTAGTCGTTCATAGACTCGCTCAAGATGTATCTGTAATGAGTCTTTTAATATTATAAGTTCATCTGCTTGGGATTTATTTGCGTTGGAGCTTTCTTGCTCGGCACGCTCCATTTTCTCAATGAAGCCTTTGGCGATTCCTAGCATGAAGGAGTTTTTTTGGGTTATCCCACTTAGTCGTCCTCGTGAAGATATGCGAGCATCATTCCACATTGCTTCTAATTCATGATCCAAAAAATTAGCAACATAATTTGCAATTTCTACGTTGGTCTTGTTACCAATAACCTCCATATAGAAAAAATTATGGCCATGGTTGTAAATAGTTTTAACCCAAAATTTAGAAAGGATCTGAGAGATGGCGTGATGCTTGCCACTTCTTTTATTAGCAATCAAGACTCGTTTCATGTAGGAGGTTTCCAAGTTGTCCTCCGTTTGTTGGCGAATGGTGCTAAGGTTGTGTTCCAAAATAAGTTTGTTGGCCATGACCATCGCTAGTTCTGCTTCGTGTTTATTGCTGCTGGAGCTTAAGGCCAATAATTTTTTCACTTTCTCAATAACTCGTTCGGATGGCAGATCACCTTCTACTGAGCTATTGGCCAATTCCAAATTGACCGAGGCCGCCGATATCTCCTCGCCCCAGGAAAAGTGATCACATATAAACTTAAAGGACTTGCTATGGCCGATGCTATCGTATCGTTGCATTATAACAACACTTATGTAGTGGGCCAACTCATGGCGAAGAATGTTCTTTATGACTTCTGTTTTTGCCGTAAACATCAGCTTTTTATGTAATCCAATTTGGTAAAGTGTTGGATCACAAAAACCTAGGGTGGTTAAATTTTCGTAGACCACAATATTTAAAGGGTAGGTTGATCCGTCGAGAGAAAGCACTCTGGTTTGGGATAAACAGAGATTGGTCTCATTGGCCAAAATTTCTCGTACGTAGGAGCGAATGCGACTGATGAAGCTGGCAGTCGTATTCGAATACAAAAAAAGACAATTATTGAAATCTTGAGTTTCTGGGGCCATATTGCATGCTCCTCGGTAGTTTGCAAAAAAGTGGATCTAATTATTAGCAGCAATAGTTGCAGTTAAAAATTCCCTATTCATTCTGGCGATATTGGTAATTTTAATTCCTTTCGGACAAGAAGCTTCGCACTCTGCTTCGTTGGTACAATTACCAAACCCTAATTCATCCATTTTTTTGACCATATCTAATACTCGTTTTCTTGCTTCCACTTTTCCTTGAGGAAGTAGTGCTAGCTGAGAAATTTTGGCGGAGGTAAACAGCATGGCCGAAGCATTTGCACAACTGGCCACGCAGGCGCCACAACCAACGCAAGCGGCCGCATCCATTGCCAATTCAGCATTGTTGCGAGGGACGGGGGTAGCGTTGGCATCAGGAGCATTTCCTGCATTTAAGGAGACAAAGCCTCCGGCAATGATAATTTCATCTAGGGCCGATCGATCTACCATTAGATCTTTTAGCACTGGAAATGCCTTGGCGCGAAATGGTTCGATCACAATAGTTTGGCCATCTCTAAACTTTCGAACATGAAGTTGGCAAGTAGTGGTTTCTTTTTCTGGCCCATGAGCTTCACCATTAATCATCAGCGAACACATCCCGCAAATTCCTTCGCGGCAGTCATGATCAAAGGCCACGGGATCTTCTCCATCTTTGATCAGTTTCTCATTGAGCATGTCAAGCATCTCTAAAAATGACATATCGGTTGATACCTCGGTTAGTAGATAGTCGACCATCTTGCCCTTAATGCCTTTGCGCTCTTGGCGATAAATTTTTAAATTTAGCGAAATTTTTTTTCCTGAATTTCCACCCATATATTTACTCCATCAAAAATTATATAAATTATTTATAACTTCTTTGTGCGATTTTCACGTCTTCAAAAGTAAGCTCTTCTTTGTGACGAATCGGTGTTTTGTTATCTCCTTGATATTCCCAAGCAGCAACGTGAGAGAAATTGGCATCATCTCTTTTGGCCTCATTCTCTTCTGTTTGCGCCTCTTCACGAAAATGTCCGCCACAAGATTCTTTACGTTCAAGCGCATCCATGGCCATTAATTCGGCCATCTCCAAGAAATCGGCCACTCGTCCGGCCTTCTCTAATTCTACGTTGACGTTATTCGTTTCGCCGGGGATTTTTAAGTTGTTCCAAAATTCTTCTCGGATTTTTGGGATCTCAGCTATTGCTTTTTTTAGGCCAGCTTCGTTGCGTCCCATGCCGACATATTCCCACATTACGCGGCCAAGTTGTTTGTGGATGTCTTCTGCTGATCTAGCGCCTTTGATCGTCATTAGTTTGTTGAAAAACTTTTGAGCTTTATCAAAGGCCTCGGTAAAGGCATTGTTGTCGGTATTAATTTTTTCAAACTTATTAGAAGCAAAATAATTTCCTAGAGTATAGGGGATGATAAAATAACCATCGGCCAATCCCTGCATAAGTGCCGAGGCCCCAAGGCGATTGGCCCCATGGTCAGAAAAATTTGCTTCTCCTAAGACAAAAAGGCCTTCTATTGTACTCATCAAATTATAATCAACCCATAATCCACCCATAGTGTAGTGAACTGCCGGATAGATTCGCATCGGCCCACGGTAGGGATTTTCATCAGTGATACGTTCATACATATCAAAAAGGTTTCCATATTTTTCTTTGATTACGTTTTCACCATCGCGTTTTATAGCATCTTTAAAATCCAAGTAGACAGAGAGTCCTGAAGCACCAGCGCCGCGGCCATCATCGCATACTTTTTTGGCATTTCGCGAGGCCACATCGCGAGGAACTAAATTTCCAAAGCTAGGGTAAATACGTTCTAGATAGTAATCTCGATCTTCTTCAGGAATATCGCTAGGCGCACGAGTGTCCCCTTTTTTCTTGGAAACCCAGATGCGTCCATCGTTTCTCAAAGACTCACTCATTAGAGTTAGTTTGGATTGATGGGTTCCAGAGATGGGAATACAGGTTGGATGAATTTGGGTAAAACATGGATTGGCAAAAAACGCCCCTTGCTTATAAGCACGATAAATGGCCGAGCCATTGGATGCCATTGCGTTGGTAGAAAGATAGTAGGCGTTACCATAGCCACCGGTGGCCAAAATAACAGCGTCTGCTGAATATTTCTCTAATTCACCAGTCGTTAAGTTGCGTGCAATAATTCCGCGAGCGCGATTGTTTACTTTAACTAGCTCCACCATTTCTCGACGTGCCAAAATCTTAATTTTGCCACTTTTTACTTCTTTCATCATGGAGGAGTAGGCGCCGAGAAGTAGCTGCTGTCCAGTTTGTCCACGAGCATAAAAAGTTCGCGAAACTTGTGCGCCTCCAAAAGAACGGTTATCTAAATATCCACCATAGTCTCGAGCAAATGGAACTCCTTGGCCCACACATTGATCGATGATGTTGTTGGAAACTTGGGCCAGACGATAAACATTGGCCTCACGAGCTCGATAGTCGCCGCCTTTAACTGTGTCATAAAATAGTCTCCAGACGGAGTCTCCATCATTGGGGTAGTTTTTCGCGGCGTTAATTCCCCCTTGCGCCGCAATGGAGTGGGCGCGACGTGGAGAGTCTTGAATACAAAAGGCCAAAACGTTGTAGCCAAGTTCGGCCAAAGTGGAGGCCGCCGATGCTCCTGCTAGGCCTGTTCCTACAATGATTACGCGGTAATTTCTTTTATTGGCCGGATTAACTAGTTTGCTTTTAAAAATATGATTATCCCATTTTTTCTCAATGGGCCCTTCAGGAATTTTGGCATCTAATTTATTTGAACTCATCTTAAAATCCTCCTTGCAATGATGCCCAGATGGCGTAAGAGCTAAAGCCTACGGCAACAAGCACAGCAAAAAACTTCGCTTTAATTTTTATGTATTTCATATATGGATCAAAATTAAATCCAACTGATTGGCATAGTGACCAAACACCGTGACTTATATGGATGGCCAAAACAATCATCAGGCCCACGTAAAATATCACGTTAAGTTTGTTCTGGTAAAACTCCAGCATGAGTTTGTGTAAATCACGCATCTGGGTGCCATCAAATGTACCAATATAAACGGGGCCAAATTTGAAGTTGATTAGATGAATAATTAAAAAAATCAAGATTGCCGATCCGGTGTAGATCATAGTGGAGGAGGCAAAAGTTGCGCCTCGTCCGGAACGTACTTTCATATAGTATTTTTCTGGGCGTGCCACATAGTTTTCGATTGTTAGTTTGATAGCGTTATACACGTGGGTTAAAAAAATGATTCCTAAAATGGCCTCAATTACATAGATGAAGGGATTGCTCATTAGTTTGTGGCCATAGTTATTAAATATATCGGCCCCAATAAACATCAAGCTATTCCCAATTAAATGCCCAAGTATAAAGAGGCAGAGAATAAAACCGGTGATACTCATTAAAACTTTTTTGGTGATCGAGGTCTTCCAAAAAGATGAACAACAATCTTTGCTCATAAGACTGAGACTCCTGACTAAAAGTTGATAAAATTATTCGGAAGCGAGAAGGATAGCTTATTTGTTTGGGTTGGTTAAGTAGTTTTTATTAGATTGGCATGAAAAATATTTTTTTGTCACATTTTTGACTGTTTGTGCGGTGCGTTCGTCGACAATATGACATGCCATCATTTTTTTTCTTGTGATATCAGGATATTGTGCTTATTATTTTTTATGTATTGTTGGCATATTGGTTGCAGACAATAGTGGTGTGTGTGTGGGGCCGCGAAAAAAGGATTTTTTCTAATCTCCATAGAGTGTCTCTTAAAAAAGGTCTGTGAAAGCAGGCCTTTTTTGTTTTTTAGCGAATAATTTCTAATTCTTTAAGTGAAACTTTACTGGTGATCTCAAAAAGTGGCAGAAGGTAAACTTCCGCTTTAGTCCAAGGGCCATCATCAATAGTTGAAAGATCTAGCTCAATATTATTGATTCCGGGCATAATGCGGATTGCTCGGTTAGTATTAGCTGCACTTTTATCAGAAAAAAGTATTTCCATGGTTAGGTCAGAGATATTTTCTTCTCCCAAAACCAGATTTGCATCAAAGTTTTGGCAGGAAAATTCAATAAAGGCCGCGTTTGTCGGAGTGTTTTTAGTGATAGAAAATTGCAGCAGCCAATTGGTTTCAATTTTATGTTGTTGCTCATCAAGTAATGTAATCGCGCAGGCCAGATAAGAGGCAGAAAGCTCTGGAATATTTTGAGGATAAATTTTTACAGAATATACTCCTAAATCTTTGGCAAGGGGAAGCCGGGTGAGTAGATCGGTACTGCGTTTAATTATTTTTTTGCTTATTGAGCGCGGAGAATTTTTTATTAGTAGTCTGGCATCAATGAGCGGACCGGCGTTGTTTAGCTTTAATTTAGAATTTTTTTCTGCCGTTAAATAGTTGCTCTGTAGTTCAACGTTGATTGGCCGGATGGATAGTTTATTGATGAGTGTTTGAGTGGTTCCCTTGTAGCGCGAGATAGCAATTTGAAAAAAACCGCCGGTGGGTGAGGTTGGAAAGAAGATATCTGCTTGCAGTTGAGTTTGAAAAAAACTATTGCGTACAATTCCGTTTTGATCCACCAGATCAATTTGGAGAATGTTCCCTTCGCCTTCTAATATTTCTGAGGAGAGAGAGACTCTTTTGGTTAATGGAGAAGCATAGAAGTGAAAGCGAGTACCTTCTTCTGCGGATAAAGTGGTGATTTTTTCCATAACTTTATTGTGACATGTTTGGGCGCGAATGATGGTAATGGGAATTTTGAGTAAAATGAAATACCCACTTTTATCAGTTATAGTTATCTCTCCGAGTGCTTCCCCATTAGGCAATTTATCCCAAGCAATTTCTCGAGAATTGATGGCCACATTAAAGCGTGATTCGCCGCGGTCCACCCATAATTTTTGTGCACCACTGTTCAATAAAGGCCGCGTTGGGAATTGCTTGGGAGGAAAGACGAAGAGCGTTTACTACTAGGTGGGCGTATAGTGGAAGTCCTTCTTGTTTTATTGCAGAAATTAATATTGCCGCCAGTCCTGCAATGGCCGGTGTGGCCGAACTGGTTCTATTAAAGGCCATATATCCAACTTCAGGTGCCGAGTGGGTAAGGGCGGCCAGAGGAGAAATCAAAGTTGGTTCGGGACCATAGTCAGCGTGTCGATCTCTTCCCCGTTCCCCCTCGGATAGTTTTAATAGTCCACTTTCTTCTTCAAATTCGGCCGTAAAGGCCACCGATTGCAGGCGATTTTAGATAATCGAAGATGGCCGCATTTACTATGGCCTGGTAATTAAAGAAGGTGGAGTGCGAAAAGTATTTTCGCTTACCTGTAGATGTTGTTTTAAATCCTGAGTGTAAAGGAGAGATTCCGTCGTCGATCACTCCGACCACTACATTGCGTCCGTCGTAGGAGGGATGGTTTAGCAGGAAACGATGTAGATTAAAGTCAGTTTTGGCCATATAGAGAACTTTTTCATCTATTTTGAATTCGGCGTTAGGCGCATCAGTTGTTAAAGGATAGTTTAAAAAAGTTTCTTTGCTGGCATTTTTGTTTTGCTTGAAGCAACTGATGGCCTCGGCCCGTCCACTAAAGATTTTTATTAGATTTCCAGAGATCAGCAGTCCACATTCTTTTGCTTGTGCCAGTAAGTCAGCGGAGGCATCGATTGCCACTAGTTCTGCCGAATGGAGAGAAAAAATAAAAGAAAAGAAAGTTAGCAGAGGGAAGTAGAAAATTTTTGCTGACATAATCATCCTTTTATAATTAGAATTAAAAATCCTATAACGATCTGTTGGGTCTCGTAAAATAATTTTTTAAGGACGGGTAATTTAATGGATAAAATTGTCGAATGTGTTCCCAATATTTCCGATGGCGTTCATCCAGAGGTTTATAATACGATTGCTAAATCGTGTGAAAAAATTCCTGGCGTAAAATTACTGGATGTTGATCCAGGGGTGGCCACCAATCGTACTGTCATAACATTCGCCGGCCCTCCGGAGGCGGTGGTAGATGCTGCTTTTGAAATAATAAAATTATCAAAAGAGTTGATCGATATGCGTTCGCACAAGGGAGAGCATCCAAGAATGGGGGCCACTGACGTTTGTCCATTTGTTCCAATTAGTGGAGTGACTCTTGAAGAGTGTGCTGATCTGGCGCGTCGACTTGGGCGAAGAGTCGGGGAAGAGTTGGGGATCTGGGTTTATCTGTATGAAGCGGCGGCCACGAAAACAGAATGGAAAAGTCTCTCGAATATTCGCAAAGGGGAATATGAATCGTTGGCGGCCAGAGAAGGTGATCCTGCTTGGCGGCCAGATTTTGGTCCAGAGAAATTTGATCCTAAGTTTGGTGGGGTGGTGATTGGTGCCCGTAAATTTTTAGTCGCTTACAATATAAATATTAATTCCAACAATGTTAAAATTGCTAAAGATATTGCGATGAATATTCGGGAGACCGGACGAAGTAAGCGTGCGTGGTATCCTGATGGTGAAATTTTAAAAAATCCTGATGGTACACCCATAAATGAACCAGGAATATTTAATCATTGCAAGTCAACAGCATGGATAATTCCGGAATACAATTGTGCCCAAATTACCATGAATCTGACAGATATAGACGTGACACCGGTGCATAAAGTTTTTGAGGAGGTGGATCGCCAGGCGCGTGAACGGGGAATGCGAGTGACTGGGTCGGAAATTGTGGGACTAGTTCCTCTGCAAACATTGCAGGAGGCCGGAGCTTTTTATTTACAAAAACAGGGACTCTCGGCAGCAGTACCAGAAGAAGAATTGATATTATCAGCTGTTCGTTCGTTAGGCCTAAATGATGTTGCCAAATTTAATCCATCTGAAAAAATTGTCGAATATAAATTCAAAAAAAATGGCCCGCTGGTGGCCATGGATCTTCGTAAATTCGCTAACACCCTTGCATCTAATGAGCCGGCCCCCGGAGGTGGATCAGTTGCGGCCTTGTGTGGAACCTTGGCCGCTTCCTTGGCCACTATGGTGGCCAATTTGACTCATGGAAAATACGACTACAAAGAATCTTGGGAAAAAATGGAGAAGCTGGGGATCGATGGACAAAAACAGAAAGATTGGTTTTTAGACGCCATAGACAGAGATACGGCCTCTTTCAATGTGGTTATGGATGCCATGAAGTTACCAAAAAAAACGAAAGAACAACAAGCTGAACGCACACGGGCCATCGAGGTCGCTAATCAAGGTTGTA
The DNA here is from genome assembly GCA_001770205.1 of Bdellovibrionales bacterium RIFOXYD12_FULL_39_22. Classification (GTDB taxonomy): domain Bacteria; phylum Bdellovibrionota; class Bacteriovoracia; order Bacteriovoracales; family Bacteriovoracaceae; genus YD12-FULL-39-22. The sequence continues at coordinate 78,419 of MEQL01000050.1, forward strand.
CCTTGGTACCACTACAAGTTTTAGAAAACTGTCTAAAAGTTTTACCGCTTTTGGATTCGGCCGTAGAGTTAGGTAATAGAAATTGCATCTCTGACGTAGGCGTTGGTTTGCATTGTGTCCGTACATGTGCGGAGGGGGCGGCATTAAATGTGCGCATAAATCTAAGCAGTGTGACTGATGCTGTTTTTATAAAAAACTCTTCTGAAAAAATGAATTTTGCTTTAAATAAAGTTCGCGAGCAAACCGCTCACAGTTTACAAAAAGTTGAGGCAATTTTTGCTTCACTCAAGAAGTGATCATGAGTAGAAACTGGTTTGTTTTTCACAAAGATCATCACCAAGGCCCTTTTTCGAAAGAGGAGCTGGTGGAGATGTTTGGCCAAGGCAATTTAAGTGGAGAGTCCTTAGTTTGGCAGATGGGAGCGGAAGGGTGGCGTCCCTACCGCGATTATGCCGAGCTAAATCCTCCCTTGCCGTTGGCCGATGGGGATGATGGCCCACCTCCTTTTGTACCCCCTATTTCTATTACTGAAAATAGTGGTGCTGGACTGGCCATTCCTTCTATCTTTGAAAAAAAAGAAGAAGCAGATGTCTATGAAAGTCGAATTTCCAAGCGAGAAGAAGAATCTAGTTTCGATCTTTTGTCCAAAGAGCAGTTGGAAACACTAAATCCGCGAGTAAAAATTTTTGTTGGTAGCGCGGGAGGACTTTTACTTTTGGCATCAATAATTCTCTTTTTTGTCTGGCCTGTGGCAAAGGCACCAAATTATGGCCTAAGTCAGGTGGACTATAATCGTTTGCAGGATGTTATTGGACAAGGAACTTTTGAAAAAGTAAAAATGGAATTTGCGCTTACACAGGAAGGAGATGAGATTGTAGTGTCCACAGGTCGGGCCAATAGTGCGCAACTTTATTTAACTTTAAATTCCATCTACGGAAAGATTTTGTCAGAGGATCAAATTAACATCACCACTTCCGCGCAGCTTAGAAATCATTTTGCTAAATTTTCAGTACTGACTTTTGAGAGTGGTAGTAAGTTAATTCCCGGTTACTATAGCGCAAAAGTTTATGGCAAGAGCACACTGCTCTCCGATAAGGTCTATACTTTTTTAAAGAGACTTTCCTTTTTCAAAAATAAAAATATTTTAAGTGATTCCTCCTCTGATTTTATCTATCGAGGAGTAGTTTTGTTAACTGCTACTAATATAGCTAAATTTAAAAAAAGCTTGGAGGATTTTAATAAAAACATTTTAGAAGAAAAAACCAAAGTAATTAAGGGAATGATTGAAAGTTATTCTACTTTAAATTCTGTGCTGGAGCGGCTCGATTTTGTTTATACGGAACTAATGCAAAAAATAAAAAATGGGCGAGAGATTAAGGAGTTAGAAAGTATCTATTTTTCAGAGATGGGTCCGCTTCTTGAGGGAATTGTGCTGCAAAGTTATGAAGGCAACGTTGTTTCAATGAAAGAGGGAGGACCAAATCGCCTAGAGCAAAAAAATTTATTTGATTATGGAAAAGCGGTTGGGGGATTGGCCTCGGAATTAATTTCGGAAACAAAAAGTAAAAAGGCCATTTCCGCATATGCGCGCGAGGAGTTATTGAATAAATATAAATCGCAAATAGAATCATTGTTAAAACGAGGCAAAAATGAGTTAATTAAATATGAGAATCAGCTAAAAGAGGAAGAAAATAGATTTAAATCTTTTCCTGGAACTGCCCGGTAGATTTTTTGTGGCCGAACTTTGAAGGAGTGAAAAATGTTTCGATTAAAAATTGAAAAGTGTCAGTTGATCAAGCAACTATTATTTGCGGCAACTGTTTTTTCAATTTTTGCTGGATGCAATAGTTCTAGCTCGGCAAAATCTGGAGATGGTAATTCCGCAGGTGACACTGTTTACGCGGTGGAAGGTTTCGGTGGGCTATCTGCTTCTTTGGCCATGGATAACGGTAGTCCTGCCATTAGCGCAGAAGTGGAAGTCCAATCTCACCCAGAATATAACACAACGGCTGATAGTAAGGGGAATTTATCCATTAAGAACATGGTTCCCGGAGAGTATACGGTTTTTGTTTCAGGTGCACTGGCCGGTTTGGTGAGAAGTCCACGCGCTGCAAAGTTTAAAAATATTGTTGTTGGAGCTAGTGCAACCACAACTTTGCCTGATATTGCACTTACACCGCCCGGAGCAATTATGGGCACGGTGGAGATTTTAAACAACCCCGAAAATGTTACTTTGAATGGAATTATTGTTTATATCCCGGGAACTAGTTTTACGGCCACGACCGACGCCAACGGTGATTTCCTTTTGGCAAATATTCCGGCGGGTGATGAGTATACGGTAGAGTTTTCTAAATCGGGACTGAGTGTTTCTTTTATTTCCGATATTACTGTGGCCAGCGGAGATACAACGGATCTAGGGGACGTTGGGATGGCACTTTCCACTGGGCCCTCGGGTTCATTTACTACCATGAGCGATTCTACCATTGTAACTATTAATTCCGTGGCGACGACGGTAGTGACGAGTACAAGTGATGTTGTTATTAGTTTCAAGTACGATTCGCGCGCGGTATTGATGAAACTTGCACATGAAAGTGCGTTTATCAATAGAGATTGGGTACCAGTTAGAGGTAGTTATACTTTTTCATCGGTAAATGCTGCCGAAGCAAAAATTGATTTCTCAGAAGATGGACAAAAAAATATTTATCTTAAATTTGCTGATTTAAATGGATTGGAGAGTTCGGTATACTGGAAAGAATTTATCATTGATACAGAGGCCCCCGAGATGGAAAGTGTGAGAGTGTTAAATGGGTGGGCAACGACCGCATCTCCCTCCGTTTATATTGATATCAATGCTACGGATCGTGGAACAGGAATTAAAGAGATAATGTTCGACAATATTAATGAATCATTTACTACTGGGGCGTGGCAGTCTTTTGAATATCGTAACGAATGGATGTTAACCGCGGATATTGGGGCAAAAATAGTTTATACCAAAGTCCGTGATTATTTGAATCAAACTTCTACCTTTTTTGCTTCAACATCAAGCGATGCGATAAACTTATCTACTTTTACGGAAGTATATCCGGCCACGTATACAGAAGCGCTTACCTTTGATGCCGAACGCTCGCCATTCTACCTTGACGGAAGCTATATTTTTGAGGGTAATGTTCATTTTGGGGCAGGGGCGGATGTTCTTTTTCGAGGGAATGGTGCAGATTCTTCTTTTAAGTTTAATGGTACCGTTACGTCCGCGGGCTCGGCCGGTAGTGAAGTGTATTTACGAGGTGATGATTCTACATTTATGTGCTCAACTCCAGACGATAACAATGGTGGGCCAGCAACGTTGCAATTTAATACAGGCACTCCAGGAATTTCTCACCAAATTACGCACACTGTATTTGATTCAATAAAGGTCTATATTAATGGTGGAAATATTTCTCATAGTAAATTTACCAGCGAATCTTGTGGTGGATCAGACTATGTCGGGAGTATTAAAAAAACAGGATATGATAATCTAATAGTAATCAACTCCCTTTTCGATAAATGGTATCAAGGATTGAATGCTTACGGTGGGGACGGAAATATAATTTTCACAGATAACAGCGGAACTGTGCAATATTTATTTGACTCCTACCATATGACAGAAGCACACGCCTATGGAATAAATACCATCTTTTCTAATAATAATTTTACAGTTAGCGGCGTATTTACGAGAATTAATTATACCACGGGAGATTTTTTCTCACCCTCATCGACTAACAACAACATAATTTTAAAAAGTGGAGCATCTGGTTTTAATGTTTCCAATAATTCAGTTGTTACTTTGTATGGCATCACGCTAACTCCGGAAATTTTTGGTGGATGCAATGAACTCATATCGCTTGGGCAAAGTTCCTCGCTAACACTAACAAATAGTGCAGTTACTTGTGATATTATTTTAAAAACAGGTAGCGATGTAACTTTGAATTTTGAAAGTTCAACAATAAACGTAAGCAATAACTTGTTTTATACACAAACCTGGGCCAGTACAGCGTCTATGTCGATTACAGATAGTACTATCGTTTGTGATACCTCATTGGGAGATACGGATGTAAATCGCCCATTCTGTGATCTAATGTTTATGGAAACACATCCAACTGGAACATATAGTTCGTAACGAAATAAATTTCACATAACATGAAATAATTGTTGGCCTTTTGTGTTTTTTGTTCCATACTTTCAGCA
>MEQL01000051.1 GCA_001770205.1 Bdellovibrionales bacterium RIFOXYD12_FULL_39_22
TGGCCCACTTTTATTTTACATAATTGGTATTACCTATCCAGAAAATGATGAAGAAAATTATTCAGAACTTGCACTTGTGGTAAACCAGGCCACGGCCAGCGAAATAACAAAAGATCAATTGATTGCCTGGTTCGATCTACACAAAATTCCATACGATGAAGAAGAATAATCATTCCTCTGCGCAAACATCGCATAAAGATGTTTGATGATTTCGATTTTTTTTAGCCAGTTGTCTGGCGAATTATGGCCACGAATTATAACCACGTCCCCGAAAATATTGAATTCTGCACAACAAAAACAACAATTCTAATCAATATAAAATTACTACCGTAGTATATACAACCACATTGACCAAGAGTACGCTTCGTGGTACTCTTAAAGCGATCGGGAGGTCAACATGCAAAGTGCAAATGCAAAGAAATTTAGATCAGAGCTTAAAGATTATATGGATGCGGCCGTTGGCGAACCAGTACGCATTAACCGTCGAGATGGCCAAAGCTTTATTTTGATGGCAGAAGAGATATATGATGAATTTAGAAATGAGATTCAGTCTCTACAAAGACGACTTCTTGGCATGAATGAAATTGTCGATGGAAAGACCAAGCCTATTGCCCGCGGAGAAGATCGCACCGCGCGTTTCAAGAAGAAGTAATGGCAATTAATTTAAAGCAAACATCACAATTCGAAATAATTCGTGCTCAAATCGAACAGCACCTTTACGATTCAGTATTAGAAATTGAAAAAAATATTGAACTTGCATTACGATCAGCCCGAGCAAACTTCTGGATCAGCACACGATTTGTTTTAAATTCGAAGTTTATGTCATCAATTTTCCCTCGAATATAGATTCCGCCACATTGATGAAAACGAGGGTATGTTCCTCGTTGCAAGTCTCGTCGGGATCTTTGCTCGATAGGGGCCTGACGTGTCAGGAGCGTCATATGGACAATCATTGAACCATCTAATTACACGGTAGACGAATTGAAAAACAACTTCCATGTCCGAGAGTAGAGGTGACATCTATCGTGCCAGAATGATTTAAAGTGATAATTCGGTGTGTAACTGCCAAGCCTAGTCCAGTTCCTTCATTGGGAGATTTGGTAGTAAAAAAAGGCTCAAAAATTCTTTTTAAAACTTTTGGCTCCATGCCCTGGCCGTTGTCTTCTATCTCTATCAATATGGCGTTTCCATCCTTTTTTAAACGCAAAGTAATTTGAGGTGGGCGAGTGCTAGGATTGGTATGCATTGCTTGCGCTGCATTTTTTAATAGGTTCAAAAAGACTTGTTCCATTTCACCAAAGATTATCGGAATTGCCGGAAGATCATTGGCAAATTCACGAACTATTTTAATGGCCTTAAAATCATACTTCTTTTTAAGACTATAATCGTTGGCAGCAAGTTCGATGGACTGTTCTATCAAAGTATCTAAGGTGATGGCTATTTTTGTATCTTTGCTATTGCGACTAAATTGTAACATGCTGTGAATAATACGAGAGGCACGGGCCACGGCGGTTTTTATATCAGCGATAAAAGTATCAATCTCTCTACGTTTGCAATAGGCGCTAATTTTTTCTAGATCGGTACCAACCTCCTTGGCAATGGCCAGATTTGCAGTCATTTCAGGTGAAAAACGCCGTTCAATATTTTGAGCTGCTTGTGTAATAATGCCCAAGGGATTGTTTATTTCATGGGCCATGCCTGCGGCCAAACCACCAAGAGAAATCATCTTTTCCGTTTGTAGCATGAGTGATTGAATATTGTTTTTCTCGCGCATATTTTCAATGGCCTGTGCCGAGGCCTGCTCGCGGGCCTTTTCTCCTTTGGTATAAAGATTAGAAATAATTAGCGCGGCAATAATCATTAGTGCCCATAGCACTAGATGAGAAATTGTCACAATCTTAACTCCCTGTGCAGAAACCAATTGGTGTTTGTGCAGAGGTACGGAAACACTAATTCCTCCGCGAATATCTCCTAATTTGTATCCTTGCGACTCATGACATTTTAAACATCCTTGCTCAGTTATGACTGGACGCATATAGCGCAAATAATCACCAGAAGGGGAGGTTACAATTTCTGTCATTTCCGAACTGCCATTTTCAAAAGAAGTTAAGGCCATTTTTTCCCAAGCATCAGGCGCATTTGCCGGGCGCAGAGGGCGAAGACTGGTGATGTGTCCTTTTACTCCAAATTCGTCCTTTGCTATTTCGTGAACTTGCCTCGTCATGTAGGCCGGGTTTATCAGCGTCAATTTTTTTCCGTTGGAGGTGGAGATATCTCGTTCTTTTATATGCGCCAGAAATGGATTGGGAGGAGTATTGGCAGTAACTTCAACATAAGTACCACCATGCTCTGCGGCCCATCGTCGGTAGGCCAAATCCTTACTGTAAGCAGCATCGGCCTCAATTTTGGCCAAGGAGAAAATATGACTGTTTTCTTCATGAATATTCCACAAAAGTGATAGTGCTGTCAGTATGGTCAATAAAATTATAGTCAGTACAGTAAGTGTTTTAGTGGAAATAAATTTCTTCATTATTTTTGCTCACGATCTAGCATTTCGCGTATCTTGTAGAGAAATTCAATAGGCCGCACAGGCTTCATCATTAATTCTAAATTTGCCTCCATTTTTCCGCGATTGTAGGCCACCTCTGAAGAGTAGCCGGTAGTAAAAAGAGCTTTAATTTCTGGCCTTATTGCTCGAATTTCTTCATAGGCAGCAACTCCATTTTTTCGAGGCATAATGGTATCAAAAAATAGTAAGTCAACTTCATCGGCATGCAGTTTAAATTTATCGACTGCGTCTTGGCCATCTACGGCCGTGATTACACGGTATCCAAAATCGCGAAGAAAAATTTCTGCAAGACCTAACAGAGAAGCATCATCATCGGCAACCAATATAGCTTCATTGCCACCTTTGGGATATTCTTCGGCGCCAGTAGCACTTATGCCGATAATTTTTTCTTTATCCATGAGGGGAAGAAAGATTTTAAAAGTAGTTCCCTTTTCTTTATCACTTTCAACGTTGATAAAACCACCATGTTGCCGAACAATGCCATCAACAATGGCCAGGCCAAGGCCTGTGCCTACACCGACCGCTTTTGTTGTAAAGAAGGCTTCAAAAATTTTACTTTTTGTTTCCGGATCCATTCCTTCGCCGGTATCGGATACGATAAGTATGGCAAAACCATTCGGATGAGATGCATCTCCTTTTTGTATGTCCGTTCGAATAATTATTTCTCCACCGCCAGGCATAGCGTCACGCGCATTAGATGCCAAGTTCATTAAAATTTGCTCAATTTGGCAACTGTCTGCGTAAATAGGGACAGGGGAGTCGTGACAAGAAGTCGTCAGAGAAATATCGTCACTAAGCAATCTTTTTAAGAAGCTTTGAGATTGAGTGATAATAGTGTTTAGGTCAACATATTTAGCAATAACTTCTTGTTGGTGACAAAAAGAGAGTAGACTGCGAGTCAATTTTTTTGCCCGATCGGAGGCCTGTTGTACTTGCGTTAAAATTTGGGTTGAAGGGACATCACTACTTATTTTTCGGCGCAATAAATCAGAAAAACCGATAATCGCAGTTAGAATATTATTAAAATCATGCGCAACACCACCCGCCAATTGGCCGATTGTTTCAAGCTTTTGAGCTTGTCGTAATTGTTCTTCAAGTTTTCTTCGCTCTGAAATATCTTCGGTAAAAATAATTATTGCTGGCCCCTCCGCCAAAGTTATGGAGCCGACCGTTATGTTGGCCGGAAAAGTTGAAAAATCTTTGCGCATGGCCTTTGTTTCAAATTTAATGCCATTTACAAGGAGTGCAAAATCATTTTCTGCTAATTGCTTTTGCAAATCTCGCTCAGCTCCAGACGCAAAAAGCTCCTCACTTAGTTTTCCCACCATTTCTTTAGAATTTTTAAAAGCATAGATGCGAATGGCCGCATTATTAACATAATTAATTCTATTATCTTTGATCAAAATAATTGGCAGTGGAGAGCTTTCAATCAAAGTTCGAAACTTTATTTCGCTATACCAAATATCCTTGCTTTTTTGAATGATGGCACCTTCTAAGTCTTTGACATATTTTTTATTTTCCACTCGCAAGCGGGCATGTTCCAGAGTTCGCTGTAACACAATTTCTACTTCACCAGTCTCTTGTAAAGGCTTTAAAAGATAATCCCATGCTCCATGATGAATGGCCTCAATGGCATCTTTAATGTTACCAGTTCCAGAAACTACAACTGTGGGAATTTCCGGTGCCAATTGTTTCAGGTTGGAGATTAAAGTTAGGCCATTCATTTCCGGCATTCGTAAATCGGTAAAGACAATATCTGGACGATGTTTAGCAAATAGTGAGAGGGCCTCTTTTCCATTGAGTGCAGAAATAACACTGTGTCCACGATCCTCTAAGAGTGCTTTGAAATTGCGCAAGATAGCTTCTTCATCATCAACAATCAATATTTTTATAGGTGCAGACATAAGGGCCCTCTCAAGCGTTTATTCGATAAATTAATTTAATATAAGCTATCTCGGAGTATTCTTATTTTCAATAGTAGAAATTAGAAGAGAAGGGGATAATAAAAAAATTATGGTTATCTTAATAGTTGTTCTAGTTCTAGTGAAGCATTACTCTTTTCATCACGATACTTTATTATAAGTGCACAATTTGTATGTAACCCCATTTTCTCTCCCCAGGAGTGAGTATCACCCAGAGGCCTGCTACCCGGAATTACCACTGCACAAGGAGGAATTTCAGCACCACGCTCTAAAATGCGCTGATGAACGGTGTCATAAACGGTGACTCCCTTGGAGAGAATAACCCCCGGAGCAATAACCGCTGATTGCTTAACCACAACGCCTTCTACAATTATAGATCCAGCACCCACAAAGACGTTATCTTCAATTATCACCGGCCGTTGTCCAATTGGTTCAAGCACGCCACCAATTTGGACTCCGGCCGAAAGATGGACATTTTTGCCAATTTGAGCGCAAGAACCGACCAGCACATTACTATCGATCATGGTACCACTGTCGATATATGCTCCAACATTTATATAGGATGGAGGCATAATTATAACGCCGGTGGCAACATAGCTACCACGCCGTACTGCCGACCCACCTGGAACAATTCTAACTCCGCGGGCCACGCTAAAGGTCTGCGGCAGCAGAGTATCTTTGTCAATGAACCCGTTGTGTTCAATCAAAACACCGGCACGAAACGCTGCCAAAATAGACTCTTTTATTTTGCTGTTGCTCAACCAAGATTTTGTTGACTCATTAAAATACGCCGAACGCAGCTGTCCGGATTCAAGTTGATTTAGAACCTCCTCAAATGATTTATCTAGATTAGGAGTATTCATTTAGTAAACCACTTTCGAATTTCTCGGTCGCTCTCTTCGAGAAGCTCGGTACTTTTTAAATCCAAAGCAGAAAGAGGTAAACGCATCTTATTAGAACTAATTCGACCTAAACGATGTAAAATTGCTTTGGCCGGGATTGGATTGCTGGCCGTAAAAAGTGAATCAGAGGCCTTTTGCCACATCTTGCCTTCTACCGTCTCTGGAGTAATTTTTAACTCTAAAGACATTTTAGTATAAAGATTAGTTTCCGCCGGCCAAACATTAGACGCCACCGAGATTAGGCCTGCGGCACCCAAGGAGGCATGCCCTGGTAACATTCCATCGTCTCCACTAAAAATTTTAAGCTGGGGAGCATCCTCCCGATATCGACTAAATTCTAGATTGCTACCACTGGCCTCTTTGATGGCCCAAGCGTTGGGATGTTTTGCAAGTCGCTTGGCGGTATTGTGGTTTAGTGCTATCCCGGCCCGTCCAGGAATGTTATATAGCATCACCGGACGTGAAGAGAGATCCATTAGTGTTTTAAACCATTGATACTGTCCCTCTTCTCCAGGTTTTGCGTAAATAGGAGTGGGCATAAGATAACAATCGACATCCAAAGTTTCTAAATAGCGCATCCAAGCAGAACTCTCTTGGATATTGTGGCCACTAACTCCCACCATAATGGGAACGGGAAAATTTTGTTCGAGCGCAATTTTTAAGATTGTCTTTTTTTCATCGAGATTTAAATTTAATGCTTCCCCTGTACTTCCTAGGAGCAACAATCCGTTATGGGCCGCTGCTTGCTCTTTTAGCAGAACTTGCAGGGATTTAACATCCAAGGTGTCATTTTCTGTAAGTGGAGTGATAAGCGCTGTCCAAAGTGAAAAATCATGGATGTTTTTTTTAAGATTACTACTTTTCATATAAATATTCTCCTGCCAAATTAGAAAAATAATGTAGTCCGTAGGGGAGAGAAGGATCACTTAAAAGCTTTTTTGCTGCCCATATTGCGCCTTGTGCAAAAATTTTTCGATCATGGGCCACATGTTTCAAGGTAATACTTTCAAAGGGAGTGTTAAGTGTTAACTCGTGAATACCGACTACTTCACCTTCTCGATGGCCTGTAATGGAAATTTTTTTTGGGTCATCTATTATTTTTGCCCAGGCCAGTGCCGTTCCACTTGGGTTATCTACTTTCTTTGTGTGATGTGTTTCATTTAACGTATAACTGTAATCATTTAAAATATTTTTAGCATGAGAGAGTTCTTTCAGCATTCGATTGGCCAAGGCCATGCCTAGGGAAAAATTAGAAGCGTAAATCCACCTAATCCCATTGGATTTAAGTCTGGTATCTAAATTCTCCGGAAGAATAAGTCCTGTACTGCCAGCGGCCAGTGGAATTTTACTGGCAATAAGCAGATCAAGTTGGGATAAAAATATTTCTCCCGGTGTAAAATTAATTATGACATCGTGTCCGCTCAAAGTTGTGAGGGTGGGAGGATTTTCCAGATTAAAAATAGAAAAAGCATATGACTCCTGAGTAAGAAGATCTGCAACATGATGGCCTGTTTTTCCATTTCCGATAAGCGCAACTTTCACGTTATTTTCCTAAGTATTTATGAAATAATTCAAGATTTAAGATTGCCGCCCCGGCGGCACCACGAACAAGATTATGTCCCATGGCCACTAACGAGATTTGACGAGGATCTTCGGAAACACGAATCCTGCCGATATGAGTTCGATTGTCAAAATCTGTTAAATCTCGAGTTGGGCGAGGGGAGAAATTATCAAAATGTAGTTGATAGGCCTGGGGAAATTTTTCGGCGTATGTGATAAATAACTTTTCAATCTCTTGCTTTGAAATGTTCTCCGTGAAATGGACATTAGCAATCACTGTATGGCCGTGCTTGACAGGAATACGGTTGACATTGACGGTAGTCGTAAAAGTGGCCGGCAAAGAAGTTGATCCCAAAATCTTTTTTACCTCATTTTGAATCTTTTCCTCTTCTCCTAAAATATTAGGAATACAATCACCCAGAATATCTAGCGAAGGAAGTCCGGGATATCCGGCGCCACTAATGGCCTGTAGAGTTACGGCCGTAATATGCTTTATTTTATAAGTTGCATATAGCGGGAAAATGGCCATCGCCAAAAAAACAGTTGAACAGTTGGGGTTGGTTACCATTTTGCCGGTAGTTTTTTGCTGTGCCACGATTTCTAGATGAGAAGGATTAATTTCAGGAATTAAAAGAGGAACATATTTATTCATTCGAAAAGTAGAAGCATTACTGATTACATGAATTCCCTTACTGGCCAGATTTGGTTCAATTTCAGCGGCGACCTCTGAAGGTAGGGCCGACAATGCGTAAGGAGAGGTAATTTCACTAGTAGATTTAAAACGCATTTGAAAAACAGAGGAGGGGATTTTTGTGCGCTCAAACCAAGTGGATACTTCGCCGTAAGACTTATTTAAGTTTTTATCGGAGGCAACAATTTCTGCGACATAAAAATGGGGATGATCAGAGAGCATGGCAATCATTTTTTGGCCAACGACACCAGTAGAACCCAAGATTGCCACAGGGATTTTATTCATAACAATTCTCCTAAGCGAATACGGAATATTGATGGGCAAAAGGTAACAAAGAATCCTTAAAGATTCAAACTTTAGTTTACTTCGTAGATTCCCAGGTTTTTGTTTATTTTGAAACTTTTTCAAATTGCTTACTTAAGATTTAAGAAGTTTATTCAATTGTCGAAGAGGTTGGGTATGGTGCGATCTATTCTTATTCTTTTCCTGCTTTCGTTATTGCTTGCTTCCTGTCATTGGGTTGAGCAAAAACTTCCCGCAAGTGATGGCCGCATTATTGCCTCTATTATTTCGACAGAAGAGACTGAGAAGCTTGTTGCCCACACTCTTCTGAATCAGCAGAAACTTTTTCCCAACGATAATTTCTCTTCCGCGGCAACTACCTCTTCTTTATGGAATGATGAAATTGGAAGGATTCTTTCCAACACAAGTATTAACTCTGTTGAAGCATATCTCGATGGCCTACTTGAAACTAATAAAGGAATTAGCAATATTGCTTTTATTCTATCTGGCAAAAATGGATTGCCCATTTACTCTTATCGCTTCGGCGAAATTAATTATCCTACGCGTAAAGATCAAAGTATTCGGGAAAATCTATCCTTTGAAGCTCTAATTCCAGTAGATGCATCATCACAACTAATAACCACCATTACCGTTTTGAATTTGGTTACGAGAGGACTGCTTAAATTGGAGTCAACTACTGGCCAATTGCTTGGATGGAAAAATTTTTCCTCCATTACCCTAGAGGATTTGCTTTCTCAAACTTCTGGACTCCCCGGACACCATCCGAAAGAAAGATGCAGCACAAATTCTAATATGGCAATTGGAGAATGCGTCGGGCGAATTTATAAATTGGCCCTAGAAATTGAAAAAAATATTGGTGTTCCTAAGGCAAAGAAAATTTTTTGGTATGGGCCTTATCATCTACAAATTGTTGGCCGCATGGTTGAGGTTGCTCTCTCACGCAAACTCAAACGTCCACTAGTGTGGAATCAGATTTTTGAGGAATTTATCAAAAATCCATTGCAGCTAAATCCGAAAACTCAATATTATAGCGATTCTATCAAGCGTACGGGCATTATCAATCCATCCCTCGCAAATGGCCTGCTTATTAACATGCAAGATTACTATAAGCTCATGTATTATTTGGTAGAATTAGGGAAAAGTAGTAAGTGGCATCATTTAGTTGATAGGGTAGTGGAGTCACATAATGAGTTTTCTAAAAAAATCCAATTGCCTTCCAATATGAGTAGAAAAAACTATGATTATGGATTGGGAGTTTGGCGCAACCAAGAGATTGTCTCAGCTGAAGGCAAATTCGGCTGGTATCCTTGGTTTAACTTAAACAAAGGATATTTTGCATTAATAGGAATGATGGCATACTCCGAAAATGGAATTGGTTGTGATAATATTTTTAAAATATCTCTTGAAATCTCCTCTCGAATCAATGACATTATAGTTAAAGAAACACAACCTCGGTAAAACTTCCCATATGCTCCAACACAATTTTAAGCTCGTCTATTTTCTTGATGCACTTTTTTTTGCACTAATGACGGGAGCTGGAGAAGTTTATTTTAGCGCCTATGCTTTGCGCCTCGGACACTCTGAATTACAGGCCAGTCTTCTGGCAACAGTACCATTTGTTATTGGTGGACTTCTGCAAGCTGTGGCACCTATAGGCTTAGCTAAAATTAAATCATATCGCACCTGGGCAGTTTTATGTGCATTTTCACAGGCAGTATTATTTCTTCCTCTGGTTTTCTTTCAATCTTTTTTACAAAACAATTACAGTGTTCTGTTTTTGGTTGTAACAATGTATCACATCTTTGGCCTAACAATTTCTCCGGCCTGGGTCACTTGGCTTTCTAGATTGATAGACAAAGAAAAAACAGCACTATTTTTTAGTGTTCGCAATAGTATTACCTCGTTTTTCATGCTGGCCGGGATTGTGGCCGTTGGTGTGCTATTACAATACGGTAAATTACAAAATATCGATTTGAAAATTTTCCAAATCGTTTTTTTTGCATGCTTTTTATTTCGAGCAATTTCTACCTTTATGCTCTTTAAACATCCTTCTGTGGAGTTTAGCGATGAGAAGAAGACCTTTCGGCAGGTGCTTTTTTTAAAAATTCCAAATGATTTTTTGAAAAAAATTACTTCATTTACAGTAATTTTTAAAGCAGGTGTTTTTATTTCTGCGGGTTTCTTTGCGCCCTACATGTTGAAGGTTCTGAAATTTTCCTATTTCGAGTACATGATAATAATTGCTTCCTCTTTTTTTGGAAGAATTATTTTTTTACAAATATTTCGCAAATATTTCTCTAACGTTGATAGAAGACGGGTCTATTTGCTATCGGCGGTAGGCATCTCGATAATTCCAGCACTATGGACTCTATCTACCAGCATAAAATATCTTTTTATACTCGAACTGCTGACAGGAATTTTTTGGGGTGCACACGAATTGTCATTTTTTCTTATTGTCTTCAAAGAAGCAAAAGATGATTTTAAAACATCTTTTATGAGTTACTTCAATTTTTACCATACAATTGCTATTGGAATTGGAGTAGGGGTGGGAGTAATTATATTTAATTTTTTAGAAAATCAAGGCACTCCATCGTATGTCTATATTACTATCTTTCTAACTTCATCCCTTATACGTTTGGGGTCGTTTTTACTTTTTCCATCCAAAAACCTAAACCTAACATCAAAATAATTAAGATAAGCTATGAGGTATAATTCCTATTATACCTCATAGCTTATTCGTCTTTCAAAAATAGATTTGGCAAAAAATATCCAGACGAAATCTTCCGCCGGCCAATGATTGGGCCAACTGATGCCTGTAATATTCTCTGTCCCACTTCTGCAGAATCCATTTCGGGATTTTTTGCCAACATTATTGCCGCATAGGCCGCAATAATTGGTGTAGCATAACTAGTTCCGGAAGCGCCTACCAGCGAATCTCCGCCATCATAAAGATATAAGTTCTCGCTATAAGTTGCAGTTTTGATTATTTTCCCGAAAGCACGTGTTAAGATGGCATTTTCACTAATTCCACTTATTGATAAAACATTAGGCAAATTTGCCGGAAACTCTTTCTCCAAATCTTGATTGCGTGCAATATCATTAGATGAGGCTCCCAATATAATTACCCCTTGAGCAAAGGCCCGATCGATAGCATTTTGTAGATAGGTTCGAGACTTCTCATAGTCGCCATCAATGAATTTAAAAAAAGTTCGATAAGTTTCACTTATTCCAAAAGACATGTTAATAACTCTGGCCCCACGCAAAACAGCATAATCGATAGCGTCCGCAACGCGCTTAAAATATAAGTCATCCGATTTCCCATCAAAAGAATCAACTGTTATGGGTAGGATTTTTATAGGATGTGGCCTAGTCTCATCATAAGCAGAAATCAGTGCTACCATTGAAGCAACTCTAGTTTCGTGCAATCCATTGGCCGAATTATGTGTGCCGTAATTAGTGCCATTTCCTAAAAACAGATTTAATCCGTTATAATCATCAACATAACCGTTACCATCATCATCAAAACTGTTGTCGGGAATTTCTTTTTTATTTTGGTCAATCATACCAAGAAAATTTGCTGGATTAATTTCTGCGCCAACTATGGCCACGGTTTGCGAGCGAACTCGACCATCTAAAACGGATTGATGACTCCATTGTAATTTATCTAGCACTCCCCTATTTTGTTCTTCCATTTTTTTTTGCCAAGTAGAAGAATCTTTAAGTTGTCCGTCTATATCATTGGCCTGAGCATAGGCCTGAGGAGAGTTGCAAATTGGTGAGACGATCGGCAATTTTTCAAATTTTTTAGTGGCATGATTAAAAACATTAGAACTTTGCCAATTAAAACATTTTAATGCCTTCTCCTGGCCCATTCCTTGAGGGGTACTAATCAGTGGAATATCTTCGATCTTGTAGACACAGGAGATAAATTCTAAAGACGTGTTTGTTGCAGATTCAGCTTCTTCATAGTAACTGGCCGAGCCAGGCGTATCCCTAACATAGAGAACTGGGACCAACGGCAATTTTTGATAATACAGTGATTCGCTATCTTCGGAATAAGAACCAGCAACACTGTTCCAACGATAGAGATCATGACGAGTATGTGAAGGTTTTGTAATCAACCATGAATTGTATAGTGGATCAACATCAATGGAATCAATCACCATTTGTGGATGGATAAACTTAACATTTTGTCGTCCAAAAAACTCGCGAACCGTCCCAAAATGAAAAGAATCTTTAGTACTCTCCCACATACAACCCCTAATAAATTGCACAATACCAAACTTTAACAAATTATCCACGGAGTCAGTGGTATACCTTAGGTAGACGCGAGACTTAAGATTGCGTCCAAAACTACCTTGAATATCTAAATCCTTAACTAAAATTTCAAAACTTTTAAGAGAACAACTCTGAGTTATCTGACAATTTTGATTTTGATAGATTTCACTTTGTCTAATTGTCTCGTAGGTTTTTGCCAAAAGGAAGGAAGAAAAAGAAAAAAAAGTAGCGATAAATATAATTTTTTTCACAATGAAAAACATCAGTTGATGCTAACATTTTATAAAAACAGTGTCCTACAAAAATTTGCTAAGACATATTTTGTTAGAACAATAAAATCTTGTTAAGTTTGTTGCTTGTAATACCGATCTCTTCTTCACATGAAACAAGTTTTAGATGAAAAAAAATTTGAAGCGGAAATGGCCAATATCGGAATGGCCTCATTGTCAGTAATACATGAGATAAAAAATCCAGTAACACTAATTCACGGTTATGCGGAGATGCTTAGAGAAGGTAATTTACCAGCAGAAAAAGTGGCAAAGCTGGGAGAAAAAATTGAAAAATCTGCTCTTAAAATTTTGGACATCATCGCCAGCGTTCGCGCTCTAATTAAAAACGAGCATAGCACAAATGAGCAGATAAAAATCTCAGAGATAATTGCCGAAGTCAGTGGCCAATTGCATTCAAAAATAATCGCTGAAAAAATTAAATTAACTACTGAGAATGATCTCAATATCTCTGGAAATAAAACCCAAATCTATCAAGTTTTTTATAATCTTATAAATAACGCTATCGATGCCATTGCGCCTCTTTCGGAAAAATGGATAAAAATTAGTTGTCAGCAAAATGGCCCCAAAGATCTTGCTATTTATATTATTGATTCTGGAAAAATCGATCCATCCATAATTGATAAAATCTTTCTTCCTCTTTTTTCTACCAAATTATCTTCTGGAAAAGGGACAGGAATTGGCCTTTATCTGGTAAAGCGCATTGTAGAATCACATGGTGGCACTGTTGGGGTGGATAAATCGGCCGCCAACACCACTTTTGTTATTCGACTCATTTCCGACCAGGATGGTCGGCTTTAGATAAGCACTTAATTCCCCTCTGCAAAATTACTTTCATCTCGTAGATAATAAAGATTATATGAGAAGCAAAGAAGTGATTGAATATCAGATTACTAAAAATGATCGACAAGCTGATTTTCAACTAATAGATAACAATCAAGAAGCACAAAAACTTGATTATGAATTTTTTAAAAATTTCCCCTCTTTGCATACACAAAAATCATATCGTAATGACATAAAGCAATTTTTAAAATTTCTAGCTACCAATTTTCCTATCGTTCAAAATATTGCGCAGACAGAAAAATTTCATTTAGTAGCATATCGAAATTGGTTAGAAGATCAAGCACACTTTGCCCCCAAATCAATCAACCGAAAATTGGCGGCCGTCTCCAGTTATTTTGATTTTTTATGTGAAAAAGGATTTGTCGAACACAATCCATGCGAGAATATTCGCCGACCTCGCCAAGAAGTAGTCACCGAGACCAACGATCTATCTGACGATGAAGTTCGAGAACTTTTTCGAGTAGTTGATGAAAAGGCCTCTCCCCTGCATCGAGCAATAATCTACCTATTCTTTTCTACTGGAATTCGTAAATCTGAGTTAATAAATCTGAAGTTGAAAGATTATAAAAGTATCGATGGCCATAAAATTATAAACATCAAGGCCAAAGGTGGTAAATATCTACAAAAAGTTATTCACCCAACATGTGATGAAGTTTTACAGGAATATCTAAGCTGGATGCATAACAGCGGAAAAGATCTAGAAGATGATGATTGGATCTTTCGCCCAACTAAAAATCCTTCGGGACATCATGCTTCCTTAGATAAAACACTACGCCCAAAATCTGTTGATTATATTGTTGCCAAATATGCTAAGATGGCCGGAATTAGCAAACGCATCTCCCCTCACTCTGCGCGCGCTACTTATATTGGTTCAGCGTTAGAAAATGGAGAAGATTTATTTCGCGTTTCTCAAGATGTTGGACACGCTAGTGTCAAAACTACCCAGGAATATAATAAACGGCGAGCAAAACTTAAAGAGTCCCCGGCCTATAATTTGGCATTCCTTGATAAAAAAATTGCGTAATTTTTTCATTAAAGTTAATTTTTTGTTGCCACTTGACTCCATTATGACGTAATTGCACACCATGTTGATCTTTCCATCAAACAAGGAGTTTCCTATGAAAACAAGTGGATTATCTTTACTTTTGGCCTCTTTTTTACTTTTTGCCCCGGCAATTCTCCAAGCTGCCGACTATGGCAGTTGTGAAGAAATGGTTTGTAAAACCATTGGATATGATTTCGGTGATAGTTACTCTTTTGCTTTTCCTAAACAGTGCTACGAAAAATTAGAGTGCAAAATTATGGAATGGGACGAGTTAACTGAAGAGTGTGTAGCTACCGATAGTCGCTTAATTTATCAACCCATTCAATGTCGAGATATTCCGCCAATGTAGATATCAGATCATGGCCCTGGAAGTAGTGCTATATCGAGTTTTTTATAGTGATCTAAAACATTAGCTGAAAGCAACAGTGGGCCACTGACCTCTAGGCCAAATCTTCCTCCCAAACCGGCCCAGGCGAGCGAGGTGGCCAATACTTGATCTTTTTTTATTGCATTAGAACGTAATAGTGCCTTGCCGTTAATTACAATTAGTTCCATCTCCTCAAACATAGGAGAACTGACTACCACAAAATCTGAAGATTTACCTCCCACGTATCCCGGGCCGGCCTGCACCACGATGAGCCTTTGAGAGATAAATTCACGTTGCGGAGAAATCCAACGAGCACTGCCACGAACCAGAGTAAAATTTTGTAAATTCTCCGCAGTTTTCTCTAACGAAATCGCTGGTGAATTAATAGATAATAGCGATAACGGGCCTATCACCAAAAAAGTTTCATCTGCTGGTAGATATATTTTTATGATTGAATCAACATCAGTTCCAATAGAACCACTGTAAGGGATTTTGTCTCCTAAAACCAATACTCGCTGGCCGTACGTTGCGACTCCTTTGATAGCAACTACTTCCCCATAATAATCTGTAGCAAATCCCAAGGTGTAGGAAATAAAATTTAAAATAAAAACAAAGAAAAATAAAAAAATATTTCTATTGAATCTCATGCCTATACTCCAAAGAAAATTTTGTAATTGCTTCATAATCATTGAGGTCGTGAGTCACCGCGGCTTCTACACTCGGAGAAAGATAAGACGCTACATCATAAAAAAAACACAATTTTGATTTTGAAAGAAAATTGAATCCAATTCCCATCCCAAAGGTTGAAGCGATCAACTCTCCATAATTATCACTCTTGATTCCCTTCTCATCCAACAAACCAATCCGTTCTCCCGATGAACCACGAACAAATAAACTTAAAGCATTATGTTGATAATCGGCCGTCCAGTCAAAAACTTGATAGCTACCACTAGTATCAAGAGAATTTGCAGTTAAAATATTATGCAGTTTTAGCGAAATTTCCAAAAGATCGGTGTTAAAAAAAACAGGTCCGACTTTGGCCTTCACATACGGTGTCATCTGCCAATTAATAAGGCCCAGATCATTTATTATTGGGTAAAAGAAATATAACCCGACCACCACTGGCCGATATATCGCATAATCCCAATTCGAGATAAAAAGAGTACCGCTGTTAATATTGCTAGAGGGATAGGTCATTTGTCGTACTCCCACACTGTAATTAAATTTTTTGCCAAAAAAAGAGTATAGAATAAGAAGATCCAAACGAGTTTCCGATCCTTCATCCGTTCGTAGATAGGTGTGAAAATAGTCCAATTTAAAATCTAAAAGAGTACGAGGCCTATCTGTTTGTCGTTTCCATCGCTGCACCCAAAGCGAAAAATCAGAGCCTAATGACTTATCTGCTTGCGTATCATAAAGAGAAAGTTGAAATGAAGAAATAATAGAGTACTGAATTTTAAGCGGTAAAGGATCGGGAAATTTTTTTTTCAACCAATAGTCTACATCTTTTGCCCTACCAATATTTTCCTCCTCACTGAAAACAGTATTAGTAGGCGGGTAATAATTTAGTGGAAAATAATTACTACCATAGGGGATAAAAAACGACTCCTCACTACCACATAGATTACTTATTGTAAGTACCGTGCAGAGAACGACAATTATCCCTATCCTTATCAATGGCCAGCTCCCCCATTTTCACTTTTCTCTAGTACGGCCAAAGCAATTTTTTCGGCAGTAATAGGCATCGATTTAATTCGAATGCCCAATGCATCTTCTACAGCATTTCCAACCATTGGTGCGGCCGGAATCATGGTGTGCTCTCCTACTCCTCTTGCTCCGAATGGGCCATCTGGCTGTGGCCTTTCCACAATAATAGAAATAATTTCTTCTGGTACATCTAAAGTGGTAGGAATTTTATAATCGGTAAAATTAGAATTTAATAACTTTCCTTTGTCATCAAAACGCATATCCTCATAAAGCACCGTGGCCAGTCCTTGCAAAAGTCCGCCAGTAATTTGGCCTTTGACTAAATCTGGGTTCAGAGCACATCCAGCATCTACGGCAAAGGCAACTTTATTAATTTTAATTTTACCACTCTCTTTATCAATGGCCAGATCAACTGCTGCAGCACCAACCGTATAGTGAACGTTGGGTTTCCCTCCTTGTCCAGTGGCCGGATCACTCATGGCCGAAGCAAATTCTGGCATGAACATTCCTCGGCCAATAATAGGCCCTCCGCGAAAAGTACCATCTTTTTGTCCAATCCCATTGATAATAAACTCGGAAAATTTTAAAGAAAATTTTCCATCTTTCTTGG
Organism: Bdellovibrionales bacterium RIFOXYD12_FULL_39_22; assembly: GCA_001770205.1. GTDB lineage: Bacteria > Bdellovibrionota > Bacteriovoracia > Bacteriovoracales > Bacteriovoracaceae > YD12-FULL-39-22. The sequence goes on from MEQL01000051.1 coordinate 17,085, forward strand.
ATTTTACGGCCTCATCTTCTAGATATAGATCCTCTTGTTGCATTTCCAAGGCCCGCGCAACTAATTTAAAAATTTGATCTCTCGCATCTTCTGCCGCTCGCTTGACCGCATTTCCACAAGACCAAGTTATATGTGAGGCCACGGTTTGCCACTCATAGGGATTGCGATCGGTGTCGGGAGTTTCACAGCGAATTTTATGCGGAGGAACAGATAAAATTTCGGCGGCAATCTGTGCCATAACAGTGAAATAGCCTTGGCCAATTTCCATGGCCGATAGCAAAATATTTAAACTTCCATCTTCATTAAATTTTAAAAAACAAGAAGAAGAGGCATTAGGGGGCATGGCCGGGGCCTTCCAAAATAGAGAAAAACCTTTTCCATGAACAATGTTGGATTTATTCTTATTATCCTCTGGATATTTTTTCCCCCACTCTATTGCTTTTGCTACTTTGGTTATACATTCATGTAATCCATTGGGATTCATACTAGCACCATAGGCCAATTTATCTCCCTCTGCGATCGCATTTTTTAAACGAAAATCCACAGCATCTAATTTTAATTTTTTGGCCATCTCGTTAATGTGCGACTCCAGTCCAAATAGAAATTCTGAATAACCAAACCCACGATATGGCCCACCAGGTGGCAAATTAGTATAGACACAAACTGAATCAATTTTTACGTTGGCAATTCGGTAAGGGCCAGTGGCGGAAAGGCCGGCAGCATTAACCACGTTTGCGCCATATTCTACATACGCCCCCGCATCCCAATAAAGTAACTGCTCTAGCGCTGTAATCGTTCCATCTTTTTTTACTCCCATTTTAATTTTAGCATGCACTCCTTGGCGCTGATAGGTATTATAAAACTCTTGTGAGCGACTCCAAATTACTTTTACTGGCAGGCCGCGCACACAGGTGGCCAAGGCCGCCGCCAAAATTTCCATGGAGACTCCGGCCTTTCCACCAAAACCTCCTCCTACATAGGGAGTGATAACTCGAATATCTTTGTGGGTAAAACCCAATGGGGCCAAGGCCTCAACAAAAAGATGTCGCTGTGTATGAGGTGATTGCGATGCTGTCCACATAGTAAGACGGCCAGAGTGATCGCACAATCCAACCGAGGCATGAGTTTCAATTGCACAGTGAGCATAGCGAGGAACGGTATATTCATCTTCTAAGATATAGTCGGCCTCTTGAAAACCACTTTCCAAATCGCCCTTTCTAATTTTACGAAAATGGGCAATATTGGAGTTATCTTGCGGAAAAAACCAAGGAACATGAGTATATTCGGAGAGTTTAGGGTGAATCATATTTTTAGGATTATGGCCAAATTCCTTCTCACTACTTCGTTTATTTTCTTTTTTACTGCTTAATCCCAAGGCATCATAAACGGACAAAATTGGTTTAAGCTCTTCATATTTTACTTCCACCAATTTGGCGGCCCTTTGGGCGGTGGCCTCGTCACGAGCGATAACTGCCGCGACTTGCTCTCCGATAAAACGCACCCGATCCTGGGCAAAAATATAGCGATCATGCATATAAAGGCCAAAGCGGAAAGGAAATTCATTTCCCGTAACTACACGAACTACTCCTGGAATTTTTTCTGCCTTTTTCGTATTGATAGATAAAATTTTTGCATGAGCATAAGGTGATTCTACAATAGCAGCATAAAGTAGAGAATTTCCAAAATCAATATCATCGACATATTTTGCCGCCCCAGTAATCTTCTCTTTCCCATCCACTCGTTTTGTATTTTTTCCAATGTATTTGAATTTAGCAGATGCCTGATTATCTTCCTTCACAACCACATCCTCCTTTCTTCCCCTCATGTTCACACTTGCAAACCTGTGCAATAGCATCAATGATGGGAGTATATCCGGTACAACGACAAAGATTTCCGGCCAATGCCTCCCGTATCTCTTCCACTGATGGACAACAATTGTTTTCTAACAACTCATGGGCCGCAACAATAAATCCTGGAGCGCAATAGCCACATTGAAAAGAGTTATTATCCAGGAGTTTTTCTTGAATAGGAGAGATTCCATTTTGCATTAATCCTTCCAGCGTAGTGATCTCATGGCCTGCGACTTCTACCGCTAGCACTAGACAACTTTTCACACTTTTACCATCAAGTAAAATAGTGCAAGCGCCACAATCTCCTCGATCACAACCACATTTGGGACTGGTGAGACCTAAGCGTTTGCGCAATACCTCAAGTAAAATTTCAGAAGGGTTAACTTCTAATGATCGTTTTTCGCCGTTTAATACAAATGAGATTTTCATAGATGAGTGATTCCATAGTGAGGCCCATGGCCTTTTAATCTTTCGTCTGCAATTATTAATGCACGGCCTAACATCACTTTTGACATGTGCATTCGATATTTGGCAGTAGCACGAATATCGGTAATAGGAGATATTTCTTGCTCCACCAAATCATATGCCTGTTTTAAAAGCGCAGTATTAATTTCATGGCCATTTAAAAGCTTTTCAATTTTTCCTGCGCGCACCGGTATTGGTGCAACTGCTCCAAATGCAATTCGATATTGTTTGTTAGCAAGTGCCAACACGGAAATAGAGGCCTGGGCCAAATCCTCTCCTTGGTAGCGGCCAAGCTTTATGTAGCATCCGGCCTGTTCATTGGACGGAAGAGGAATAGTTACTCCCAGCACCAACTCTCCTTTTTTAAGGGCCGTCTTTTTGGGTGCTACAAACCATTTGCTTATTGGTACCACTCTACTTCCTCCTTTCAATGATCTTAGTTCCACCTTGGCATCATAAACTGCCAAGATGGTACCACTATCCATGGATGGAACTGCTGAGCAAATGTTTCCCACCAGCGTGGCCCGATTACGAATGGCCACTGAGGCCACCGTTTTGCTCATCTCCATTACTAGCGGTAGGCGCTTATTGATTAGCTCACTATTAATTAAATCCGAAAAGGTAACAAGTGCTCCCAAGAAAATACTTTTTTTATCTTTTGCCAGTGCTATGGAATTGAGTCCTTTAATGTTTTTTAGATCGATCAAATTTTTGCAAATAGCGCGCTCTTCTTTTAGGTTGCAGATGAGATCAGTTCCTCCGGCCAGAGGGAGAGCATTTTTTTCTTTTGCTAGCAGGGAAAGCGCCCCTTTTAAATCATTTGGGCAATGATAAACAAAGTCTGATGTTATGGCCATTTGCTCTCTCCGGTCATGGCCACAATTCGGCACATTGCTGATTCTAATTCAATGCCTTTTAACGGAAAACATCCAATCCAAGCGCGCTTATTTTTTATCAAATTTATTTCTCCACCTAAGTTTTCTGCATGCACAATGCCTTTGGGGAAAAGTTTTAAATGCATTACTTGATAATAAATATCTTGTGGAAAAAATTCATCCCAACTTTTTCCATACTCACTTTTTATTTTTGCCTCTGCTTCCAAAAATTTACTTGGATGCCATTGGCGAATAATTGTATTCATGGGGTGATCCGCGCTACCACAATCTACTCCAATCCAATTAATCTCCATATCCATGCACCACTGATGAAATTCTGGAGCAGGCCCTGGGTGTTTTACAAAATAGCGAATTTCATCACAATTTGGTTGATCCCAGGCATATCTGTTATAACCAGTATTGATAATTAAAATATCTCCTTTTTTTACCTCTACTCGATCCGTGATCATCTTTGGTGTATATAGACTATAATCAGAAACAGCATCAGAAATATCTACGACAACTCCTGGCCCTACCCACTCATCAAGAGGAACCTTCCCAATGGCCCTTCCCGCAGAATAAAAGTGAATCTCTCCATCCATATGGGTTCCCACATGATTGGAAGTGGTAATAATTTGGCCATTGGCGCCCTGCCCCATATGTGCTCCTGCAATTCGTTTAAAATATTGAATCCCAAAAGGCATATAGGAAGGCCAGGGAGGAGTGTGAATACTCAAATCCTGTGTCAAATCATAAATGCGAAATCCATTCATCATTTCTAAAAATTTGGTTGATTCCATTTTATTTCTCCTAATCAAAGTGTGATCTTAAAAGGATAAGAAATTAGATAGAAGTACGCAATGAATTTCAGTGAGCTATATTAGATATGGATCTTTAATGGGATAATAACCCTTTCACAAATTCTTCATAGGCCAATTTAAAAGGCATGGCCGGTGCAGATAAGACTCCGGCACCTACCTGTCCTATCCCTGCTTTCTTGTGAGCAACTCCCGTATCAATAAAGGGCAAAATATTCTTTTCCACCACCTTAATTAGATCGATTCCCGTAGGAGTTCCTCGGAAATTTAAGTAAGGAATTTGATAAACACTGTTTTCTCCTACCGAAATTTCATACATCTGCATCGTATAATTGATAGCATCTTGAGCTACCCCGCCCACAAATTGCACAATGGCCGGTGAGGCGGCAATCGCAAATCCACCTAGCCCGGCAGTTTCGGTTATTGCACTATCTCCAATATCTGGATTGGCATCTGCTTTTGAAAAACCGGGGAAAAAGAGAGCATCTGGAACTTCTGCCGGGCCGACAAACCACCGGCCATTCATCGCAGATAATTGAATCCCAAAATCAGTTCCATTTCGCGCCATGGCCGTCAACATAGAACTATTTTCAATTCCGCGCGCAGCATCCAACGAAACTTTGGAGGCCGGCATAGAAAGATTTAAAAAGAAATGATCATTACCATTAATAAAATTTAAAACATCAATTTGCGCTTGACGCTCGGCCTTGGTTTTTAAAATATGAGGAGCAATACTACGATAAAACAAGGATGTCCCTGCACGATTTCTATTATGTAATTCATCTCCCATATGCAATGCCTGAGCAATAATATTTTTTAAATCCACTGGCCCTGCAAAAGAGATTGCTTCTTTCAATATTGGGTATAAAGTCTTTTCCATCCAGCGAAGCTTGGTGATAACTTCCAAAGAATAGGCACCATAGCGCAAAACTTTACCCAAACCTTCATTCATGGTGCAATATGCGCGATTTTTATATTCGCTATTTTCCAAAATAAAAACTGGCATTGAAAAAGAAACCACACCGGCCATCGGCCCAACAGTTTGATGTTCGTGACAAGGAGAATATTCAACTTGAGAAGAAGCGGCCAAACTTGCTGCATCCTCCTCATTATGGGCCAACCCCTCATATAACAATGCCCCAATAATCGCCCCCCTCATAGGTCCACACATTCGTGCCCACTCAATAGGTGGGCCGGCATGTAAGATTAGATTTTTTTTCATCCCAGGAATAACCTCTCCTGCCTGGGCCAGGCCGATTAACATCGGCCTTCCTCTATTTACAATTGCTAGCGCTTTGAGATTAGCGGCCTCAATTTTACTTCGATTTTTCTCCAATAGTTCTTGAAGTTTTTTGTCAAAAACCAGCGGAGGTTTCCAATCTACGTGCAATGACTTTGCCCCATGTGCTAGTGCGGTTTGGTGAAAACTTTCAATGCCCAAATTTATAATTTTTAATTTTTCTTTTAATAATTTATTACTACTCATCTTTAAATTCCTCTAATGATTTTAGTTGCCAAATGTGCGGCCTGTGCATTGGTAAAAACAACCACTACCCCACTCTCCTTGAGCATTTTAATCAACTCTTGTCGGTTTTGAGGATCACTATCAGTTCCAGTGACAAAACAGATAATGGGAATATGAGGCGCAAGTTTTTTTGCTTTTACTACCGTGGGAATAAACTCTCTTTGCGGATCTAAATTAGCTCCATGTCCAATTACCAAGTCCAAAATTATAAGAGCGGTATCTGGCCGAGCAATTTCTTCTAAAATACGACGATTTCGCAAAGAAAAATCAATCATGGGGTGAGGTCGGCCCTTGGTAAATTCATCTTCTCCCAAATCAACAATACAATTTCCCTGCGAAATATTAGAATTGGCCAAAGTGGCAATCCCACTGGCCGGAGTATTAGAATATAGGGAGCTAATACCTGCTTCTTGTAAAATAAGTTGCGTCTCATAACAAAAAGTTCCACCGCTATATAGCGCCCGAATGTATTTGTCGCCAGATGTTACATTTTTTATAGAGGTAACATCGTTATTGCATTCTAATTGCGCCCTAGGATCTACTAACCGACATGCCAGCAATGCTCCCTCTTCTAGCGTTTTTCCATAAATCATGTGATGTTTTTCTACGATCTCTTTTGTGGCGCCTAAAAAAACTGCCACCACCGGATACTTACAGCTGGCCACTTTTTTTCCAATTTCCTCTAAAACAGTCTGATGTGGCGGCTTGGCCACTAGCAAAATAACTTTGGTATTTTCGTCTTGTTCGAGCATTTCAAAGGCCTGCAAAAAAGAGATGCCTCCGATTTTTTCTTTTATATCTCGTCCCCCAGTGCCCAATGCATGAGAAATTCCGCCTCCCATATTGTGAATAAGTGATGTTACTTCCTGCATTCCAGTGCCAGAGGCGCCGACAACTCCAATTTTACCAAGGCGCACGCTATTGGCGAAGGCCAGAGGAACTCCTCCAATAATTGCCGTACCACAATCTGGCCCCATCACCAAAAGCTGCCTTTTTTGCGCCAAAAGTTTTAATTTCAGTTCTTCTTCTATGGTTATGTTGTCTGAAAATAGCATCACATTCTGGCCAACGGTAAGAGCGGAAAAAGCTTGGGAATATGCGAATTTACCAGCAGTGGAGATTACTACTAAATTAGCACTTGGCATGATTTTGTATGCACTCTCCAATGATGTAACGGCAAAACTGCCATTTTTCTCAGAGGATAATGTACCTCGTTTTTTTTTGGATTGAAGGAGTAATTCCTCTGCTTCATTTAATCTTTTGCTAGCAATTTCTTCATCACGGCCCAAGAGTACCAGTAATAAATCACTATCGGATACATTTGCAAAATCTTCGATATAAAGTCCTGCCGCCTTTAAAATTAATAAATTTTCCGCACTGCCCATAACTACTGCAGAATCAATTACGCCCTCCATCTCTCTGATCTTCTTAGAAATGATCATCAAGGAGATGGAATCGAAATAATCACCTTTTTTTACAATTCCTTTAGTTACACTCATAAAAAAACTCCAATTTATCATTGCGTTCAAGCGTCATACAAAGGCCTACCATAAAATCAACCCCGGAGGAACTTCCATAGGTGGACAAATGATCTACGGCCGTCGATAACCTTTCTATCGGCCCTTGATTTAAGGCAGAGAGCAACTCTTTTACGGTAATAGATACTCTTCCTCTACTGGCCCAAAATAACTGCGCCGTGGAAATCAAATTTGGTCCTTGCGCCAGATGGAAAATCATTTCACCTACTTTATCTGGATTAAAACAAGTCTCTTTTCTTGTCAGATAGATAAAACGCAATCCTACCATTACTCCCGTCAAGAAATCATCTCCTGTAGGCGTTAACCCCCCCCCCAGGCCCGCAAGCACGACAACTCCTTCTTTCCAACTGGAAGAAAAAAACAATGCAACACCTTGTACAAAATGATTCAACAAAGTGCGATCAAAGGTACTTCTTTTCAAAGCACTTATATCGCTACCACTACCCACGTCCTGCAAAAGATAAACGCTATCTGCACACTTTGCATAACTTAAAATTAATTTTTTAAACTCAGCTACCCGACATCCCCAATCCTTCTCACTCTCAATTTCCATTTTTGAGCAATAAACTTTTCTAACGTTAGCTGGGAAATTGGGTAATATCTCAACACTAACAACAGACTCTTGGCGGTAATAATCAAGAATTGGAGGACAAACTTCAATATTCCCAGGCCCTGCGCCAATCACTGATGAAACGAGTGAAATAAGCCTTTCACTGTTTGGATCATAAAAGTTGATCACCGATGAAAAGCATGAATGCTTGAGGTAGCTACCAGCAACAATTGCGTCTCCACAACTAATAATTAAATGATTACTACTTTGACTGTTGATCATCTTTTAAAAGTTTTACCATCTGTTTGAATTCTACCGAATCGGCCCGCTGCAAAAGATAAAATAGCAACGTTTCGGTATTTAAAATATAAGCACCGGCGCGTTCCATCAGTTCTAGGCCATTTTTCCAACGCAGCTTATTCGAGGAGAGGCAACAATCATTAACCACAACAACTTTGTATTTTTTTTTGATTAGATCTAATACTGTTTGCAAAACACAGATGTGAGTTTCTAGGCCAAAAACAATGGCCAAGGGCCGCTTTTTTTTATTAAGTTTTTTTAAATTCTCCAAAAAAGTTGAAGTTTTGCAACAACTAAAAGTAACCTTATCTGTAAATGCTGGCCCATCCCAAATTGCCAAGATGTCCCGGTCGGTAGGGCCTAATCCTTTCACGTAATGTTCAGTCCCAATCATTGGTACTTTGAGCATTTTCAGCATCGAAATCGTTAGCAAAATATTCTTTTTTGCCACTTTTAAAACTTTCTCCTCGATGAGTGGATAAAATTTCTCCTGAAGATCGACCACTACTAAAAAAGCATTCTCTGCCTTCAACTTCTCCCACATATAAACCTCCATGATTTGATAAATTTGTTAAATTTCTGAAATACTTTTTTTTATCCATGAAAATATTACTCTTTTTCCCTAGATCGTTAAGTAGTTTTATCAAAACAGAGCTATTTTTCTCCAAGATCTTCAGCAATCGTTGATTTGTCCCAAATAATCGTGTAGTCTCCGGTAGGCCACTTATCTCTGGGGGAGTATGAAAAAAAACGCGTATCTTTTTCTACTATTTCTAGTCTCATCCATCTCTAGTTCAACTCCTCTTTTTGCCTCTTTGGAGCAAGCAAAGTCTTATCAGTTTCCCGGCAACTACCTAGCAGAAAATCTATATGCTAATCCAACTATTTTACAGGCCTTTTATTGGTACATTCCCGATCCTGACTCTGGACATAAAGGGCCAGAATCCAATCTCTGGCAATATATCTCCTACACTATGGCAGACGAATTCAAGCAACATGGCTTTACCCACGTCTGGCTTCCACCCATGTCCAAGGCGTTTAGTCCCACCAACGAATACAACGTTGGTTACGCCGTTTACGACCATTACGACTTAGGAGAGTTTCATCAAATGGGCCGCGTGCGTACCAAGTATGGAACCAAACAAGAACTTTTGGCGGCAGTTGAGGCACTACATTCTCGCGGCATCATGGTTATTGGCGACATCGTAATGAATCACATGTTGGGAGCAGATCAAGCCGAAAATGTCCCCTACTCTCATGGGTTCATCGTAAACAAGAACAACACAGTAAGCTACATCGGCAGTGGTGAAATTGCGGCCTACCTAAATTTTAATTTCCAAAATAAAAATGACCCAGATCCTCGTGGTACTCGACACTCTAGTTTTGTTTGGAACAAAGATCACTTTAACGGGCTTGAAATTTTTGACCGCTTCTATCTTTTTCAAGGGAAGTCTATAAATAAAGTAGCATATTTTGGTGATCTTTCCAGCATGCCCTCGGAAGCACAAAATATCTACAAATCTATTCGCAGCGACATAATTTTAGGCGCCAATTTAGACTTTCAAAATCCGGAAGTTCGTGAAGAAATGATTCGCTGGACAAAATGGCTCATCAACGAAGTTGGACTAGATGGTTTTCGCATAGATGCAGTCAGACACATCGATACTCCTTTTATTTCCGAATGGGCCTTTGCTATTCAGAAGTACATGTCCGACATTGGAAAATTTGACGGTATGCTGATGTTTGGAGAATCTTGGGATGGATGGGCCGAAAGATTAAGTGCCTATCTCGAGGGAAATCCGGCCAATAATGGCCTTTTTTACAATCAAGGTGATGGCGCAACCAATTATTGCGGAATTGGTAATGCCATGTCCCTTTTTGACGTTCCACTTCACTACGACTTTCAAAAAGTAGCAAAAGAAAATAATAGTTATCCTCCGACTCGAATTAGTGATCTACCATACCGTGGTTTATTGGCACGAAATCCTCGTTACGCCATTACTTTTGTTGACAACCACGACACTATTCCTACTCAAGAATTGGGAAGCTACATTCCTCTACATACGAAATTGCAAGCTTATACTTTTATTTTACTCAATGAATTTGGCGTTCCTACCGTTTACTACGAAGATATGTACAAAGGAAATTTTGTCAGCAATTATAAGCATGATAACTTTCACGTCTTAAACGAAGGAATAAAAAAATTAGTCTATCTTCGACGACGTTATGCCTATGGGCCTGGAGAATATTTTATTGACTACGCCAAACCTGGCATCCTTGGATATAAGCGACAAGGACGCTCTGATCGACAGGCCGAAAGCGGATTGATCTATCTTATTCGTGAATTTAATTCCAAAGATAATGGACTGATAATACCCACTGATAATCGTAAGTGGGTATTGGCCGCAGGATCTGGCAACTTTAATAACGGACGTTTTTATCTTAACGATGACTCTGATTGGGCGGTGTGGATTCCCTCTCCTGAAAATGGAATTCCGGCCACTCAATTACCCTGGAGTTTAAAGTAAAAAAATGAGGTAAACTATGAACAATAAAATATTACTTATATGCACTATCTTTCTATTATCTTTTGGAGCATCCTCGGCTGAGTGGAGAGTTTATGCTTCCTGCGATGATGGTTCGGCCGTACTTGATAAAAACAATTTATTAGAAGGTGAGTTTCAACTTGTAATCCGTAATAGGCAAATTGTTGACTACTTTGAACAAATTGGCGCAAACCACGCTAACGGCCGAGGAGAGGCAATTACTCTTTTAACTCAACAATCAGAATATAGTTGGTCGAAGATAAGTGATCGCAATATTGAATATCTCGTTGGGCGTTACTATAACCAACTAATTTATCAAGTATATGAGGGAACTATTTCTCCAAATGGAAAATGGATGCGTGGCCAGATGTTTGCCGATTGGATTTTCCGTAACTGTCAATTTTTTTAGTTTCTATTTGCCTCTCCCGTTCAAAATTGCCCTCTAAATTGCCTACTTGATCTGTGATACTCTGTTTATAAACAGGCAGCAAAATAAAACAAGGATGTTTTTTTGAGAATACTATTTTCCTCCGCATTGGCCGCGGCCCTTTTTATAACCTTAAATTTATCTCTACACGCTGATATTGTTCCCGATGAATTTATTGTAAGAGTCGAAGATAATACAAAATTTGATCTGCAAAAGGCGGCCTCTTTTTTTACTCAAAACACCCAAATTGAAGCAAAAAAAGTAGTTCCCATCAAAATAGCAAAATCTATTTTTCTCTCCATCAAACTGAAACAAAGTGATGTATTAACCTTTTTATCCAAGAAAAAAGGCCAATTTAAATATGTTGAGGCCAATTATCGATGGAAAATAATGACTCAAGACGAACTATATCCAAAGCAATGGAACTTAGAAAATACTGGAAATAACTACTCCAATCCCATCACAAATAGTGTCAAAGGGGCGGATCTGGATATTGTGCGCGCCTGGGAAATTAGCAAAGGTGATAGGCAAATTAAAATTGCAGTTATCGATACCGGAATTGATTATAATCACCCGGACCTTAGCGATAACATTTGGATAAATGGCCAAGAGTTCAGAGGACAGGCCAATATAGACGATGATAAGAATGGTTACATCGACGATATCTATGGATATAATTTTGTAAAAAACAGTGGAGATCCGATGGATGATCAAGGCCATGGTACTCACTGTGCAGGGATCATAGGTGCCGCCCATAATAATTTTGGCATCGCCGGGGTTATGGCCAATGTCTCCTTAATGGCACTAAAGTTTATCGATAAAAATGGAGATGGAAGTACCGAAGGTGCCTTACGCGCAATTGAGTATGCTTTGGCCCAAGAAGTAGATGTACTCTCCAATTCCTGGGGAGGAGGTGAATATTCTCAGGCCCTCTTTGACGCTATTGCGGAAGCAAACAAAGAAGGAATTATCTTTGTGGCCGCCGCCGGAAATTTTGGCGAAAATAACGACAACCTACATCTCTACCCGGCCAGTTATAAACTCCCTAATATTGTCTCCGTAGGATCACATGGTGCCGACGATGAACTCTCCACCTTCTCCTCCTACGGAGAACAAAGTGTAGATCTGGCCGCTCCCGGAGAGAAAATTTTATCATCCCTTCCCAAAAATAAATATGGCATGCTCTCAGGAACTTCCATGGCCGCTCCTCATGTTGCCGGAATGGCCGGCCTCTATCTTTCCGTTTTTGGAAAAACTCTACCTGCGCAGTTAAAAGAAGAACTACAAAAAAGCGCAATACATCATCCCTCATATCGCAAACAAACTATCTCCGGAGGACGCGCCAACGCCTATAATCTTTTGGCAAAAATATATCCACCTCGATTTATAATTCCCGAAAGTAGTTGGATTGACTATCCATTACAAGATTCAGATGTTTTTGAAACAAAACATAACTACAACTCTTATGACTATTTATCTAAAACTTATCAAATAGCTAACGCCAGATATGTCCGGCCAATTATAAAAAAAATGGAGTTGCGCGAATTAAGCGATATACTACAAATTAAAAATGGAAAGAATAAAACCTACGACAGACTCTCCGGAATTGCCGAAAATCTCCCAGGCGATTACGTTGACGGTGATACCATTAAACTAAGGTTTAGCTCAAAAACTGCTGGCGACAAATGGGGAATTTTGATTGAAAAGCTCCAATACATTCCCTAATTGTGGCATTCTGCACATTGCTTAGGTGGATTGGTATTACCCTGAGCATGCTGTTCTTTGTGACAACCTAGACAAAGTTTATGCGCAAGCGTCTTTTGCAAAACCTTATCCTCGAAAGTTTTTGGAAAACCTTCCGGAAAGTGACAGACCTGGCATTTTCCAAAGGCCATATAGGCCGAGTTAACCGAATGACTTGCATGATCAAAAGAGACAGCTCCTCTATTATTGGTAAATTCAAATTGATCTAGGCCAGACGCTTGAGAGCCAGGAAAAGACTGCTTGCTAATCTCATCAATATTAGAAACACCATCACCATCCGAATCCAAGGCCGAAGCAAAATCAAAATCAACTTTCCCGCCCTGTTTGACAGATTCTCGCAACGCCAATCCATAATTGTTCAAAAAATCAGCGACTAGAGGCAGATGGCAAGTGGCGCAATTATTAAGTTGTCCATTTCGGGCGTCTGGATATTTATCCATCATGGCCTGCTGATATCCTGGCGTCGCATAGAGCGCAGAAATCGGCCAGAAAATAATTGACGCAAAAAGTACTATGAGGATAAATCCGCAACTCTTTCTCATTTTGTATGCTCCTTGATTAACAATCCAATAGTTGAGGTAAAAGAATAGAGGTTTTTTATCACATGCCCTTAATCGTCGTCAATTGCTACCTGAGATCAACCACGGTCTTGATAAGATTTTATTAAACAAGGATAATCTGCTCTTTTTTTCTGCTCACACTTTGCTATAATAGAGACAACTGAAGTTTTATAGGAGGATATTTTTTTGTCTGAATATGTTCAATACGCTTTACTTGATATTTATCCAGATGAAGAGTTGCCTGGCGATGTCTATCTTTTCGTCAATAACCACCATCTAAAATATAAGCCTCGAAATGATGTAATCTCTAAGGCAAAATATGAAGAATTTGTTAAACGACAAGTGACATTTGTTTATATTTTAAAAAGCGAAGAATCTCTATTTGCAAAATGGTCCGAAGGCCTAAAGCAAACTAAAAAACAAGAAATTATTTCTCGCATTGGCCCCGAAAATAGCGATTTAGCAGATGCCTATTTTTCTACCCGCAGTACGCTTATGGAATTTGTGACCAAAGAGGTCTCCAACCAAACAGTCAAGGCCATTTTGGATAGAACTCGTAATGTTATTTCTGTCATTCAATCTAAAAAAACAGCGGATAAGTTAATTGGAAAAATGTTTCTCTACGGCCAAGGGCTGGCCGATCATGGAATGAATGTGGCAAGTCTTTCTACCTATCTGGCCATAAATATCGGCTACGAACAGCACGCTCTGCTAGAAACAATTTATACCGGTGGACTTTTGCATGATTTTGGAAAAACTCGCATTGATAAGCGTTATCTCGAAGATATTAACTCTCCCGAGTATGAAACTGCTATGAAAAAACATCCAACACTGGGAAAAACCTCTCTCATTGTAGACAATGGCCTATCCGATGAAGTTCTGAGAATTGTAGTTGAACATCATGAAAATGTTGATGGCACAGGCCACCCTCGTGGCCTAAATGGTAGTCGTATCTATGAACTAACCAAAATTGTTTCTATCGCCAACGCTTTTGACAATTTAGTGCAAAAAGATGATGGGCCAATCTCCATCGCCGAAAAGCAAAAAAAAGCAATCAAACGCCTAGAGCTAGAGGTAAAATCGGGGAAAATTTTTGATACTCGCATCCTTAGCAAATCATTGAAAGCTCTAGATCTTATTTTATAGATAATTAAGATAAAGAATAATTAGGCGCCTCTTTAGTAATTTGCACATCATGCGGGTGATTTTCCCGCAAAGAAGCGGCAGAAATAGTGATAAATCGTGCCTTGGCCTGCAAATCCCGCAAATCACTAGCACCCACGTATCCCATTCCCGACTTTATTCCTCCAATCAACTGATAGATATTCTGCGATAATGGCCCACGATGAGGAACTTGGCCTTCAATTCCCTCTGGAACCAATTTATTCATATCGGTAATTTTACCTTGCCCATAGCGATCTTTTGAGCCGTGAACCATGGCACCCAAAGAACCCATTCCCCGATATACCTTGTAGGCTCGCCCTTTGTACAAAACCATCTCGCCAGGACTTTCATCGGTCCCAGCAAAAAGCGAACCGATCATGACGCTATCAGCTCCGGCCGCTAATGCTTTGACAATATCTCCTGAATACTTAATCCCACCATCCGCAATAAGTGCCACTCCGGCCGCTTTGCAAACTTTAGAACATTCTAAAACCGCACTAAATTGAGGAACACCAATTCCGGCCACTACCCTAGTAGTACAAATAGAACCCGGGCCAATTCCTACTTTTACACCATCTACTCCGGCCGCAATCAAGGCTTGACAAGCATCGGCAGTCGCTACATTCCCGGCCACCAATTGAATTTGAGAAAACATTTTCTTCACCTGCCCGGCCATTTCAATAACTCCACGTGAATGGCCATGCGCAGTATCAATTACTAAAACGTCGACATCCATCTCTGCCAAAAGTTTGGCCCGCGCTAACTCATGCGGCCCAACACCAATGGCCGCCGCCACTCGCAGTCGGCCTTGTGAATCTTTATTGGCCAATGGATAATCAATGTTTTTTTGAATATCGCTAATGGTTATAAGTCCTTTTAAATGGCCTTCTCTATCTATCACCGGCAATTTCTCTATTCGATGTTTTTTCAATAACTGTTTGGCCTCGCTCATCGAAATATTAGGCGACGCGGTGATCAGTCGTTCAGAAGGCGTCATTACCTCTTTTACTTTTATGGTGAGGTCACTCTCATAGCGCATATCTCTATTCGTCAAAATTCCTACTAACTTTTTTTTCTCATCCACCACGGGAAGTCCCGTTACGTGATGGGCAGAGGCCAAGGCCATCACCTCTAACAATGTAGCATCCGGGCCAGTTACAATAGGATGTAAAATAATCCCAGAAACGGCCTTCTTTACTTTTTCCACTTCAGCGGCCTGCAAGTTAGGAGCTAAATTTTTATGAAGAACACCAATCCCTCCCTCGCGGGCCATAACAATAGCAGTGGCCGCTTCGGTAACCGTATCCATGGCCGCGGAAGAAAGGGGAATATTTATCTCAATATTACGAGTAAATTTTGTTCGAAGTAAAACATCACTGGGTAAGAACTCGGAGTATGCGGGAAGCAAAAGCACATCATCGTAAGTCAAACCTACATCGGAGGAGAGCGTGGCCATATCAACATCCTTGTTACTGCACTGCCGGCAGCAAAGTTAGCATTTGAGAGGAGATGATCTTCTCATCTTTAGCAAAAGTTTTCAAGTTATCCTCAAACTGCTCGATGTAATTTTCAATCTGCTCTCCAAAGTCATACATACTATGATCCACAATTCTTCGAGACAGATGTCGATGCCCTTTGTAAAGCAAAGAGAGATAACTTTGCACAATATTTTGCACCTCGTTACTTAAGGCCGCCAATTGTGTTTGTGCTTTGCCAATATCGTTAATATTTTTGGTATAGCGATCCAGCGCGTTGGCCTCTCTTGGAAGATTTAAACTCAACTCATACTCTCTTAACTGCAAGGAGGTAGGATTAAATTCTGAACCTAAAAGTGCTGCTCGCTGTCCTAAAGATCTGGCCAAGAAAAACAGATCGGTCCCCTCTACCGGTAATCTAAAAAAAAGATGCGATAGATCCACAAAACCAGTTATAACACCAACTCCCGGCACAGCATAAAGCAAACTTCCACCCATGCGGGCCAGCGTTTCATCTCGCACATCTCTTTTATCTTGAGTAGTTTTGGCATTAGCGTATTCCAACGCCCCCACTGTCGCCTCCGCAAAAACGTTAAGTCCAATTAAAAGATAAAACATCGTTCCGTTTTTTATCATCTCAACAATCTTACCGTGGGTGATTTCATTAAAACGATCCACCGCCGCCTTGGTAAATTCCGCATTAACAATTTTTTCTACCGGAGATTTTATTCCATTTAATCTCTCCGTAAAAGCAATGTACAATCTTCCCAGCATTGAAAGTTTTTGTCCGGCAATGGTTGTTGCAGGCGGCATATTGGGAACTATTGGGACAATAGGCGAACGAGGCATGATTATAGCACCACCTTCTCCCGCGGCCATTTTCATTCTAATTCCTGATTGAATAAGTTTGTCGATAACATTTTTATTAAGCCAAGATGAGGATAACTTAGAGGTGGCAGATAGCGTATTTAGAATCGGTCCAGCAGTTACAGTGGAATTGGCCAGAAGGCGTAAAAAAAGCAGATCCTCGCCGGCCAAAGAGGAGATTAACATCAGTGTTGACTGCGAAAGATTTCCTTTTTCGGTAGCATATTTTAATTCTAAATTAGAGTAAGTTCCATGGCGAGTTATTCCATATAATTTGGAAAGGTTGATGCTGTAACTGCTACCTCCTTGTCCTACCTCCACAATATTTTCTTCTAATACCTGTTGCACATTGGCCACCTCGATGGCCGAAGGACTCTCTACTTTGCCAAGGTTAATTTCAATTCTGACTTTTTTTGCGAAGGCCTGCAATTGCGGATCTAATACCACCGCCCCCGGATCGGCAATTATCTGCATAAGCATGGCCTCATTTAAATATTCGTTGCTAACTCTCTCTCGCAATTTTTCGTAATTTTGCTGCAGTTGGGCCACATTTTCGGCCACTTCAATTCCACTATCTACGATCATGCCAAGCGCTTTAATATCCTCTGGCCCAATCATCCTAGTGCTATCATTTGCCAATGATTGTGCTGCCAACACCTCGGGTTTTAACTCGACAAAAAGTCGAGGAAATTGCGGTATGGTATTTCCCGGAATAGTGATCTCTTCTCCCGTTTGCAGTTGTACTTTTTGGCCATCTTTGCGTGCCACTGGAATTTGGGGAATTCCGCCTGGGGTTTGCGGCATCTGTGGCCCAGGAATTACTGGCGTTATGGCCCTGTCCTTGCTTGATTCTAGCAGCTGATTAATTACTCCATCTTTTTCATTAGAGGGGGCAATCCTGGCCTTTTTTAAATTTTCGTCTGTTAGTGCCCATTGGGCAAAGGCATACTCTTCTACCGAAGGGTAGATAATATTGACTCGCTCCGGATGGCCTGGAGAAAAATAGTTTTTAAGTAACTTTTCAACAAAGATAATTTCCGTATCGTTGGGTACATTTATATCTATTCTCGAATCCA
Source organism: Bdellovibrionales bacterium RIFOXYD12_FULL_39_22 (assembly GCA_001770205.1). Taxonomy (GTDB): domain Bacteria; phylum Bdellovibrionota; class Bacteriovoracia; order Bacteriovoracales; family Bacteriovoracaceae; genus YD12-FULL-39-22. Next base: position 34,885 of record MEQL01000051.1, read on the forward strand.
TTAATGCTTCCGAAAGCAACATCGAAGCACGCACATAAGGCCGCTGCTTATATTGGATTGCCATTACACTATTTACCACCTTTTTAAATTGATATTCCCTAATAATATCTGCTGCTTTATCTATCTTATTTACAACCACATCGCTTAAGGATTGATCATTACGAATGACATCTCGCAAAATTTCATAAGCAACTTTCCAATTTTTTTTGTCCATCAATAAATATTGCGCAAAGTAAATTTTGGCATTAGTCGAAAGATAAAGTGAAATATCTTCTGCAGCAACTTCCGATAATACTCCAGTAACATCTTCCGCGTGATTATTCGGGGCGGCCAATAACGATTGAGTTATCAGCAAAAAAGATAAAAATAGAACAAAAGATTTTTTAATGTGTTTTATAAACATTTGGTACTCCCTTAGCTTATGGACAGATCTAAGACGATTCTACGACACTCTGCATTATCTTACTATAATCATGAAGCTTTTTGAATTTTTTACACAGTGCGCAAGGTATTGACTAGGACAACTCTTCAAAGGTTCCTCTTTCCAAATTTTTACGTACTTTAGGCGCTTTAAATAGTTGATTATGAAAGGAAATATAGATAGCAGGAGCGACAATTTTGCTAGCAAAAATGGCCTCTACAAAGTTTTGAAAGGCATCTGAGTCATCAAGTCCCAAAGGCCTCATGGCACCGGTGAAAATAACAGGATGCTTAACATCAACGAGACGTTCATAACAGTACTTGGCAGAATCGGCCATGGTATCTGTGCCGTGCAAAACAACCACGGGACAATCACTTTTTAGATGTTTTTTTATACAGACACTAATAAATTCTCGGTCATCATCATCCATATAAAGAGAATCTTTGGCCAAAATAGAGTATTGAATTATCTCGGTATAAGGCAATCGCAATTTGGAAATAATCTTGTCATGAATTATGGATTCTTTATTTGATAAACTACCATCACGCTCATCATAGGTTTTTTCAATAGTTCCACCGGTAGTTAAAACTATGATTTTTTTCTTCTGGCGCATTTTAAACCCCATTTTGCTGCAAAATTGTCTTATGACTAATATAAACGCAGAAATGATATCAAATTTTTTTATAAAAAGTCTATTGCTCCACCCTTGACGTTAATAAATTAGACACTAGATTGATCTAACATTTTTTATCTACTTTTTTACACTACCAAGGAGTGTTGGCCATGTCAGAAAGAAAAGGAACTATTTCCGTTGCAACTTCAGATATCTTCCCTATCATCAAAAAGTGGCTCTATTCAGAGCATGACATTTTTTTGCGAGAATTGGTGGCAAATGCTACTGATGCTATCACCAAACGGGCAACGCTAGCTCGTACTAGAAATGAAGAAATACCTACCGGAAAAATTAGTGTAGTGGTGGACAAAGATAATAAAACTATAAAAATTTCTGATAACGGTATCGGCATGACCGAAGCAGAGGTAGAAAAATATATTGCACAGTTGGCATTTTCTGGAGCAGAAGAATTTGTAAAACAGATCAAGGCACAAGGAGAGGCCACCAAAGACGACATCATTGGTAAGTTTGGACTGGGTTTTTACTCCTCTTTCATGGTGGCAGATAAAGTGGTTATTGATTCTCTTTCTATGGAAAAAGGGGCGGTGGCCACTTCTTGGTCCTGCGCCGGTGATACAGAGTATCAATTTTCTAGCTCTTCTCGTACTGAAGTAGGAACCTCCATCACTTTGCATGTTAACAAAGATGGAGAAGAGTTTTTAAGTGGATACAAAGTCAGCTCAACTTTAAAAAACTTTTGTGATTTTATGCCCTATCCTATTGCAGTGAGTGATCTTCACCGCATTGCTGAAGACAAAAAGCATAACGAAAAAATGCGGGCCGAAGGTAAAGATGAAAAGGATATATATCCGGTAGAGGAAGAGAGCATTGTTAATGAAACTAGACCACTTTGGAAAAAAGATCCTAAAGATATTTCCGATGATGATTATAAGGCCTTTTTTCGCAAATTATATCCAATGGAACCTGAACCACTTTTTTGGCTCCATCTCAACGTAGATCATCCTTTTACACTCGAAGGAATTTTGTTTTTTCCTAAAATTAATCCTACAAAACCATTTAATGACTCTAATATTAAGCTTTATTGCAAACAGGTTTTTGTTTCCGACAACGTTAAAAATATTATCCCCGAGTTTTTATCGCTACTAAAGGGAACCATTGATTCCCCTGATATCCCTCTGAATGTTTCTCGCTCTGCCCTACAAGGAGATCCTAACGTTAAAAAAATTTCTAACTACATTGTAAAAAAAGTGGCAGAATCCTTAAAAAAACTCTTTAAAAATGATCGCCCAAAATTTGAAGCGATATGGGAAGACATTGCGCTTTTTGTAAAATATGGAGCTATCTCTGATAACAAATTTGATGAACAGATGCGCGAGCATATTCTTTTCAAAGTAGAAGATAAAACTTATAAGACAATGCAAGAATATGCCGACAGCATACCACAGGTATTTCAAGAAAAACTTAAAGATACTATCGTATACTTTGAAAAAAATGCTAGTGATTGGAGCTTGCGCAAACAACTCAAAGATGAGGGCATTTTTGTTATAGAGACAGATGATCATATTGACCCACATTTTTTACAACATGTAGAGGCAAAAAAATTGGGAGACAAAACGGTACGTTTTGCTTCGATTGATGCTGAATTTGGGAAAATCTTATCCAGTGAAAATTCCACCGATGAAGATATTATGATCAAAGAGCTTTTCAAGAAAGTTTTGGTGGGAGCAGAAGATAAAAAAGATGAAAAAGATAGTTTTTCTAGCTCCATGGAAGTAGAAATTGAAAAACTAAAAAACTCTAAAGCTCCGGCCTATTTTAGAATTGATGAACAGATGAAGCGCTTTAAAAATATGGCAAAATCGATGGGACAAGAAATGCATTTCCCAATGAAAAAAACTCTAGTGATTAACCCCAATAGTCAACTTATTCAAAATGCCCTGAAAATTTCCAAACGCAACAACCAAGAAGAGCTAGTAAAAAAACTCTGCCACCACGTCGAAGATCTGGCCACCATTGCCAGCACTGGACTGAAAAACGAGGATAAGGAGGGATTTGTAATCCGCAGCCAGGAATTAATGTCAGAGTTGACTTCGCTAGCGCTAAGTTAAAAGCTCTTTCCAAACTCAATGGTTATAACTATTAGCGCAAAGAGCACAATCCAATTTCTATCCATATGAAGTTTACATCCTTGTAAATCCAAAGAAGGCCGATCCTGGCCTTCTTTTGCGTAATACTTATTAATTAAGACTATTTTCGCATTGCTTGAAATTTTATTCAAGCAATAGTTGTTGGTAGCGAGATAAAAAAAGTTGTTCCTTCTCCTGGGCCGGCGGAGGAGCATGAAATCGTTCCATTATGCTCTTTTACCCATTCATAACTTAGCGTCATTCCTAGGCCCGTTCCACGATTTGGACATTTGGTAGTAAAAAATGGATCGAAAATTTTTTCCACATATTCGGAAGCAATGCCAGAGGCGTTGTCCTTAAAAATTATTTGTACACTTTTGTGATCAGGCGCATTCTCCGTAATGATGTTTAATTTTTTTGCTCTATGATCCTTAACATTTTCAAAAGCGTCCTTGGCATTCACAATTAAATTTTCAAAGACATTTTCTAATTTTGCGCTATCACCTTTTATTGGGAAAATTTTGTTATCTAAATTTAAGTCTAATGTAATATCACAACCTTTCAGCTGAGGGCGAAGTAATATAAGTGAATTGCGGATAACGTCGTTAACATTGACAGGGCCCTTCCCATATTCTGCCGCACGAGCGTGGCCAAACTTGCTTAGCTGTTCAATAATTGTCCCCATTCGCTTAGCACTTTTAATGATAAGATCAATATGTCTTTCAATTTTCTCATTAGTATGGGGAATCTCTCGACGTAAGATGGTAGAAAAACCTAAAATTGTGGTAAGAGGATTATTTAGTTCATGCGCAATTCCAGACATCATCGTAGTAAGTGCGGCCATTTTTGATGCCTGAAAAAATTGTCTTTGCGCTTCTAATTGCTCCATCTCCTTATGCTTTTGTCGCTCATCCAGTATTGCTAAATTATGCATTCTTCTGCAGGCAGCAACTGCAAACATGCCCGTAACGACACCAAGTAATACTCCCAATAAAAATGTGTACATAAAAAAATTATCTCATAGTTTATTTATAAATCAAATCACCTTGCAATTATTTGCTGCACATTCTTATTGGAATATTTAAAAGGCCAGGCAATTGCTTTTTATAAGTTAACCACACTCTCCATTTTGATTTTACTCTTATTAAAGTTAAGTATTTTCTCTTTTATCAAATCTTCACCATCCCCATTTTCAGGATTAACTCCATCTCTGTTTGAGGCCAAGATATTAGAGTTGTCGAATCCCTTCCCTAAAGTGTGAGAACGGCGATTGTATGGAATATGATTTTCTGTTCGTTCTTCCTCTTCTTTACAACCAATACACAAAGTGGCAGTCGGACGTGCCAATAGTCTTGCATGTTCTATTTCTCCTCCACACTCATCGCATAATCCAAAGGTCCCCTGATTAATTTTCCGCATGGCCTCTTTAATTTTTTTGCAATAAAAATTTTTCCGTCCATCAAGTTTTAAACGCAGTACGTTGTTGCGATCTTCTACCTGCCTATCCATTTCATCTCCACCATTTTCTGGAATAGATTCCTGCAAATAAGTTCTTTCTTCGGCCAACTGTTCATGCAATAGTTTAGAAAAAAAAGCGCGGAACTGATTTAGTTCTGATGTGCCCATATAAAAACTCCATTTTTTATTTTACGATTTTTTCCATCCTAGAAAAAATATCGTAAAAGGCGATCTTCCTTCCTGGAAGATCTTGTTGTTACTTTTACTCTTTTGCGAAAAGAGTGCCAAGAAAAGGCCAGCTGTTTGTCAACAGTTAGCGACTAGGATGGATTTGTAAATGTCACCAGTGGAGCTGCTTTATCCCCAGAAAAATTTATACTATCCTAGGCAATATAATGAGGATTGGGCCTTGATAGGTAGTTGCGCACATAATCTGTGACTCCGGCCTCGAGGGTAGAGAATTTAAATTTTGGCAACAATCGATGAAATTTTTGCATCTCTGCTTGAGTGAAATACTGATATTGGTTTTTAATTTCCTCTGGCATATCGATATATGTAATTTTTACTTTTTTATCCATGGCCGAAAAAGTGGAACGCACTAAATCATTAAAAGAGCGGGCCTTGCCTGTGCCCAAATTATAGATTCCGGAATGATTAGATTTGCCTCGTCTTTTTTGAGTCATTAGTTCAACCATTGCACGCACAACATCTTTAACGTAAATAAAATCACGCAGCTGTTCTCCATCAGCAAAACCTTCTTTATGAGAGCGAAATAAGCGAACCTCTTGGCCACTTTGAATTTGTTCAAAGGCCTTATGTACCATTGAGCGCATACTGCCTTTGTGATATTCATTAGGCCCATAGACATTAAAAAATTTTAGGCCTATCCAAAAAGTTGGATATCGTTTCTGTGACAAAACCCACTGATCAAAAAGCTGCTTAGAAAAACCGTAGGGATTTAAGGGCAAAAGATTGCCAAGTGCGGACTGATTATCATCATATCCTAGCTCTCCATCTCCATAGGTCGCGGCAGAACTAGCATAAATTATCGGAACATTTCGCTGCGTGGCCCAAGAGAATAACCTCTTTGAATAGTCGACATTATTTCTCATTAAATAATCGACATCCATTTCGGTAGTAGAAGAACAGGCACCCATATGAAAGATAAACTTGACTGAAGAGAGAAGGCGCTCATGTGCTTTATCAAACAACTCATCGGCATGGATGTAGTCAATGGCACCCATGCCGCGCAAATTTCTCCATTTGTCGGTGCTATGTAGACGGTCAACAATAATCAAATGATTTCTGCCAGAAGAGCTTAGCTCGTGGGCCAAAACGCTCCCAATAAACCCAGCTCCGCCTGTTATCAAAATGGCCATCTACACACCACCGGAAAAATCTAAAAAAATGGACAATTACTAATAGGCCATTGCCCCAAAAATCATCATTGAAAAATGCATTGCTAGTCCAAAACAAGCAGCTCCTTTGTAATTAAAGGACACTTGCTTGCCTTTAAGTGTGGCACTGAAAGTTGTATCTAGAAAATGGCCTTCTTGAAAATCTTTGTTATCTAAAGTAACCAGTACATCTTCATTATCAATAGAAAGCATGATCTGTTTTTGTTCAGCATTAATCCCTTTTACATAAATATTTGTTTCAACTGTACGCTCTCCGTCCATTCTTGTGATCACTCCTCCAATGCGATTATCGACTTTTTTAAAGGTTGCTTTGATTGTTTGCTGATACTTTCTAACGATAAGCTCAGAAGTAAAAGAGGCCTCATCTAAAAATCCCCATACTGCAGAATTACCAATTGAGCCAGCAAATGCATGGTCAAATGCCTTAAGTTGCAAATTTACGCCAGTAATGTCTGTAAGAGCATGCTCTTCGTCTCCAGCATAAGCAAAAGGCATTACCAATAGCGTCAAGAGCATCATTCCTAAAATTTTTTTCATTTCAAACTCCTTTGTGTTGATTAATATTCTTTGGTAGCAATAAATACCAAACTATTCCGGTTGTTTATTTTCTGGCCGGATACTCCCGATAGTCAAGGAAAAATTTTAATTACCGAAAGAGTAGTTAGGATTATATGTATAAAAAGAGTTCATTTCTAAAAATGGCCATAATGTCTATGCTGGCCTCTTTGTTAATTGTCAGGCCAGCGGCGAGTGTGCCAATTAATCTTATTACCTGCTTGGCATCAGAAGAAGATAGTATTTATAAGGAACACAATTTATCAGCGGAATACAAACTAAACCAGTGGTTTATAGTATATTTTGCATCTGCAACCAAAATGCAGCTACGGCCAGAATATTTTCAAAAAATATGTGGCAATAAAAGTGGTAATAAAAATATCTCGAGGGCCTTACTAAAAGAAATTTTAACCAATGGCCCGACCATTTTTACTGTTAACAGCAACGAAAATGAGGCAATAAAACGTCTATTTCCCATCGATCGCGAAGAATTAAGTGGCGAAGTTGTTCGCCTTTTTTATCAATATCTAACAGATCTACAGGCAAAGGCCGCAACCTACGATTGTTTAGAAAAGTATATTCCAGAAATTACATATTTTTCGGAACGTTTTAAATTTTTAGAGTCAGACTTAGATACAAAAAATCTTATTAGTAAAGAAGATTTGCCCAAAGTTTTTAAGATTTTTACCGCCCTTGATGGCATTGATGAAATTTATGCTAAATGTACCAAGGATTTTGCCAGGGAACAAAAACTCAGACGAAAAGCAGATGAGGCGGAAGCAAAAAATAATAATTAATTAATCACTCAATCGGAAAGTAGAGTTAAAATTTCATGGCCACTTTCCGTAACCAAAATAGTATGTTCAAATTGCGCAGAAAGTTTTTTATCTTTCGTCATAACCGTCCAACCATCTTTTTGCACAGTGCCTTGTTTTTTACCTAAGTTGATCATTGGTTCAATAGTAAATGTCATGCCTGGCCGCATGATTACTCCAGTGCCACGAACATTATTGTGTACAACTTGTGGTTCCTCATGAAATTCCCGGCCAATTCCATGGCCACAATAATCCTCCACCACACTATATCCATGGGCATGGGCCAGTTCTGCAATGCGAGCACCGATATTTCCTAAATGGGCATTGGGTTTTACTTCCGAAATTCCGGCCATCAAACATTCAAAAGTAACCTCCACCAATTTTTTTGCTATCGGCGAAACGGCCCCAACCAGAAACGTTTTATTGGTATCGCCATGAAATTTATTCAAATAGGTTGTAACGTCGATATTTATAATATCGCCCTCTTCTAAAATATCTGAAGGCGAGGGAATTCCATGACAAATAACGCTATTTAATGAGGTACAAATAGATTTGGGGAAACCGCGATAATTTAAAGGACTAGGCATGGCACCATGCTTAATAATAAATTCGTGGCAAAGATTATTTAACTCTTCTGTAGAGATTCCTGGACGAACATAGGGTTCAATATATTTAAGAGTTTTTGCCGCTAACTGGCAGCTCTTTCTCATCAATTCAATTTCACGCTTAGACTTTATATGAATCATAGTAATAACTAAGAAATATCTGCTTTGCAATATACCTAGCGCTATGTAAAATTACCAGATAATAAGTTGAGATTTTCCATGAAAAACCAATACTGTTTCTACCGCACCACAATTTCTCCCTATCAAGCGGATGATTTTGCCAAACAAGAACGGGCCAGTGTTGAGGCCATTGGCAATATAGACTATTGTTACACAATTCCGGATGATAATGATCAGAAAATAATTTTAGTAACTAATTCCCTTACAAAAATGGACTCTCTTCAACTTGACTGGAAACGAGTGGTGCTACACATCCATCCAAATTCTGGATACGATAATTTACCTTACTCCTACGTCAAAAATGCTTCCTATCCGATTATTACGGGAAATCCTATTCGCGCTCAGGCCGTAAGCAATTATATCTTAAGTGCTATCTTTAAATATTTTACTACTTTTAATAGTCAATCCAACTGGGATCCCAAGCGACATTGGCAGCATGATCTGATCTTTGAAAAAAAAATTTTAATTTTTGGCCTTGGCCACATAGGAAAAATTTTGCGACAGGCCCTAGCTCCGTTGGCCTTGTCTGTTGCCATCTATGATCCCTTTAAAGGATATACCCAACTGGCGCCCAATGAGTACAACGTTATTTTGCTAGCACAAGGACTCAATCCATCTTCCGCTAATTTTATCAATAAGGATTTCTTGGGCCAGTGTAAAGATGATCTTTTACTTATAAATGCTGCTCGCGGTGGATTAATTGTTTTAGATGATCTAATCATCTTTTTGCGACAAAACCCACGGGCCTATGCTTTTTTAGACGTATTCCCTACTGAACCGGCCAATTTTAGCACTCTTCAGGCAATTGAGAATTTATCTACCACCTCACACATTGCAGGAGTCTACAATGGACTGGATATTGCTATTTTGAAGTTTGTTACAGAGGTGACAAGATTTTTTATCACAGAAAAACCAAAGACTTTTCTGTCTCGCTATAACAACATTCATCTGCAAAATAAAATTGTGGGTGATCTTCTTGTATGAACTTTCCATTAGGCCACTCCATTTTCCCCTCGTTGGAAAGTGCTTCGACAGATGGGATTATTGCCGTTGGTGGAGATTTAGAGATTGCGACTCTCTACGACGCTTATACTCATGGAATTTTCCCCTGGCCAATCTCGCACGAATATCCGTTGGCCTGGTTTGCGCCCGACCCACGAGGAATTTTGCAATATCAAAACCTACACATTTCCAAATCAATGCAAAAATTCATTAATAAAAACCTATATGAGGTGCGAATGAATTACAACTTCCAAGAAACCATAACTGCCTGTGCGAAAGCAAATAACCGCAAAGGCCAGAAAGGAACTTGGATTACTCCAGAAATTATTGAAGGATATTGCAAATTACATCAGGCCGGTTACGCCTACTCGGTAGAAGTTTACGATAATGAACTTTTGGTGGGAGGACTGTATGGTGTATGCATTAGTCGTTACATTTCCGGAGAGTCGATGTTTTACCTGCGTCCGAATTGTTCGAAGTTGGCACTATTTTATCTTATGAATTATTTACAAGAAAAAATGATCAATTGGATTGATACTCAAATGATAACTCCCGTGGTGCGTTCAATGGGAGGAGAAGAGATAAGTAGAAGTGACTTCATGGCCATGCTAAAAAAATCACTCACTCATCAAAGTTAAATTTTATACTTTAATAGATACTTACCAATGGCCTCTAAGGATAGTACCTCATCAACTCCTCCTTTCTCAATGGCAACTTTTGGCATTCCAAAAACAACACAGGACTCTTCGCTTTGCGCCAAATTAAAAGAACCAGCATCTTTCATTTCTTTCATACCAGAAGCGCCATCATCTCCCATCCCGGTGAGAATAATTCCTACGGCGTTGGGGCCTAATGTTTGAGCGGCACTACGAAAAAGCACATCTACTGACGGTTTATGACGATTAACTGGCACCCCGTCATTTATATTTACAAAATAGCGTGTACCACTACGATTGATAATAAGATGTTTGCCTCCCGGGGCCAATAAAACTTGGCCAGATAAAATTGTGTCATCATTGGCCGCTTCTTTCACCATCAGATTAGATTCATTATTTAGACGATTGGCAAAAGAGGTAGTAAAACCTGGTGGCATATGCTGAACAACGACTATGCCTGGAAGATTGGTGGGTAAATCTTTAAGCAAATTGGCCAAGGCCACAGTTCCTCCCGTCGAGGCACCAATTACAATTACCTTGTCAGTAGTTAAAAAATTAATACGTCCACTTTTTTGCCCGAGAACATTGTCCGTGCTATATTTTTTATCCACCTCAATCTTAGTAAGCTTAGGCCGCTTAACTTTAGAGACCACCGCTGTCTCCAGTTTTATTTTAATCTCTTCTCGTAAAGCGGCAATGGAGTCTTTTAACGCAGTAGTCGGTTTGGGGACATAATCGACGGCCCCTAAATCTAGCGCCTTTAATGCCAAATCCGAATTGTGCTGAGTCAGTGAACTTATTACCACTACTGGCATGGGCCGCAAGCGCATTAACTTTTCTAGAAATGTAAGGCCATCCATTTTAGGCATTTCCACATCTAAGGTAATAACATCGGGTTGATGCTGAACAATTTTATCTGCACCAATATGAGGATCCGAGGCAGTTGCTACTACTTCAAAATTATCCAGGCCATTAATTAAATCGGCCAAAACTGTCCGCACCATGGCGGAATCATCAATTATAACCACCTTATATTTTTTCATAAAAAAATATCTCGCTTAAAAAAAAGTAATTTTGTCATCCGTTTTATCACTTTTTGGCTCCTCTTTTTTCTCAGCAGCTGGAGCGGCCGCAGGAGGAGTTGTCGGACGAATGGACTTATGATAACGGCCCTCTTCTTGTAAGATGGCCTGTTTTTTCATGGAATCTAATCTAAAAAGTTTGACATTCCCAGTGGCCGGTTCAAAATAGATTTTTCGCGCATGATCTTTTCCCACATCTTCACTAATAATTTTTATCTCCTCTAACGCCAAATATTTTCGGGCAAATGCAATATTTTGAGCCCCAACTGCCACTGTTTTAAACTCCTCATCCAGGCCAGCAATCGATGCATTTTTAGTGAACATATTTGCTCCACCAAATATTTTGGCCACAAAACGCTCTCGCTTGGCCCCGGCACGTAAACACTCGTTAATCAAAATTTCCATGGAATTAATTCCATATTTGGCCTTGCCAAAAACTAATGAATCATCCTGTAACACTGGCCCTGGCAACATATAGTGATTCATGCCTCCTACTTTTGCCAACGGATCCATAAGGCAAACGGCAATACAAGATCCAAGAGTGGTAGTAATGATCTCGTTACGATTTGAAACATAAAATTCGCCTTGCCCAATAAGTGCGACCTCTACTTTAAATTTAGCATCAAAAATTTTTCTCATTTTTGTTCGCCTCTACTTCCCAATACTTTTGAATAAACAGTATTTTTCATCGGTGCAAAAAGATTTGTGTATGCAAAAAGATTCTCACTATGTCCAATTACTAAAAAACCACTATCTTCTAAATTTTGATGAAACATTTCCATAATATGTTTTTTGGTACTCTCATCAAAATAGATCATTACATTGCGACAAAAAATTATGTCCAATCTATTTTTTAAAGGATAACGACTATCCAATAAATTAATTCGCTTAAAGGTGACCAGTCGGCGCACCTCATCTTTAACCTGCATTATCCCCTCAGAAGGTGTCTGAAAATATTTGTCTGATAAACTTTTTGGAACCTTCTTTAAAATATCTTCTCGCCTATACTGCCCAGTCTGCGCTTTTTTTAATACATCAGTATTTATGTCGGAGGCCAAAATTTTTATATCAACCCCTCGCATCCCCTTAAAATACTCTAACGCCGAAATGGCGATAGAATAAGGTTCTTCCCCTGAAGAACAGGCCGAACTCCAAATTCGCAGACTGTTTTTTTTACCACTTTTAATTTTTTCCTCGATGGATGGAAAGGCCTTGTTGGCCAAAAAGTCAAAATGCTGCGTTTCGCGAAAAAAATAGGTCTCGTTGGTGGTTATCTTGTTAATAAATTTATCCAACTCAGCTCCAGCATTATCTGATTTTTCCAAATAATTAATATAGTCTGAGAAAGATTCCAATTTTAAATCTCGTAACCTGGCCGACAAACGGGATATAACCAGAGTTCTTTTATGCTCTTGCAATTTTATTCCCAGAAGCTTCAGCGTCATATCCTGGAAAACTTTAAATTCTCTATCGGTTATTTCTGTCATAATAAATTTCGGCCACTATTTTGCTAAGCATCATGTTTGAAAATTTTATCTATATCTAAAATAATTATAAATTTTTCTCCAACCTTACCTACTCCATTTAAAAACTGGGTATCAATATTCATGGCCATTTCTGGCGTTTCTTGAATGGCCGCCTGCTCAATAGTCAACACATCACTTATTTTATCAACGATCATACCGATGGTTTTCTCGTGCGTTTTAAAAATGATTATGACTGAGGACTTATTATACTCTACCTCTGGCATACCAAACTTAATTCGCGGGTCCATAATAGGAATAACGTTACCGCGCAAATTTAAAATCCCTTTAACGTAATGTGGCGTATTAGGCAGTGAAGTCAAAGTTCGATAGGCGGTAATCTCCTGCACTTGCTTGATCTCTATCCCATACTCTTCTTGCCCAATGGCAAAGGTTACGTACTGATTACCACCCGAGGTAGAAGAATTTAACAGATTCATTAACGCTTCTTTAATATCTGCTTTTTTCTGTTTTACCTGTTCTTTTTTTTCTCCCAGTTCTTCGCTCATTATTTTTCTCCTTTATTTGCCAGTTATCTATAATTATTTAGCGCCCTTTATCGCTGCTGTGGAAAACTAAAACGCTATCACTACTTTGACTATTTTTAAAAAGGGCAACCATCTCAGATGGATCTATGATCGCGGCAATTCGCCCATTACCCAAAATAGTGGCCCCTGAAAGGCCTGCGGTTTTTTCATAGTTTTCTTCCAAACTTTTTAAAACAACTTGCTGTTGTCCAATAATTTCATCAACCAGCAACGAATATTTTTTGTGATCTACATCAATATTTAAAATTAATCCATTGGTAGGATCTTTTTCTGCCCCGGCCACTAGCAAAATATCTCCTAATCGGATGAGAGAGTTAGGCTTCCCTCGCACATTAACAAACTCTCCCTTGCCTTCGATGGTTCTAATTTGCTCGCGTCTGGGCCGAAAAATTTCATTCACCGCTAAAAGTGGAATAATAAATATTTCATTGCCAACTCTAAAAAGTAATCCATCAATAATTGCTAATGTCAGAGGTAATCTAATTACAAAAGAAGTACCAACTCCTCGCTCCGTATGAATATCGATCGAACCTCGCAACTCAGAGATGGCACGTTTTACGACATCCATTCCCACCCCACGGCCAGAAACATCGGTAACTACTTTGGCAGTAGAAAATCCTGGACGAAAAATCATCTGGTAAATCTGATCGTCAGTAACTGCTTCGTTTTTTTCAATCAACCCTTTTTCTATGGCCTTTTGCAAAATTGCCTCTCGATCAAGTCCTTTGCCATCGTCCGAGATCTCGATAAAAATCCCTCCCTCTTTTTGATAGGCCTTTAAATGGACAATCGCTTCTGCGGCCTTACCTAGACGAGTGCGCTCTTCTGGCATTTCAATGCCATGATCAATACTATTGCGGACTAGATGCTTAAGAGGATTGTTAATCTGTTCAATAATATTTTTATCCAATTCCGTTTCCTGTCCCGTTAAAACTAAGCGAATATTTTTCCCTTGTTTTTTAGAGAGATCACGAACCATGCGATGGAATTGGGAAAAAACAGAATCCACAGGTACCATGCGCGTATTCATGGCACGATCTTGCAAATCATTAACGATGCGTGAAGTCTCTTCGCACTGCGAAACCATAAGTCTGCGCAAAGTACTATCGGAAATATCTTGCGCCAGAGTGCGTAATCTTGATTCATTAATTATTAGCTCTCCAATTAAATTAACTAGGGAGTCTAATTTTTCAATATCCACCCTTACGGTGGTTGGAATATTTTTTCGCGCATTTTCCTGATCGGCCAAGGCCTTCTGAACATCTTCTTCACTAACTTTATTTTTAGCAATTAAAATATCACCCATGCGCTGCTGAGTTTCTGCCACTGCCGCAACTGTTTCTTCATCGACCTTTCCTCGGGCAATTAAAATATCTCCAATACGTTTTTCTGAAATTAATTTTTCATGTCCGGCCTCGGTATAACGGCCAGAAACATCAAAAATTTTGATATCACTTCGCCCTTTTACAAAAACAAATACGGCCATCAACTGCTCTTCACTAACGGTTGTTTTTAAAATTATCTCCCAAGAAAGATACAATTTTTCAAAATCAAAACGATCTACTTCCGGAATCATGTCTGTATTACAGGAAATATTAATAATTTCGCCTTGTGCCTTCAGCTCTTGGATAAGATATAAAGGATCTGTTCCGGTGGTAAAAAGTTCTGGATCTAGGCGCAAAATAAGCTGGAAATATTTGGCCGGTTTGGGATTGCTAGAAGTAGACACTGAAGGCAGCGGCACAGCAACGGCAGACGTGGCAGTTACCATTCCCGTGCCTGACTGCAAACGTGTCACGGCATTTGCCGCTTCTGAACCAATTTTATCTGGCACATCTTTTTGATTAGTGATTAGATACGTTAAATCATTTTTTATATCACTCGTGGCCGCAAACATTAGATTAATCGTTTCGCTATTTAGTGGAGTCTTTTTGGATTTTATCAACTCTAAAGCAGATTCCAGGGAGTGGACAAATTTGGTCATATTATTGTACCCCAAAGTGGCCGTACTGGCCTTCAGAGAGTGAATAATTCGAAAAATATCTCCAATTATGGGATAGAGCATATCTAGATCTTGAGAGGAATCCAAAAATTCAAAGTTTTTATCCAAGGCCGCAATAAATTCCTGCGCCTCTTCTGCGAAAACTCTTATTAGCCTCTCGTTGTAATCGTTCTGATCACTCATTTTAAAAATCCTCACCATTATCTAAAGATCCAGCACTACTTTGTGCTAAAATTGACTCCACTACATCCTCGCCACCACTTGAAGCTTTCTTGACGGCCTTGGAGGAAGCGGCCGGGGCAGGTACTGCCGCTTCTGTTTTTTTCGGCGCACTACTTAAAACTTCGGCCTTCACCACTACTTCCTCTTTTTTTCTTACCTCAACATGTGACACCTTCTTTTCTTTGGTAGGCGTGGAAACTGAGGCCTTGCTCTTTTGACGTCCACCATTTTCATCTGCCAATTGCGTTGTAACTAGAATTTTCATCTGCCGCGCATCGGTGCTTAAATTTTCCGAAGAGGCAGAAATCTCTTCTACTAGTGAGGAGTTTTGCTGCGTAACAGAATCAAGCTCCATTACTGCTTTATTGATTTGCTCAATTCCGGCATATTGTTCTTTTGAGGCCGCAGAAATTTCTCCCATAATGTCGGAAACTTGTTGAATGCTAGAAGTTATCTCTTTTAGCTTATTGGCATTATCCGTAACGAGCACTGCTCCTCGCTTTACTTTATCCAAACTATTATCAATCAAACTTTTTATATCTTTGGCGGCCTCCGATGAACGCTGTGCCAAATCACGTACCTCAATGGCCACCACGGCAAAGCCCTTGCCCTGTTCTCCGGCCTTGGCCGCTTCAATTGCCGCATTAATCGCTAAAATATTAGTTTGAAAGGAGATCTCTTCTACTAAATTTACAATTTCTGCTATCTTACCACTACTAGAAGCAATCTCACTCATGGCCTGCTGAACATTGGTAGAAAGCACATTACCATCATTGGCCACAAGTACTGCTTGTGAAGAGAGTTGACTAGCACGCTGAGCATTATCTGTTGTCTGTTTTACAGTAGAAGTAATCTCCTCTAAGGTGGAGGCCGTCTCCTCTAGTGATGAGGCCTGCTCTTGGGTTCGTGATGATAACTCTTGATTGCCTGAGGCAATTTGTGCGGAAGTGTTTGTAATACTTTCCACCGAAGTCAAAAAAAGCTGGCCGACTTTTTTGACGGAAGAGTTCAAAAAGAAACTTAGTGCCATGGCAATAGCAAAAACCATAAATCCAAGGGTGATAATTAGCGTAATTACCTTTTCTTGCTCTTGCACTTTGGCCGTATATATCTCAATTTCTCCTTCTAATGTCTGGACAATTTTCTCTGATTTGCCTAAATATGAAGAATAAAATCCATCTATTTTTTCATCCAAAGCAGCAAAAACTGTATTATCAGCATGTCCTACAATGGCCGCCCGCAGCTCTTGCTCAATCGTTTGCGCCAAGGAGTGAATTAGTTCCTTTAGTTGCGCAATTTCTTGTTTTTGTGCCATCTCAAATTTTAATTTATCTATTTCTTCTTCCGCTACCGTAATTCTTTTTTTAATATCTAAAAAATCTACATCTGTCTCCTCCCATACTTTTTCTTTCTCTTTTTTTACAATTACATCCATCGCAAGCAAAGTCAGTTCCCGGCCAATTTTTTCTAAATTTTTTAAAACAAAAATTTCATTTTGATGTTCCATCTGGACATGAAATGCTTCAATTAAACGATCAATTGACATTATGCTAATTCCCATCACCACCACAAAAATAAAAATCATAACAAGAAAAGCGGCATTGATTTTACCGCCAACTTTCATCTTACCTACGTTCATAGAATCATCTCCTAATTTTCATTTCATTACATGCATTTCCTCTAAATATCGCAAAACTACTTTTTTAAAAATTTTAAAATTATTTTGGCAATCTCTTCTGGATCAAGTGGCTTGGTGATCCACCCTGCCGCCCCTAGATTTTTCCCTTGCATCTTAACATTAAAATCAGTCTCGGTAGTCAAAACTAAAATGGGAATATATTTGGTTGCCGGATTGCTTTTTAGTTTAGCAATAAGCTCAATCCCGTTCATATTTGGCATATTAATATCGGTGATAATCACATCGGGAATAATATTTGCTTCCACCGAATTGATTATCTGATTTAGGCCATCTAATCCATCACTAGCGATAATAACATCGGCCTTTAAAATAGTTGCCGTCTCTTCAAAAATCATTCGATTCATTTTAGAATCATCAATTCCTGCAAAGGTTATTTTTTTTGTACTCATAATAGTCGCCCCTCAACTCCTAGTTCACGCAAAACCGTTAAAACGCTCTCTGTTTGACAAGAAATTCTAACGCTATATTGTGTAGATTTTTTTAAAGCGAGTAACCATTGAATCCCCGCGGTATCAATACTCTCCATTTTTAAAACCATATTATACTTACCACTCTCTTCTAACGTAATTTTATCCATAACCGCTTTCAATCTAGATATGACTAAATCGTCAACCACCTCCAGCACCGCACCAACCTCTTCGGTAATGGCAATTTTTTTCATTTCCACAATCATCTCTTTAACCTTTTGCTCATTACTTTTGTCTATCTCCAAATGCTCGGCGATCTCATTATTGATAGCTTTAGCTGCATCTGTCTTTGCAAGTATTTCGATATTGTCGCGCGAAATTTCTGTCGAAGCCGAGTGGACTACCTCTACACCTGTGCCCAGAATAGAAGAAATTCTGGCCGCAACATCTGCAACATCCGGCATGAAGGCCAAATCTTTCCCCAATCCTTCAAGCCATGATTCCAGTGTAGTATGAACATCCAAAAATAGATCAATATGCTCACTAGATAGTTGTAACTTTTTTTCTCGCAAAAGATTTATGACATCTTCCACTTTGTGAACAAAATTACCTAATGAGTCAAGGCCCACCATTTTGGAAGACCCTTTAATATTGTGGGCATAACGAAAAAGTTCATCAAAATCAGTCGGCACTGGATTTTGCTCTAGACGCAAACAAACTGCCTCCCACTTAGGAAACATCTCCAATACTTCCTCAAAGAAAAAATTTAGCATTTCATTATCGGCCATGACTTCCTCTTTTAAGCTAAACTTTAGCTAAAACATCTAGCAGTCCCTGCAATGGGGCCCTAAAATTTCCTTTCCCATACTTTTTAGAAAAATCATTTTTTATTTTAGTCAAAAACTCCGCATTCAATTCCTGACAGCAAACTCTGTTTACAAAATCCTCGGCCACTATAAAGATACAGCCTATTTGCAATACGGCCGTCGGCCCTAGTCCTCGCGGAAAACCTCTTCCGTCAGGCCGTTCGTGATGAGATAAAATTATCGAACTAACATCTGGGAGCAAATCTTTTATTTTCGTTGCTAAATTAGCAGCAACAATTGGATGTTTTTTAATCTTCTCTTTTGTTTTCCAATCCAACGGAGAATTTTTTTCATCATTTAAATCTTCTACTCGCGCCAACTCCTCACTATCTAGCGCAATGTCATGCAAAATAGCGGCAATACTTAGTTGTTGCAGTGTTGTCTTTGAATCACAGCGCATCTTATTGGCAATAAGGCCCGAAATATAAGAGATCATCAGGCAGTGGCCATAGAGATAACCCTTCTCTTTCATCATACTCATAACAGTATCTTTGAGCGCCGGGGCCTTATTGATAGTACGAATAGAGGTGGTAGAAACTTCATTTAACACGGCCACCGTACTTTGT
Organism: Bdellovibrionales bacterium RIFOXYD12_FULL_39_22; assembly: GCA_001770205.1. Taxonomy (GTDB): domain Bacteria; phylum Bdellovibrionota; class Bacteriovoracia; order Bacteriovoracales; family Bacteriovoracaceae; genus YD12-FULL-39-22. Next base: position 53,670 of record MEQL01000051.1, read on the forward strand.
TCCACATTTAAATGGCGAATCAGATCATGCACTACTGCAATATCTTTTTCTGAAACATCAATCTCTTCACTATTGGCCTTCGCATCATCACGGGCCACCGCAACTGAAGAACGTAAGGTAGTGTAGACAAAACTAGAAAAAGTGGCGAAATCACCTTCTTGCACAAAAAGATATTTTATTCCCTTGCCCTTATACTTTTCGATAATTTCCTGAGAGTACATCTCATCTTTATTTATGATTTTAATCACTTTGTTGTCAGATAATTTAATAAAAACATCACAAGGAAGTGAATTAAATTTTTTAAAACGCTCTATACTCACCCGTACATATTTACCAATCTCTTTTTCTTCTTTTTTGGCCAGAGTGTCCTTAATGGCCTCTATCAAATCTTCTGCTGGCGCCGAAGCAGGAATATAACGATTAAGCGGATTGAGCAGATAAAAATCTTTGTCACATACCTCTTCATCGGATTTACTGGTGTACCATACAAAAACTACTTCCGAGCCAAGCTTCTCTTGAATTGATTTAAAAATTACTGCTCCATTTCCATCTTTAAAAACAAATTCTGAAATTACTACATCGGGTATATTCCTTTGCAATACTTCCAAGGTCTCCGACACTGAAGAAGTTCTTATCACCTCAATAGCTGGATCAAGTTGAAGTTTATTAATATCTACTGCAATTCCCGCTAGCAATACCTTCATTTTCATCAAGTGAACCCTTGCAATAAGTTTATATAACTATCTGCACTATATTAATTTTACACGAGAGGTATCGGTGGAAGAAAGATAAATAATTACAAAACGATAAAAATAATATCATAATTTAGTATAGGTATTTTTATACCTCTTTTACTAAATACCCGAGGATTGACGAGGGTTATTTTTATATTTTTTATTCCTACCAATAGGCAGTACCGGATCATTTGCTTCGGATTTACTTGAAATAGAGTTACATCTAATTAACCGGAGAAAATTCGCTTTTACTAGCTCCACAGTCTGGACATTCCCAATCAGCAGGAACTTCTTCCCACTCAGTACCGGCCGCAACATCATAATCAGGATCTCCCTTTTTTGGATTATAAATATACCCACAAACATTACAAACATATTTCTTCATATACGCCAAACCTCCTTACCGTTAATCGTTTAACTTACTATGATCTCTTTTTATAATCTTGGGAAGATTTTTTTAGTAAAATGCCTTTAAGATAGCTTCCCTCAGGAAAACCTTTTTTAGTCGGACAATCCTCCGCTAGGCCTATAAGACGTTCTACGAAAAAAACATTTGCTAATTTTTTTTGCTGCAAAATTTGCAAAATTTTATTTTCAAACTTCTTAGCAGAAACAGTGTGAGTATTTAAAAAGATCAACAAATGGCCATCGACAGATAGCAGTTTTTCCATCTTGGGTATCATTTTTTCATAATTGGATAACGCCGAAGATATTTTTTGGCCATCTGAAGAAGCAGAAGGAGGATCACAAACTATCAGATCAAAACGCTCTTCTTTTTTCAGTAACTCTTCTAATCCTTTTTCCACTGAAACATTTAAGCCGTTGTGGATAAAGGAAGTAGGAAAATGGTTAGCGGCCATATTTTCTTCCAACCAACCTAGATATTTGCGTGAAATATCCACCGAGGTAATAGAGGCCACACCACAAGACGCGGCCAGCAAAGAAAATGCACCAGTATAAGCGTAAAGATTTAAAACAGACGAAGACTTTTTAAATAATGGAATAAGTTTTTTACGAATAGAGGCCATATCGGTGTAAAGGCCAAAATCATATCCTTCCCCCAAACGAATAAAATAGTTAACAGAAAACTCTTGCAAAGAAAATAGTGGTGGTAACGGTGTACTATTTATCTGCGAGGCCGGTTTTGTCAGCTGATGCAAAACAACTTTTTTATCATGACTTCGCCGCTGAACATAGAGATAAAATTTTTTGGAAGGGAAATGGCCGGCCAAGGAAGATAACAAAAAGGAACTAAGCAAATCTTCAAACTTATACCAAAAATCAGTATAATACTGAAAAAGTAAAACCGACCCCAATTGTTGAACAAAAAGTCCGGGTAACTCATCTCCTTCTCCAAAAATTAAAAAGTAATTCTCTCTTTCTTGTGCCGCTATTAATTCAAGGCGCCTAACTAGTGCGGACTCAATTCGAAAGGATAGCTCCTGTGCAAAATTAAAAACCAATTTCTCGTTGGATGGTAAGAATCGCCATAAACGTGCTTTTATCTGTTTATGAGAAGGAGAATTTAGTAAGAGTGCTAGTGGGCGGCCCTCTTCATCTGTGCCTTGCAAAAAATCAACGCTGACGGGAAATTTTTTGGTAAAAGAATCTTCCGTAATCCAAAAATGGCCTTGTCTTAGCGCCTTGATGGCCAGAGGATGTAATTTAACCTGAGGAATGCTACTCACAAACTCTCTATTTTTTCGGAATAAAGGCGGTTATTTTTTTCTTCACCACAAAAGCATGAATAAATTTTCGCTCATTTTCACTTAGCGATAAGAATTTAATCCCGATTCCAGCAGGAGCATCAACAGTATCCTTTTTGCGCACCCAGGCAACTTCGCCAACTCCTTTCAAATGAGATATTTCTTCTCCTGTAAAGGAAATCTCAAACTCTACTTTATGCCCAATTTCCACTGCTGCCGTGGTTCTAACAAAAATACCGCCCTGTCCAATATTAAGCACACTAAATGATCTCGCTTCTTCTAGTGAATCCAGCGACAGTTTTATATCCATTTCAACATCTAATCGATCATACTCTCTGGTATAAGTTGGTAACTTAGAAAGGCCCTCATTAATGGCCTTTTCAAAACTTTCAAAAGAAAATGGTTTTTTAATAAAAGAACATACCCCGCGTGCATACAAATCATCTAAATCCACATCATAGCCTGACATAAAAACTACAATTGGCTTAAGAGGATAAAACATCTTAACTCGATCTAAAAGTTCTGGCCCATTAAACTCTCCAGGCATTTCCACATCACTTATAATTAGATCAATATCATTTCCTTTTTCTGCAATGATCTTAAGTGCCTCCTCTCCATTTCTTGCATGCAAAGTGCTATGGCCTTCGTGCAATAATATTTCGGCCACTAATTCACGAACTCCATCATCATCATCAACAATCAAAACAACTTTTTTTTGCACATTCCCATTCATGATTATCTCCCGAAATAAAAACGCATAAATAAAATACTATGGCCTGGGCCAGATTCGATCAGAACGAATCAGAAAATCATTTAAAAAAATCTTATTAATGCTATCTCGCCACCCGGCAATCATTTCATGATTTTCTGCTTGCGTGGAAAACTCCTGCCAAATATCATGTTCTTCCATTGGATCATTCTCTAGATGGTAGAGTAACTCCTGTCCACTTTTTTGTCGATAAAGATATTTATAGGGTGGGGTTATTACCCCCAAATATCTTCCGCCATAAGGCTGAACGACAAAGAGCGGCCCCTTTTTAGGATAAAACAAAGAGTCTCCCAAAAAATGATTTGGTACTGATAATCCTAAAATTTCTAAAATAGTTGGCGCGATATCTAATTGGGAATGATACTCTTCAATCTGCTCTGGCACAAAGGCCGGGTTATTTTCCCATAACATCAGAAAGGGAGTCCGAAAGGTGGAATTATAATATCCGATATGCGTAGAATAACTTCCCTGCTCGCCAGCTGGATGTCCATGATCCCCAGTTACTATCACCAAAGAGTTTTTAAGGTAATCTCTTTTTTCCAGTTCCGTAAAAAAAGTTTTTAAATATTCATCAGTAACTCGAATAGAATTGGCCATAAATTCATGAGGAGAACTTTGTTTTTTGTAGATATATCGCTCATTTTCTGGAACTTCATTAAATGGCCCATGATTAGAGATGGTGGTAAGGGCCGCGAAAATTTTAAGTTCTTTTTTGCTTTGCTTTTCCTTATCTAAATATTGGAAAAATTTTTTATAAAAAAGAGAATCTGGAATCCCCCACCCCCAACGACTACTCTTGCGCTCACTTTTTTTCACAAAAGTATTATCCATTGCATGAACATGCCTAAATCCAATATTAGAAACAAATTGCCCTGTATTATCAAAATTTATATTTTCAAATGCTTTAAAAAACATCGTCTCATATCCGGCCTTATTTAAAATTTCAGGCAGACAATTTAAAGAGAGATTAGGAAAATTTGTAAATACCTTTCCGCGGGTGAGGGGAAGAATTGAACATAAAATGGCCAACTGCCCCTTAGAAGTCTGCATCGAAGGCCCATAGAAATTTTTAAAATAAACACTTTTTTTAATTTTGCTATTATAAAAAGGAGTATACTCCAATCCCGCCAAATTTTTATTTTGTACAAAATTAGCATTAAAAGATTCCACCATAATAATAAATATGTGCGGAGCTGCAATTTGTGGATAGCGAGGTCCTGTTATTTTTTTTCCATCTGCAACTATTTCTTCTTTTTGGTAGGGATATGCCTCTTTGGCCAACAGCTCTACTTGCTGAGCGGATGGAGGAAAATAGTACGCTTGCACCGACTTAACAAAAAGGCCTATTTCGTCATAAGCGTATGCTGGAACAATTATCATCAAAAAATAGATGAATATTGATGTACTTAGCACTTTTAGCGAAACAGACCAACTCTCGCTACGATATTGAGAAAATTTCTTATATTTTACCTGCAGAAAAACAAAAACCAGTAGGGCAAAAAAAGTGATAACTAAATCTTTTGTTTTAAAAATGGCCAAAATCACAGAAAAACTCTCTGCCTGTGTCAAAAGGCCAAAATTATCTGCCGCTACCGAATAATCAAAATTCCAGGCCGTGCGCAAGTGATAATGGCCGGCAAAAATATAGTAAAAAAGAAAAAAAATATTAAGCCCGGCCTGCAGTAGAGGCAATTTGACGGTAAGCTGCTCAAATAGACGAATAAAGCAAAAAAGCGCGGGATAAGCGGCCAACAATAAAAAAATTGAGGCCAAAGAAAAATCAATAGACCCAATCTCTCCTTTTAATTGCAAGCGCAGTAAAAAAAATGTGTATAAAATCCAGGCCAGCTTGATCGAAAAAGTAATTGGCCATGAAAAAAAAGATCTACTAAAGCTCTTAATCTCCACGTTAATACCCACGGCCACCATCCTTAGAAGAAGAAACGTCTGCAGAGACAATGGCCACGCTGGCCGAGGCACCAATACGATTTGCTCCGGCCGCAATCATCGCCTCTGCCTCCTGACGTGTGCGAACTCCACCTGACGCCTTCACTCCCATTTTCTCTCCCACCACACGTCTCATTAGGGCAACATCATGAGTAGTAGCTCCCCCTTTACCAAACCCGGTAGAAGTTTTCACAAAGGCGGCGCCCGCGGCCTTAGATAAAGCGCAAGCAATAATTTTTTCATCATCAGAAATATTGGACGCTTCAATAATTACTTTTGTTAGTGCCGGGGCGGCAGCAACAACTACCGCTTCAATATCTTCCAAAACACTTCTGTAATCGCGGGCCCTAAGTTGATCAAGATTAATAACCATATCAATCTCTAACGCGCCCGCCTCTTTGGCCATTTTGGCCTCTTTTACTTTTTCCTCCGTAGCAACAATCCCAGTAGGAAATCCTACCACTGCAATAGGTAAAACTCCGCTCCCCTTAAGTTTTTTTGCCACAAGAGGAATGTTTTTGGAATAAACACAGACCGTCGCAAACTTATACTCAATGGCCTCCTCACAAACGGCCAAAATCTCCTCTTCGCTAGCGGTAGGCCTTAAAATGGTATGATCAATCATGCTGGCCAATTTTTGATTAAATAGCACTTTAGACATAGAAAATATCCTTGATAAAAATGTTATATAAAATTTTACTCTTCACCTCTAAGAGTACCTTGCCGGCCATCTATTGCCAATCACGTTTTTTGTAGATATTTATACTCTTCTTCACTATGAATTTTGAACAAATAAAATTATTTCTATACCAACAAGAAAAACTTCCACTTCCTGGCGTGCGCAGAGAGTTACTGATTGAAAAAATGGGCCAACTGGCACAACAAGGATTTGATTGTCAGAAGTGCTCTGGAAGTTGTTGTTCCTTTGAAAATAACTCCATGCAAATTGACCTATTGCAGGCCATCGACATTATTGATGATCTCAAACAAAAAAATCTTTTAACCAAAACACTTCTTGATAAAATAAATAATTCCATTGTGCAATACCGCTTAGACTACAATATCTCGACCAAGGCAAATTCACTGTTGAGAAAACGCTATACCTGCCCTTTTTACACTCATAACATTTGTGGATGTCTCCTTGGCCTTGAATATAAACCATATGGCTGTCTGGCCTTTAATCCAAATTCGGCCAATCAATGTCATTCTGATTATCAAACACAGTGCATACGCGACAATCTATTTGCTTCCGCCGAGGCCTTTGCCAACCAAAAATTAGAAACTATTTTAAAATTCCATTTTCCCAAAAAAACAATTCCCGAAGTCGTTTGGTTTGTACTTACAAAACTTAACGGACTATGTTAAATCAACACAATGTGTAAGCAACTGCAAACTTCTTCTTTTTCTCTACCTTATGTTACCTCCTCCCATTTGAAGCTCTCTGCTACTTTTAATAAATCAGCTTCCTCTTTCATTGTAGAAGAACTGCCACTTTATTCTTTTTGGGGATCAGGCCAACATTTAATTTGTAAAGTGATTAAACAAGGAAAAAATACTCAAGAAGTTGTTCAGCTTATTGGCCAGCATTTCAAATTACACTCAAAAGATATCGGCGTGGCCGGACAAAAGGATAAAGAAGGATTAACGTCTCAATATATTTCCCTCTCGGTCGGGGCAAAATTCCCCTTGGAAACGGCAAAAAAAATCGCGGCGGCCATATCTTCTGGCCCTTCTCTTCTAGTTACTCCTATCGGTTTCCATAATAATAAAATTCGCACCGGCCATTTAGCAGGAAATAAATTTATAATATCTTTAGAAAATGTAGCGGAAGACGATCTCTCTATAGCTCAACAGCTAATTGCCGAAATTGCTCAAAATGGCGTACCTAATTTTTATGGAAAGCAACGCTTTGGAGTTGAGCATAAAAATATCAAAAGAGGATTACAATTTTTATCTGGAGAAAGAAAAAATAATGGCCATTGGCAAAATAAATTTATCTCCAGTGCCTATCAATCATATCTGTTCAATCGATGGCTGGCAGCGCGAATTTCTGATGGACTATACAATAAAATAATTCCCGGTGATATTTTTTTTAATATTGGCAAGAGCAGACCACTTACAACAGAAATTATATCCGATGCTCACAGAGAATTTGCCGAACATAAAATTGTCTACACTGGCCCCATCTATGGGCCACAAATGCTATCTCCAAAAGACGAAGCACTGGCCCGAGAAGAATCCATTTTGCTAGAAGAACAAATTGATAAATCACTCTTTAACACCAAAGAAACTCCAGGTGCTAGACGCGAGGCCTTGCTCTATCCAGCTATTAACGTTACTAATTATGATAAAGGCCACCAAAAATTACAATTATGCTTTACGCTACCACCAGGTGCCTATGCGACCATTGTCTTACGAGAGTTTTTAAAAAATGACTAGGGATATGGTACTCGTTCTAGCATTGAGAGCATCTTGCGAAATTTTTCTTTGGTATACTTAGAACGCAATTTGATCATCGTCTGCAGGAGGTCAAACTTTCCTTCCGGTGCATTTAAAATTTCATGGACATAATCTTCGGCAATCATAAACATGGCCACTAGCGGAGATAGATTGGCCTGAAGATTGGAAGTAAATCCTATCCCGTTTAACTCACCATGATGTTGCCTGATTAATTGATCGACTCCTAACGGCGCTCGCGGATATTTGGCGACTAGTTCTGCCGCGTCAAAAGCATGTCGACCAACTTTTAATTTATCATTATCCGAAATCGTACTACTATCCAATTCGGCCTGAGAATTGATGCAAACTAGTTCATCACGATCTAAAGTTATATCATGGAAAAAGGCCAAAAAACCTAACTTGTCAGCTTGCTCGGAAGATCCCCACTCCACCTGTTTGTTTAAAAGATTAGTTATATAGGTAATCAGCAAACTATGTTTAAAGGCAAAAGATGATTGATTCTTCAAAAGACGAGCAAGCAACAATTTGAGTGTGGGGGAATCATTAATGCAAGTAACAATCGATTGAATGGTTACATCACAAAGCTGCACCACTTCTAGTGTTAATCCATCATTGTTAATTTTAAAAGAGGCCAGCTCCATTCCCACTTCTGTGGCCGATAAACGATCATCCTTATCTAAGTTTTTATCCGTTAAGCGCTCAAAAAGGCCCGAAGTTACTGCCGCCGTCACTTTCAAGCGATCGGCCTTATCGACATAAAAATCCATTGTTCCTTTCTCGATAAAATCATTAATCAAGGTCTCCTCAAATTCCAGGCCAGCAAAGAGCACTTTGGTATAGATAAAATTTCCCGCCGACTCTTTATGTCTTATGTAAACATCACAAGGCGCAGTATGAATATTTTTAAAATAAGAGGTGGGCATCGGAAAATAGTGCGGCACCATCTGCGTGGCCATATCTAGCGCCGTCACTCCAAGGGTCTTTGCCGCTAATTGCACCACATCACGCATTTCAGCATTTTCTTCCAAAAAATCTACATGCAAATCATTAATTCCTTCTTCTTTTCCTAAGACAATCATAGGAATAGTGCGCGAACTACCTTTTAAATCGGTGTAAAGTTGAAACGCCACATCTTTAGTGGCCACTTTAGCATAAGTAATGATCAGGGCAATTTTATCAATTACTTTTAAAACTTCCTGGGCCTTATCCAGACTATTTTTTTTTATAACCCCCGCACCGGAATACATCTCCAAATTTAAAGAAAACATATCCTGCCTTTTTGCATTGTCATCCACGAGTAAAATAAGATTCATCGCTAAAACCTTCCTTATCCAAAAACCGGCAACATCCAATAACTTATTATCGGCCGAGCATAAATTTAAATCAAGTAAGAAAAATTAAAGAATTTAACTACGATATTTTTTGTTTTAGAATATCATTTAACTTTTTTATTAACAGATCATCTATTTTAGGAATAAGTGCGTCTGGCCCTTTTTTCAAAACAAATTTTTCCTCTTTTGAGTAGATCTTAGAAAGAGCACTCAAATTACCGGAGTAAATCTCTTTAATCAGTGATTCATCCTCACCCTCAAAAAAATAGGCCAAAATTTTTGCAGATAATGTTGGTAAAAAAGGACGCATCATCACACCGAGTACAAAAACCAGTAGCGCACTTTGAGCAATGGTCTCCTTGGCCGCACTCTCATCGGACTTTATTTGTGCCCAGGGAGCACGATCAGAAAAAAAGTTATTGGACATATGGCCAATTGCCATTACTTCCTCTAATGCCTTTCTAATATGATAACTGTCCAAATCACTATTAATTTTTTTTATTGATTCTAGAAGTTGTGCATTAATTGGCAATGAGGCAAATTGGGAAAAATAGCGAGACTCAATTCCCTGTGGCCAATTTTTTTGCCAAAACTTCAAAACGCGATTGACCAGATTCCCAACATTATTGGCCAGCTCATTGTTGATCTTGGCATGAAAATGATCCCAGGCAAAACTAGAATCAGCACTTTCCGGAATAATGGAAATCAGATAGTAGCGCAAAAAATCGGCCTCAAAATCATCTAATGCTGCTTTTGCATCAATGTACCAACCAGTTGATTTAGAAAATTGCTTACCCTCTAAATTAACATATTGATTGGCCGGAAGATCAGAGACGGCCTGAACACGGCCTGAGGCCAGCGACATTACAGGAAAAATAATTCCGTGAAAAATAATATTATCTTTTCCCACAAAATTAACAATAGTGGTATTAGCATTATCCCACCAATCATTTAAGTAGTGATCGGAACTTCCAATGGAGCGCAAATATTCCTTAGTATTAGAGACGTAACCAATCGGGGCATCAAACCAAACATAGAGTTTTTTGCCGGCGGCCTGCGCCAGTGGAACATCAATTCCCCAATCTAAATCGCGGGTAATGGCACGATCATGCAAATTTTCATTGGTTAGAGAATCTACAAATGGATAGACTGTTTTTCGCCAACTCTCTTTTTTGGGTTCAAACCAGTGCCGAAACTCCTTATGAAATTTAGACAGCAGCAAGTAGTATTGCGAAACAGAGACCAGTTCAATATTATGACTGCCACAAATTTTACAAACAGGATTTTTCAAACGAGAGGCCTCAATCCATAACCCGCAGGCCGGACACTCATCACCTCTGGCCGCACTATATCCACAAGAATAACAAACACCTTCCACAAAACGATCCGGCAGATGATTTTTACAATCGCTACAAAATAACTGATCAGTATCTTTGGGCGCAATATATCCTTTTGCATGCAAAAGTTTAAACCATTCCACTACCTCTTCTTGATGATATTTAGCAGAGGTTTGGCCAAAAAAATCAAATTTAATATCATATCGGGCAAAGAGTTCAGCATGCTCTTTATGCCAAAAATCAACATACTCTTTATAATTTTTTTTCTCTTTCTGAGCATTTAACATAATGGCCACACCATGCTCATCGGACCCACAGATGAACATAACTTGCTGCCCTTGTAACCTCTTATGTCGAACCACCACATCCGCAGGCAAATATGCACCGGCCAAATGGCCAAAGTGCAACGGGCCGTTAGCATATGGCAAGGCCGCCGTGATTAAAAATTTTTGCATAGTATCCCCGTTTGCTTGTTCTACTTAATTAACTCCGCAAATTTCCCCTTACTTTTTTCTAAAACTTCTGCGTGCAAAGATCCTCCATGTGAATCCATGGTGACCACGCAAGGAAAATCTACCACCTGTAATTCCCACATTGCTTCCGGAGAACCCAGTTCCATCAAATAGACATTATCTACTGAAGTTATTCTTTCCGCTAATACTTGCGCTGCCCCACCAATGGCATGGAAGTAAACACAACCATATTTTTTACAACCATCTAACGTTTTCTGGCCCATGCCACCTTTGCCGATGACCCCCACAATCCCATAATCACGCATCACCTCCCACTGGTAGGGCTCTTCGCGAATGGAGGTAGTTGGCCCAGCGGCCACCACTTTATATTTTTTTGTTTTGGGATCTTGTAGCATAACTGGCCCACAATGATAGATCATCTGATTTTTCAAATCTACTGGTGGTTTATTCCCATCATGTAAATATTTATGAACAGCGTCGCGGCCAGTGAACATTTTTCCGCTGATAAGTACCATGTCACCAACCTTTAACTCTCTAATTGCTTCTTGCGTAAATGGATAATTTAATTTTTTCATATCTTTTCATCCTCTGCTTATACTTACAATTTTAATAAAGCCACTTGCTTATTTTGCTAGCACCATTGAGCACGACTCCCTGTCGCCTAAAGGCCCAACACATATAAGATACCGAAACAAAATAACTGGCCGGAAGACGATTTAGTACTCCAATCTTGCAACCAAGTAAGGTAGTCTCTCCCCCAAACCCCATCGGCCCAATTGCCAATTTATTAGAGGCAACTACAATATCTTTTTCTAACTCATCAAGGACTGGATTGGGATTTTTATCATCTAATTTTCGCAACAGTTGCACTTTGGATTCAATATAACCATCACCGCGATCACCCCCAATGGCCACCCCTAAAATGCCTGGGCCACATCCTTTTCCTTGTGCTTTGACCACCGCATCCAAAATAACTTTACGAACTCCCACAATATCTCGATCGGCAGATAACTCGGTATGAGGTAGAGAGTATTGTGCACCCATATTCTCGCACCCTCCCCCTTTAAGCATTAGCCTTACCTCCAAGGAATTGCCTTCATGTTCATGAAAATGTAAGCTGGGATGCCCTGGGCCTACATTGTTTCCACTATTTTTACCAGTAAGCGAGTCCACGGAATTTTGTCGTAAATATCCCTTGCTGGTGGCATTCATCACTGCTTGTTTAGCGGCCAGAGAAAACTTTCCCTGATTAAATCCTGGAGGATGGTAAACATTAAAAATAATGGTTCCAGTATCCTGGCAAATTGGGCCAGAATTTTTTTCTGCCAGCGCAATATTTTCGTTTATAATCTGCATGGCATATTTTGCATTGGTCCCCTCTTTTTCGCGTGCATGTGCTTCCTTAATAACTTTTTTTACGTCCGCAGGAAGGGTTGAGGAGGTGACTCTGATCAACTCTAAAAGGGACTCGACTAAGCTCTGATCTGGTGTGTTGTCCATAAAGAAACTCCGTTTGAATGTATAACTTTTTTGATGAGCGATTTTAACAACTACCTCGGCCATTTGCATAGAGTTTTTTTTAGATAATTGACTTTGACTCTTCTAACTCTATTGCTTATGCTCCCGACAAAGAAAAAATAAAAAGGTTACTAATGTTTTCATTAGACGGATTAAATAAAGAACAAAAAATGGCCGCCGGCAAAATTGATGGCCCACTTCTAATTTTGGCAGGAGCAGGTAGTGGAAAAACTAGGACTGTAACCTACCGTATTGCTCACATGATAGACAATTTGGCCATCCCCTCAACTCAAATTTTAGGAGTAAGTTTCACCAATAAGGCCGCGCGCGAGATGGTGGAGCGAATGCATGGGTTATTAGGTGCTGAAAAATGTCGAGGCCTAACCCTTTCTACTTTTCACTCTCTCTGTGTGCGCATTTTGCGCGAAGATATTGAAAAAGTTGGACTTAAAAAAAATTTCAGCATCTACGACACTTCCGACCAAATCTCCATTATCCGCCAAGCACTGAAGTGTTACAAAGATGCTGCCAAATTTGAAAAACAACGCATCTTAAGCAAAATTGGATTTCTAAAAAATCAAGGCATTGATCAAATAGATTTTGCCAATAGCACTTTTTTTGATCCTGATAGTGGTTATGATCATGCGACAAACCACTGCTACCACTTCTATCAAGAAAAACTAAAATTTTATAACGCCATTGACTTTGACGATATTCTCTTCCTGACAGTGCGTCTATTTGCTAAATTTCCGGAGGTAGCAAAAAAATATTCTACTCGCTTCAAATATGTAATGATTGATGAATATCAAGACACCAACGATATGCAGTTTGAGTTAGTGCGTGGACTAACCTCCACTCATCAAAATATCTGTGTCGTAGGCGATGATGATCAGGCCATCTACTCCTTTCGCGGCGCCAATATCAGCAATATCTTAAATTTCGAAAAGCAATTTAAAAATGCTACGGTTATTAAACTAGAAGAAAATTATCGCTCAACACGCCCAATATTGGCCTTGGCCAACAGTATCATTGCCCAAAATAAAAATCGCAAAAATAAAATGCTACGCGCCCAGATTGACTCCGATCACCGTCCCATACTGTGGGCCTGTGGCGACCATGATCATGAAGCAAAAGTCGTAGCAGAAGAAATCGTGGGCCATCGCCAACGAGGCGGCAAACTAAAAGATATTGCTGTACTATATCGCGGGAAAATGCAAGCGCCAGTACTTGAAGATGCCATGCGAGAGAGTCAAATTCCATATACCATAATTGGCGGCCAAAAATTCTATGATAAAAAAGAGGTCAAAGATCTCATTGCCTACTTATCGGCCATCGCCAATCCCAATGACGAAATTTCGATGCGTCGAATTTTAAATGTTCCAAATCGCGGCATTGGCAATACCACCCTTACTAAATTTTTAACCAAGGCCGAGCAAGAAAAAATCTCTCTTTTTTCCTCAATGGAACGCTATCCAATACTTGCTGGAGGACAAAGTGAACATATTGAAACGTTTGTTAAACTTATTCGAAAATTCCAAGCTATTTTTAAAACTATCCCCTTGAATGAGGCCATCTCTAATTTAGTAGAAGAGATCAGTTACTTTGACTTTATTGACAAACAGCACTCCGAAAACGCAAAGCAAGCAGAAGTACGCAAAAATGATATATCCTACTTTATTGAATCGGCCGGACGCTTTGCCGCACTGGGGCCCGAGTCTTCCCTGCGTACTTTTATGGAAAAAATTATGCTACAAGATTCACAAGATCGAGAAAAAGATGGAGAAGAGAAAAATCAAACTAATGCTAATCAAGTAACTCTGATGACTCTCCACTCCTCCAAAGGATTAGAGTTTGATATCATCTACCTAGTAGGCCTAGAAGAGGAAATTTTACCGCATAAAAAAACCATTAACGAAGGTAATGATATTAGCGAAGAATTGCGCCTCTGCTACGTTGGAGTAACTCGCGCCCGCAAAAAACTTTTTATGACTTACTGTAAAGAGCGCCAATTTTATGGAAAAAAAATTGCCCGTTTTAAGTCACGTTTTATCAGCGAAATAGATAAATCACTCTACCTCGAACAAGACCGCACTACCTTCGGACATCTATCTCCAGATGAGGCACGGGTGTATAAAAGTCAATTTTTTTCAAGTTTAATTGATAAGCTTTAAAGTTAAATTAACTACCTATAAAAGCATAAAATAATTACACAACAACAGATCGCTTGTTGACTCAAACTCAAAAAATTGCAATAAAGTCATGCTTCTTAGATTTTTATCTGTTTTAACGATGGAGGACACATTATGAAAAAGTTTTTTTTAAGCATTGCGCTTTTAACATTTTTTAATGCTTGGGCCAATGATCTATTAGAGTCAACTGACTATTCAAGAGAAGCTGTACGAACAATAGCACTATCATATATCGCGGGACATCTTGGCCGTTCGGCCGTAGATCTAGCAAAAGAAGTCGATGAAATAATCGTCAACGACCAACGAGGGATTGCTCTCTATGCAGTAGAAGTTTCCTTAACAAGTGGTAGTTATTATGAAGTAACTTTCACTCAAATGCTGCCAATAAAAATAGAGTAATCACTTAAAGGAATCTCGCCCCTTATTCAGTGATTTGAATTTATATTCAACAATCTCATAAACCCAACGGCCATTTCTATTATTGAAAATATTTGCTTTATCACGCGCCAATAACATCTGATTAACTTTTTCTAATTCTGCTTTATCGGCATCTTTATTTAGCTGAACTTGTGCTGGAAGTTCATTGATATTAGAAGAAATTCGACAATAGTATTTTTTGTCTTTATCAGTGCTTCCACCAACACCAATTTCCACCAGATAGGCCATCGCATCCGCCATTTTAACTTCATAGCGACTTTCAAATTTGACTGATTTAAGTTTAGCATCATCTGCCGCTATAAACTCTGTGAAAGAGATATTATTAAAGGCACGCACAAACTCGTCAATCTTACTTTGATCAACTTTTTCAGCAGGAGCAGTGGCCAAGACGAATTTAGAGACAGAAGTACTCGCTGAACCATCACTGGCCGGTGCCAAATCTTTTTTTACCACAAAACTACCAAATTCACCTGCCGCTGAAATGGTAACAATATCTTCTGTCTTGAGATTTAAAATTGTTTTATCAATGAAAAAATCCTTCTCGGTTTCGATAGAAAGGCCTTCCATGGTTAAATAGGTATCCGAAGAGGTGACATTTCTAATGTGACTGCCACCATTATTATTGCGACTGCCGAGATAAAACTCCACAAGCTTACTATTTTCTTTTCCATATAAAGCAACCGTAGCATCCGCAATTCCTTCGGCCACTCCATAAGCGTTATATGATTTATCAGAACTAGATACTTTTTCAGCAATCTGGATGCTGGCAACCTTGTATAAAAATTCATTAATTTTTCCCGTATCTGCCGGAAAGCTATTATGGCCGGCCAATACAAAGGTCGGGCCTTCTTTAACAAAATCCAATTCTCCCTGGCCGGCCTTGCTTTTAATTACTATTCGTTCAATCTTAGAAATATCTAGTCCGGAGATAAACTCTGCTCCGGCCACTAGATCATAACCACGACGATGTTCAATATAATAGGTAAACAGCGAAACAAAAAATAGCGCAACGGCAATGCTTAAAAGTTTTTTTGTAATTGTACTCATATAATTATACCCCTTTTACTCTTTTCTTCTCGCGCATAGAAAAATAGATTCCCACAATTAAAATAATTATCGGCACTAGTAGTGTATTAATATTTTGCAAAAAGGCCCCCAGATTTTCCACCTTTTCACGGCCAATCCGCTTAACCTCTCGCAGCTCCCCCTTAAGAAGGGCAATTTGAGCTGCCAACTCTTTTTTCTTTTTAATACCTTCATTTTGAATAAGGGCAACACTCTCTCCGCTTCGTCCTAGCTGATTTAGCTCTTGAGTAAAACGTTCTATTTGTCCGTTAATTTCTGAAACCTTTGATTCAGTATCTTTTTGAGCATCCAATTCAATCTGATCAACTACATCAAAATTTCTCGAAAATTTTCCTCTGGAACGAATCGACATTAGATCATTAGATCCGGCCAAATTATCCAATGAGTTCAAAAATAATTTTGCATTATCGTTAACCATGGAAAGGCCAAAGATGGTGGAGCGAAAAGCATTTTGATCGTGAATAAAATCAACATCAGCAATGACAATCACCGCCCCCTCTTTTTTTGATTCGCTTATCGCTTCTAATTTTCTGCTTGCTGCTTTCTTTACCTTATTTTTTGTTTTATCATCTTCTGCTTTTTCCTCATCAACCACTGTTATGCCAGAAGGAAAAGCACTCTTAAACTTCCCTACCACTTTATATCCCACGATAACTGGTTTAGCTCCGTCCGTGAACTTGTTCATAAGTGCCACTGGGTTATTTAATTCGTACCCCATTGCTTTATAGGTGTTACCCTTCTCTGAAGTTCCAATTATAGGAGTAAATGTATGGCCCGTATCCTCTCCCATCGTACTAAGTGCTCCTGGATAAATAAAGGCCATATTATTAATTCCACTAGAAACAACATCTTTACTCACCTGGGTGCAAGTCTGATTACACTCTAAAAGAGGCAACAAGCGAACAGGAGGTGAGAATTGATCCATCCGTCTAACTCCAGACAAATAACGATCTCCAGTAAAATCACTCTTATCGTATTTTATTCCCCAGGTTGCCAACAGAGGAGCTAAATCTGAGCTATAATCAGGTTGCATCTGCATTCCCATTTGCGGCGGATTTATCGCCTGTTCCACAATGGCCAAAGGGTCTACCAATACCAGAAGCTTGCCTCCTTCTAATAAGTATTGATCAATCGCAAATAAGGTCTTTTCTGAAAAATTCTTAGGATGAATAACCACTAAAAGATCTATTGCAGAAATTTTCTCCGTCTCTGGTAAAACTTCTTTTACACTATAAAATTCTTGCATCATCTTGGTTATAATCCAAGATTCTTCTGCATTCTTACCTTGCATTCTCATCATTTGAGCAATATAGGGAGAAACATCTTCGCTTAAAACTTTTAGAGAAGAAATTATTCCTACATTTATTTTCTTTGGATCCGTGGCCTGATAAATAAGCTTAGTTATATCATATTCAACATTGGCCTGCATGTTGGGATCAAAAAACTCAATGACTTTTTCTGTTCCATTTTCACTGCGCACTACTAGTCCAAAAAAATATTTTTCAGTTTCTGAAAGAGGAAAACGTTTCAGGCCGGCAGCAATTGCCTCCTCCTCCTCTTTAGTATCTGGCCGAGGATCTATTACTTCCAGCTTTAGATTGTTTCGTGAATTGGCCACATATTCATCTAACAAATCCTTGATATAGTAATAATAGTTATTAAATGCACGAATGCCCTCCGTTCCCTTATTGGCCGCTGTTTTTGAATAGTAAAATTTTAATGTCATTGGAGTACTAAGCTTGTGTAAAATGGCCTTGGTGCCATCGGATAAAGAGTATAGTCGCTCCTGAGTAATATCCACCTTAACTTTTTTCCCAATGGTGGTGCCAATATATGTGGCAAAAACCACAATTAAAATTGCTAAAAAAATATTTAAATATGCTTCCTGTTTACGCTCTATCTTCATATAAAAATTCTCCGTAAAACTAATTGGATTTTTTTTCTGTTATCAATAAAATAGTTCCATAAAGCCATCCACCTATCATTAAGGCAAAAAAGAAAAGATCTCCAATAACAATTACCCCTCTGCCCATCGACTCAAAGTGGTTCATAATGCTAAGTGATTCGAATATTTCCACTAAAAATTTAGGCAAAAAGGTAGAAATAAAACCCAAGATAGGAGGTGATCCGGCCATAAGCAGTACATAACAAAAAACTACTCCCAATATAAAACTCACCACCTGATTTTTAGAAATGGCCGAAAAGAAAATTCCAATGGCCAAAAACGCTCCTGCCAATAATGCCGCTCCCAGATAGCCTAGAATCACAACTCCCAAATCAGGACTTCCCAAATAAATTACCGTCAAAACTAGCGGAAAAGTTCCGGCCAAGGCCACTGCCACAAAAAGCCAAGCCGCCAGAAACTTACCAAACACGACCTGAGCTTCCGTCACTGGCATGGTTAACAACAGCTCTATAGTGCCACTCTTGCGTTCTTCGGCCAAAAGCCGCATAGACACTGCAGGAACTAAAAATAAAAAAAGATAAGGAACATATCTAAAAAAACTACTCAAATCCGCCTGACGCATTAGAAAAAAACTTCCACTGCCTGGCTCAAAGGTAACATATCCAATCGCAAATAAAAAAATAATTAAAAAAACATAACCAAGTGGAGAGGCGAAATAAGATTTAAACTCTCTGCGCACAATACTTTTTGTCACTTCTGCTATCATAAATTAACCCCCTGTACGGACTCTCCAGTGGTAATGGCCCGAAATACATCATCCAATTTATGTTGCTTTGATTTTGATTTCAAATCGGCCGGCGTTCCATCGTAGAGTAACTTGCCCTTGGCAATTATGATGGCCCTTGTACAGACTTCCTCCACTTCTTCTAGAATATGGGTGGAAAGCACAATACATTTATTCCCTGATAACTGGCGAATCAATGTTCGCACCTCATGTTTTTGATTGGGATCTAAACCATCCGTTGGCTCATCCAAAATCAAAACCTCTGGATCATGAATCAGTGCTTGCGCCATCGAAACCCGACGGCGAAACCCCTTTGAAAGCGTTTCGATTTTCTGATAACGTACAGATGTTAGTGCACAGAGATCAATCACCCGATTAACGCCGGCCTCGATTTTGTCGGCGGCCATTTGGCGCAACTCTCCAGCGTAACGCAAAAAATCCTCCACATACATATCATCATAAAGCGGAGCATTTTCTGACATATAACCAATTAATCCTTTTGTCACTGTCGGAACTTCCTGCACTTTCTTACCACACACCAGTGCCTCTCCATCACTCGGCAAAATAAATCCGGTGATCATTTTCATAGTAGTGGACTTTCCTGCTCCGTTTGGCCCTAAAAATCCTAAGATCTCTCCTTTGCCTGCCGCAAAGGAAATATCATCTACGGCCATAATGGATTCGAATCTCTTAGAAAGGTGATTTACTTCTATCATTTATCTTCTCCATCTTTATGTTTGATAAAATAAAAACCCAAAGCAATGCAATTATTGTTACGAAATATCTTATTAACTTTTAGGCATTTGGCAATATTTTTTAATAGGGTGATTATTTTTTGACAAAGTTTTTACAAAATCTTTACAAACTTTTTACAGAGAGCGAAAAAATAAATGTACGCGAGTTAGCGAAAAACGTCAATCACTACTTCCTCTATGCCCCATATTTAACATTTCAACACTCATAAGTTGTGCTTGGCGAAAATAGTCTATTGATTCGGCCAAAATACGAGCTGCTTCCTGTGGAGCATGAAATCCCATGGAATTTTCGGCGGCCACAAAATCCAAACGCCATTGGGCCTTACGATGAAGCTCCGCTATTTTGTTTAGATTAACTTGATCCTGAGATGACTCTACCTTATCCGCACTAAATGATTTCTTAAGTTGTTTATAGCTATCCAAAAATTCCGTCAGCGCATTACCTGCGCGCAGAAGTAGATCAAAGTTCCTTTTTTGTATGGCCGCCACTCTATCTTGTAGTTCCTTTTCATTCCAAGCATGACATTGCTGACAAGATTGATTGGCCATGAGCAGGGGTGAACGAACATAGTGATCTGAAACTTTTATTGCGCCTTCTTTTGTATATGGCATATGGCAATCTGCACACGCAACTCCTGATTGTGCATGGATTCCTTGTCGCCACAACTCAAACTCCGGATGCTGGGCCTTTAGTAACTCTGCGCTTGTTTCACCATGTTGCCAATCAAAAAAACGATGCCCATCAGTAAATTTATACTGCTCATAATAACTTTCTATCTCCTCCACTTTTACCCCATTACCCCAGGGGAAAAAGAGCGTAACTTTTGGCCCACAATAGTACTCAACATGACACTGAGCACAGACGTAGGTTCGCATCTCCGCCCTACTTGCATCTCTATTCACATCAAAATTTGCAACCCCCTCAGAGGCCTTAAGCGCTCTAATTCCGGCAACAAATCCTGGCCGGTTAACTTGTAGCCGCATAGTTTTTGCATTATGACAATCTGTACAAGAGACTGGATGAGCTCCCTCTTGAACTAAAAACTCTCCAACCGCGGCTCCCACTTGCGGATTCAATGATCCCGTTTTTTCCAATTCTTTATGTGCCTCATGATATGGCAGTTTAACAATTTTCTCAAATCCACTCCAAATTATATTTTCAAAATATTGATCGGCCGCGACCTCTCCACCTCCCATTCGTACCAACGTAGGGATTATAGAAGCGTGACAATGCAAGCAAGCACCTGACTGTGGACGCTCAGTTACTCTGCGTGTTTTTTCTTGATCAGATAACATATAGGCATGCCCTCGCCTATCTTTGAAATCAAGAGAAAATGCATAACCTGAAAACATACGAGTCAAAAAAGGAAACATCTGAGACTTTTGAGCTGGATCAGCATCTCCTCCTCCAAAATTAGTTCTAGAAGCATTGGCAGTTTTTTTATATTGCTCAAAGTGTATTGGCCAATTATTCCCCCAATATGCAGAGTCAGTAGTTGCCTGCTTAACTTCAACTAAGCGCAAATACGGATTTTTCGCTTCCGTCTTATGACGAAAAATAGATACCAATAACATGGTTAACAAAAAAACCACCACGCTCACGGCAATAGCAATGCCAATTAATCCCTTTCGACTGTTTACAAAACTATTTTCTAGGTTCACACATACTCCTGGTTATTGTATCGGCATATGTCCAATATTTTTATGACAATGAATGCATAAATTCATTGAATGCCCTTCTTTATACAAATTTAAAAGCGTATCTTCCATTAAAGCTTGATGGCAGCGAATGCAATTTCTTTGCAAAATATTTTTATTATACTCTTTTATCTGAATGGGCCGATGATAATTTTCTAAAGTAAATGCAACAGAATGATTCCACCCGTTGAGTGCTTTGGCCAAGAGCTTATTAAAACTTGTACTTGGCATATGACAGTCATTACAAGTCGCAACATGATGATGCCCCGAAGCAATCCAAGAATCATATTGATGATTCATAGCATGGCAGTTAGCACATACTGCTGGATCACTAGAGGCATAGGAAAATCCTTCTCCATAATAAAAAACAAACATCCCTAGTCCTAAAACAATTCCAAAACAAAACGCCAACACATAGTTAATTTTAAAATAACTTTTACGCACAAAACCTAATTCCTTTTATTGAACTGCCATCTGAGGTAAAAATTTTATGGCCAACTTACTAATCGTTCAATCTCTAAAAGCTCTTCCAGCGACAGATCTGAGAAATTATAATTAACAATATCCTCTACCGTATTTCGAGAAACTCCCATATCCTGCAACCATTCTAAAAAAGATCAAAATCAACATTAAATCTGAGATTATTTATCGTGCTGCAAACTTGAAATTTAACTTTTTCTGCTTCTAATTTTGCAAGCGGCCGCTCTTCATCCGGGAGGGAAATATCATCATCTGTAAAGAAATCATCTTGCAAGGGGGATAGATTTCCCAAAAGTTCCTTCATTTAAATTCCCTTCCTCTCATCTGCAAATAATACAAAGTTAACTTTTATTTGCTATCAGCAAACCAGCAGGCCGGACGTAGACCTATCTGATCTCCTCGCCGTTTATGGCAGGCCCCATCAACACTATTTCGATCACTCAACTCCTCAGTAATGGGCCTATTACAAAGTGCTCCCTGCCAATAAGTATCTAATCGACACTGGGCATCTGTATGTTTGTCTTCGTTTTCCTCCACAACTTCCCTGCTTGGAGTATCAAAAGAAATCTCCATTCCACCATCAATTTCTAAAGCAAAAAGATCGGCCAATGATTTTCCGGCCATCGCTGCGCGCACACAAATTGCCTTCTCATCATCGTGTTTATAAGTCAGCGCACAACGCTCGGTTACTCCATGATCTATCTCCATCGCAGAGATGATGCCAATATTATCATCATTTCTAACTATATTTCTAAAACATTTCAAGGAAGCAAAGTAGTCTGATGCTCCCTCCGAAGAAGGCCACTTAAAAATAATACCTCGCGTTTTGGGTGCTCCTCCTAGATGGTGGCCGAGTTCATGACAGACTGCCAAAAGCACTCCATCTCTTGTCACCAAAGGATGACGGGCCAGGCCGCCATAGATGGTTACGCTATATAAGGGGCCTACTCGTTGAGCATAGGCATTAACCTCATCAAAGGCCCAACCATTTTGAATGTGTAAAACTCCTAATTTTTTTTTCACCACTGGTGCATAAACTTCACTGGCCCGCTTTAGAATTTCTGCAAATTCTTCGCGGGTAATATCATTGGCCAAAAAAGAGTAGGGGGGAATTTTGAGACTATTTTCGGGCAACAGTTGTCCAAATTTTTGCGGGACAACCATTCCAATATAAATAGAAAAAAAGAAGAATATTGCAATAAAGATAGGCAAGCGAACCTCCATGATTAATAATTTTCTGAATCAAAAGCAGTCATTAGTCTACTCCTAAAAAATCTCGATAATCAAGCATTGAAAAAATATCCGACCCTTTTGCTCAGGCAGAGAGCAAAGACTCGCTACACTCGGATTTAAGATTATGCCAGGCCAAATACGAATTTCCCATAGATACAAGAAATAAATTCGCTACGCAATATACTATTTGACCATACTCCATTTTTAGCAGACAATAATGGAGTATGATCCGACAATTTACAACGATTCCCAGACTACTCACCCCTCTGAAAACCCGAAGTTTTTTTTTATTCGGCGTTAGAGGATCTGGCAAATCAACCTTTATTAATTCACAGTTTCACCCAAAAAATTCAATTTCCATTAATTTACTCCGACCAGAAATAGAAAATCGATATGCCCTAAATCCAGAAAGCCTTGAACAAGAAATTGATATACTCAAGCGCAAACCAGATTGGGTGTTTATTGATGAAATTCAAAAAGTTCCAAAGTTGTTAGATGTGGTACATGATTTAATCGAAAGAAAAAACATCCGTTTTATTCTTACTGGATCTTCAGCGCGTAAATTAAAGCAAGGTGCCGCCAATCTCTTGGCCGGACGGGCCAATGTTTATTGGATCCACCCTCTTTCTTATCTTGAACTATCTCCTCCATCGAAAACAACTTCCCTCTTTTCGCTATTAGAATATTTGCGATGGGGTGGACTCCCTTCCATACAATCAATGTCTAGTGAAAGAGAAAAAATAGCATTCTTAAATTCCTACGTATTAACTTATTTAAGCGAAGAAATTAAAGCAGAACAAATACTAAGAAAGCTAGATCCATTCCGTTCATTTTTACAAATATTAGGCCAAGTCTCTGGGAAAATAATCAACCATCAGAAAATCGCGAATGAAGTTGGAGTGGATAGCAAAACTGTACAAAACTATTTTCAAATTTTGGAAGATACGCTTCTTGGATTTTATCTCCCAGTGTTTCATCAATCAGTAAGAAAGAGTCAAAGATTATCACCCAAATTCTATGTTATAGACACAGGGATAAAAAAGGCACTGGAAGGTAGTCTGGATCAAAAACCAGCACCTCGCACTTCTGAATATGGAGAACTTTTTGAACATTTTGTAATATCTGAGATAAAAAAGCTCAACGATTATTTTGAAAAAAATTTTCGCTTTTCATTTTTTTCTACAAAAAATCAAGTCGAGATTGATCTAATCCTAACAAAAGCAAATTCTAATATCCTGATAGAAATTAAATCCACCGAAAAAATTGATCGCCAAGAAATAAAATCTCTCGCTAAAATTGCTACCGATTTTCCAGGGGTGCGCGGTGTTTATTATTTATCGAGAGATCCAATTTCTTACAAAATTGACGGTGTTCAGTGTCTTCCTTGGGATCTTTTTCTTAAAAAATTCAAACAGATTTCGCGAGAGAGGTGATTGGACAAACTACTTACAATCCCAGTAATTTTATGTGAGGACCGGATGGACAGAACCTTTGCGGCGAAATTCTAAAAAGCCTTCAACAAATAATCGTTGAAACTTATTCATATTTTCAGGCAAGTTATTCAGTGGAAAAAATTCTATTTTAAGGGATTCATTGGATTTTGCAATTTTTCCTTCAAATGTATTCGTATAGAACCCCATTGCGACAGATAATGTTTCATCTCCATTTGGATATTTTGCTTCAAACTCGGGTCCAGAAAAAATGCCGAAGAGTTGTAGATTTTTTATCGATAATCCAGTCTCTTCGAACACTTCTCGTTGAGCACTTTCTGCTGCTGTTTCTCCAATATCCATTAAACCTCCAGGAAGTCCCCAGGTATTAGAGTCGTCTCTCAAATGCATTAATAGATTATCACCTTTATCTAAAATAACGACAGCAGTACTCGGTATTAAAACTTTATCATGACCAACTTTCATTCTGATTTTTTTGATATATTCCATAACCAACAGTTTTGCTACTAATTAAAGATTGGTCAACAAGCTAATATTAAAAATTTGGTCCATGCCTGCGTATTTCTCAACTTTCGTGATCTTGCGCAGAAAAGCTCGCCTTTCTGCGCAAGATCTATTATCCGCCAACGTTTTTGAGCACAAACCACTTGCGATCTAGTGGTTTTAGGGTGAGCCCTTTTTATGTAGGGTAATCAGCTTGTCTAAAATAAGCATTTTATATATAGTATTTACTAAATTACAAATGAGAAGTATGAAAAAAGATATATTTGCAGTTCAAATGTCAGATGGGATCACTCTTAAAACATTCGTTTATTCTGCGGACGAAAATTTATCTGTACCACTTCCCGTAGTCTTGTTGCGAACACCATATTTATTTAAGGATGGTCAATTTAGAGATGATCGTTATGAAAAGGAGGCCGAATACTATATCGCCCGAGGGTACCTTTTTTGTGTTCAATCAATACGAGGAACTCATGGTTCCGAGGGAACTTTTAAATTACTTCACCCAATTGAAATTTCTGATGGAAAAGATACTCTTTCCTGGTTAGCGGTTCAACCGTTTTGCAATGGGAATGTTGCGGTAGTTGGCAGTTCCTATGAAGGATTTACTGCTTTAGCCGCTGGAATAACTGGCCATTATATTTTGAAAGTTGTGTTTGCATCTAGCGCACCGGCAAGTCTTTATGATGATTATTTTTTGAATCGTGGAATATTAAATTTAACCACATTAGATTATTTAAGATATATTCAAACAGGTCAGGGATGGGTAAATACTAAGGATTTTAATAAAATCATTGATGAAAAATGTAAAAATATTGCTGATATTAGAACCTATGATGAGGCCGTCTTCAATCTAAATATCCCAGAGTGGAAATTGATATCCAGAAATTATTGTGATCCCAATGCTGTTTTTTGGAAAGAGCGACAAATCGTGGATCAACTAAAGAGTATCATCGTTCCGACTTATCATATGGCAGGGTTACAATATGACGGAAATTCGGCAGATACCGTTCGCAATTTTGTAGAAACACAAAAGAACTCTAAAAATAAGTCACAACACCACCTCCTTTTGGGGTTTTGGAATCATGGCCAGTCTATGCCACACGGAGACGGATCAAATGCCTCAGAATTCATAAAAGATAAATATGATAGCCTGCTTAGATATTATTTAAAAAATGACAAAACTGCTAATTTAGAAAATCAACAAGTTTGTATACAATCAAACTTTGATAACAAATTTTTAAATGACACCCAATATCCTTTAAGCTCTTTGAAGGAGTTGAAATTATTTTTAAATCATAATGGAGATAAGGGGTCTCTAGAACATTCAATTTGTTCTTCTAGAAATGAATCTTTATATAATTTTTTTCCTCTAGAAAAAAATATGTATGACGGAAAACAACATGTTGAATTCGAATGTGCCGTCGATAGAGATTTTTGTTTTTTAGGAGGTATTGAAATTGACGTCTATTGCAAACTGCCGGTACCGCAAGGTGACATTATGTTTTTCTTTTATAAAATTGATAAGCAAGGTGAGCGACATTATTACGGCGACAGATCCGCAATTAAAATTATAGCTGACAGCTTGAATATAAGTCATATTAATATTGAGTCTAGTCCTATGATGGATAAATTAGTCTCTGGTGAGACATTTGGAGTTGAAATAACCAGCAATAACTTTCCAGTCAGAGCAAGAAATACAGGAAGAGAAATGGTGTCTTTCTTCAATGGTTTTAGTGATACTCAAATATCAATTCTTCATTCTTATGAATATCAATCGTCGTTAACCTTTAAAATAGAGTCATCACTTTAAAGTCATTCCACCGTTTTTCAAGCAAATATTTAAATTTCGGGCCATGCCCGTTATTTCTCAACTTTTATGTTCTTACTCAGAAAAGCTCGCCTTGCCGAGCATTACTCACTATCCTCCAGCGATTGCAGCCACCGAAATCGGCAATTATGGAGTTACCAGCACTGCCACAAACTGGCCCATCTACTTTATAAACATTTAATCGGATATCTCCAGCACCGCGACTAATTCCAACAATTGATTTCATTGCAACTCTCACGCGAGCAATATCTTGCTCTGGACTTGCAAATGCAGATAGTGATATTAATGCACATAGGTGATCGGTATTTTTCATGTTGCGCGTAAACTAAGAGTTTGCCTGTGTAACAAAGCTGCTGAAGGGGCATTTAGGGTCGACGGCCAAGGTACCGACTGCCTTTCCTCAAGATATTATAAATTTTTTCATTTAAATAACTTCCACTAACTATGTAAGAGCTTGCTTTAGCAGATACGAAGTCGGCCGGTTAAGGATCTCTTTTTTTAGTGGCTTAAAGCGATCTACTAAATCCGGAGGAGGTTTAAACTTGAGATCAGGAAATAGTTTTTCTATTATATTGATACTCATCGCCAGCACCGATGAATATAGATCCATTACTGTAGGATTCTTAAATTTCTTTTGCGGATTTTTTAGCACGTATTGCAGGGCGATTTTAATCTCGCGAGGGGATG
>MEQL01000052.1 GCA_001770205.1 Bdellovibrionales bacterium RIFOXYD12_FULL_39_22
AAAAAACTGATCGTGAAATTTAATTTGTCATTGGAGAAATTATGATCTTTATGAGGTTTTCAAATTGTAGTGAGCAAAATCCAGGCCAAAGTCAGGTTTAAATTACGCTAACTTAATAAAATAAAAAATTTACCCTGGGTACAACTAAGATGGAATGCAAAGTTTTGCGTTTTTAACAACTGTAATATTTTAACGGCTCACATAAAATCACTAGGATTGTAAGTGGTCGGTGGCCACAATCGCTGGCGGATAATGAGCAATGCTCGGAAAGGCGAGCTTTTGTGAACAGTCGCGTTAAAAGACAGTCTCCCAACCTTAATATTTTATGATGGACGAAAGATCAATTTAAAGATAAAATGAGGGTAAGATAAATTCTTATCCGGGAGAATATATGCCATCAGCTAAAACAATCACAATTTCACTGCCTGTTGCAATGGCCAAGGAAATGAGTGTCGTTGCTCGGGAAGAACATCGAACACTTTCAGAGCTTCTTCGAGAGGCATTTCGCCAATATAATGCCCAACGGCGATTGAAAAGTGTAGCGGCCAAAGGACGCAAACAAGCGAAGAAGTTAGGACTTACGGAAAAAGATTTTGGTGGGCCTTTTGAAAAGTAAGTCGTCTAATTCAGAGCTGATTGTTTGTTTAGATGCCAACGTAATTATTTCAGCAATCGCGTTTAAAGGTAGGCCGTATGATGTAGTTAATGCGGCCCTTTCGCGGGACTATTCGTTGGTGCTTGGAACAAATATTATTGAAGAGGTGCAGATAAATCTGTTACAAAAATTAAAGCTAAGTAGGGGAGATGTTGATGCTGTATTAGATGAGTTATTGGCGGTAGCTTCAATTTATTCTCCTAGTGGGCAGTACAAAATTATTGAGCATAAAAAAGATAACCAAGTTTTGGATGTGGCGTTAACGGCACAATGTGATGTGTTGGTTACTGGCGATAAGCGACATTTGCTTCCTCTAGATAAAGTTGGCAATTTAGTCATTGAATCTCCCTCTAGATTTTTAGCGCGTCTGGCACACTTTATAAAGACCACCTAGTAAAGTTAGATAAGCATTTTCGTGTGGGACTTTGTGTGGGAATGTAGGCGAAAATTGGCAAAAATGAGAGAAAATAGACGAAAAGAAATGAACCTAAAAAGTTA
Organism: Bdellovibrionales bacterium RIFOXYD12_FULL_39_22; assembly: GCA_001770205.1. Taxonomy (GTDB): domain Bacteria; phylum Bdellovibrionota; class Bacteriovoracia; order Bacteriovoracales; family Bacteriovoracaceae; genus YD12-FULL-39-22. Next base: position 1,154 of record MEQL01000052.1, read on the forward strand.
AGTTAAGTTGTTAATAATAAAAATAAAATCAGTAAAAATAAGGTCTTGCTATTTTTCTGAAAAATTGGCCTTGTGACTTCCCTACCGGTATCGACGCTGTATCCAGGCCCGCGATCAAAACTTCTGAATTATAAAATTCCCTTTGAGATCATGAAATAAAAAGAAACGTAAAAAAGAGAAGGCAAGAAAAGGTATGACGTACCTTTTAAATTGCTATACTGTAAAACTCCACCACAAAAATCATGGAGTGAAATTATATGAATAATGGGGTATCCGATTTAAAAATCAATGAAACGATCAATGAGCTGGCAGCAACGCTGAATAGTTCATCCAAAACAATAGCAGCAAAAGGTATAAAACATGCAGGCTCACTTTGGAGAAAAGAGGATGGCTCAGAAGATGAGTTTAAACTATTTTGTATTAAATATTTTGTTTCTGACAGCAGCGAAAAAGCAGAAGTCTTTAATAAGGCCTGCAAGAATTTTGAATCGCTTTTTGGCCACTTCTCGCAATTATCTCTTGAACTTCGTGAAAATATCGATTTAGATCGTGGCCCGCTACACTACATTGACGAGATGTTCGGATCTTATAGCGTTGGAGCGCATTTTAGTGATGATTTTTTTAGTAATAAAATTGCCTTTATTATCGCTCTGAATTTCCCTTACTATTCGCTAACAGAAAAAAATGAGTTAGGAAAAAACTGGAGTGCAAAAGATTGGGCTTATGCTCGACTTGGAGATTTTTTTATCAATCGTATTCCGGCAGAATTGCAGCAAAAGGCCACTGCGGTTTCCAGTAAGGCCGGACTCTACGTCTCTGAATATAATATTTATATGGGGAAAATAACTACCGATAACGATAAGCAATTGTTCCCAATCGACATGGTCTTACTTTCTCACTGGAATCTTAGAGATGAATTAAAATCAAATTATGGAAATAAAGAAGATGGAATTGAAAAGCAAAAAACTATTTATGAGATTATGAAGCGTATTATTGCTCAGGAAATCCCACAAAAAGTAATCAACTGTGGTGAATATTTTTGGAATCCTTTCAGCAATAAAACTTTTAAAGATGGACGCGAAGTTAGCTTAACTGCTGAGGCCGATACTCGCTATCAGCATATTCTCAACAACTTTCACGCAATGAAAGCGATCGACTCTTATACCCCAGAAATGAATACATATATTATGAGAACATTTGCCGGGGAGATGGAGATACCTCAAATTGAGGTGGAAAATATTTTTGATGAATATCTCCGTGCACCACTTTTAAAAAAACTTGCTGAATTAATCAAACAACGCCTTGGCAGAGATCTTTTGGCATATGATATCTGGTACGATGGTTTTAAGGCCAGATCATCAATCTCAGAAGAAAAATTGAACGCTATTACCCAAAAACTTTATCCCAACACAGCTGCCTATGAAAAAGACATGGCAAAAACTCTCGAAAAATTAGGATTCGCACAAGAAAATGCCCAAAACATATCTTCATTTATCGCAGTAGATGCTGCACGCGGTTCTGGACATGCCTGGGGTGCTCAGATGCGTACAGCGAAAGCACATCTTCGAACAAGGATTGGTGCCGCTGGTATGAGCTACAAAGGATACAACATTGCTACTCATGAGTTTGGCCACAATGTTGAACAGACCATTTCGCTTCACCAGACTCCCTATTATACACTCAATGGAGTGCCGAATACTGCTTTTACGGAGGCACTTGCGTTCTTATTTCAAAAGCGTGATCTAGAGATTCTTGGTATCAATAATAGCGACAAACAAGTTGATAATTTTAAAATTCTAGACATTTGTTGGCACACTTTTGAAATGATGGGCGTGTCTATGGTGGATATGGGAATTTGGAAATGGATGTATGAAAATCCACAAGCGACTCCTACCCAACTGAAAACCCAGACGATCAATATTGCAAAAAATATTTGGAATAAGTATTTTTCAGCGATTTATGGTTCAAAAGATGAGCCAATTCTTGCGATATACTCACACATGATTAATTCTCCACTATATCTTTCCAACTACTCTTTTGGTTCTCTCATCGAATTCCAACTAGGACAATATTTAAAGGGGAAAGACTTTGGTAAAGAGGTAGAACGAATTTGGAGTTTAGGTAGATTGACGCCTAGACATTGGATGCAAAAGGCCGTTGGCCAAGATCTACTTTCGAAACCATTATTGGAAGCGGCAGAAGAGGCGCTTAAGAACATTTAATTTTTCTTGATCGTCTAAAATTAATAATTCATCCCTAATTCGATTCACCCGAGACAATCCCTTTGTCAGATACGATAACAACTTTTGAACGAATGTGGATAGTAGATTTGATTTTTTTATCTAAGTTGGGTGTTGGTCAAACACCTAGCACTGTCTCTCTTCAATGATTTCTAAAAAATCTTTTCTCTCCATCTCGTTGAGTCTTGAGAGGCCCCAGTCATCAATGATTAGCAAATCAACTTTATTATCCTTTACAAAGACCAGCTTAGCTTTCAGGTAAAGGCTAAGTGGCAAGTGAATGGAAAATTTGTAGATGATCCGACACTTGAAACAGATGAATCGGAAATAACTCTAAATTAGTGATTGGGATGCGGGGAAAAGCGCTACCTGGCTAAATTTAAACTATTAGGCAACTGACTTTGTTCTATTTCTAGATGAAGGACGTCTTGAATAAGAGTGTTTTACTTTCAGCTGGGGTGTTATTTCATCATGACAGCTTGAAATTTTGATAATTATTTGTCAGGGGGACATGGCGCGAATTTGTAATATTGGTTTTGTGATTAGATATCAATAAACATTAGATTCATATAAATTGACCAGAACTTATCCCATGCGGCCAAGTAGTCGCTGTCAGACCATTTCATTTTTAGCCCTGTTCTTTTTACGCCTTTGGGAAGCTTTAATTTCGAAATGTTTTTCGTTTTTTTCAATATATATTCAAACTGAAGTGGAGTTTGAAATGTAAGTGGTTTTATTTTTTTTCGATTGGAGAAGGATGTTTTAACGCTTTTAAAAATTTCCATTTCACATTCACCCAAATTCCGGAGCGCAACTCTACCATCCTTTAATTTTTCTTTTGTGGCAATTCCATGGATTCCTTTTATGAATTTTTTTGCCTCTTTGATTGCCTCCGTATCACCTGATATGGCGATTGTTGGTATATTGAAATACCCCGCGACTCCCGCAATCATGGCAATTTCGCCGACTTCTGTTGAGTTAATTGTAACTTTTTTATTTTTACCTCCATCAACAGTGTGAGATGCAAAACCGATCTTATTACTTTCCATTGGATGAAAGCCGATTAAGACCACTGCCCCAATGTCGTAATTTTGGTAGATATCTTTTACGGTATCTAATGTGTGCATGTTGGAATTACAACTATGAGGAAGGAGTTTGTTCACTATATGCATTAGATACTTATCGTCAGTATTTTTTCCAGAGTTGTGTGCATCGCACAGGTATATCTTTTTTGCTCCTGCAGCTATGGCACCGGCAGCAGCCGAATTTATTTCCTTTGTTAATAATTTTCTCCCATACACTTCCCACTCTTCTGATGAACCATTTTGTAATCTCATATCGGCAATTCCCATGGTTCCTTCCATATCAGCAATTATAAGTAAATTGTTTTTTGATTTCATAAATCCAACCTTTCTGTCCAAATGTTAGCGGCCAATTAATCTAAAGATAAAAAATTAATAATAGGTTCTATAATTATGTTTGCTCTTATACCAAAAGGAACTGCTCAATACTTTCTTAATTTAACATCCTGTAATTATTTCATAATCAGGGAATTAAAATATCGCAGTGGTATACTTACAGGTACATTTTTAAGACGACAAGCCAAGGGCGTAAGAAGGACTACTACCACAGAAGCGTTTTACTTTTGATCCGTATGTTATTACACGGCCAAGCTAGTAAAGTAATTGCGTAACGATCTGCTCTAATTAACGTTTTTTTTGCTAATTATGTGTTGCCATCAGAGTTTTTAAAGATAGACAAAGAGGGTAATAAATTCTCTATTTTATAATCACTTTGAATAGTATAAAGTGCTAGTATGCTTAAACTGCCCAAGATGCACATTGCAACTCTCACTTTATCTCTTTTGTTTCTTTTGAAATACCATTCTCTTCAGGCAGAGTGTCTAAAAAATATACCTGCTCTTACAATTGAGGAGGTTTTGATATCAACTGATCTCGAAAAACTTGAAAAGCTAATTGCTAAAATTAATGAAAAAATCTTAGAACTAAAAACGAGTGAAGTTGAACAAGAATTAACGAAATCAATAGAAGGTGGCCGTGAATTTAGTTGTGAAGAAAGAAAAATATATATAAAAGAAAAAATCGATACATCGCTTACACCTTTACAATTAATAAAAGACATTGCAAAAAATCCGCCACAAGTTTTATTTTTTGGTGATACTCATGACGTTATCGACTATGTAGCGTGGTTTACCGACATAGTGAAAGTTTATAAAAAAGAAAATCCCAAGCTTGATTGCCTTTTTGTAGAAGAGGCTCCAAAGCTTGAACAGCAAAAATTAATTATTTCAGCTAAGCGTTATTATGATAAAAACAAGGATATTGAAACGGCTGTCAAATCTTACGCCAAAGATCATAACTTGCCTTTTAAGTCATTTAAGTCATCCGCAAAGCCTGGTGATGCTTTCTCAATGACATTGGGTGATGATCTTTGGGTTAACTCATATGAGCTAGAAATGTATTTTTTACATAACATCAAAATAATTAATATAGATAATAGAACACATAATCGAGACCTCTTTATGTCTGAATATATAAGCTCTTTATTTTCAACAGGGCAATGTCACTATGCTATTTCAATGCTTGGTAAAGGACATCTCCGACAACAGAAATTTTTACTTAACAAAAATGGCATTACATCCAAAACTGTTGGCTTTCAAAACCTAAATGCTTATGAAAGAGAGATTGATTCATTTTTTCAAACACGTCTTCCAGATGGTACTCTTTCAAGACGAACTCATAAAGTGATAAGCTTTCTAGACTACGAAACTTGTCCCCCGTTCGATAAGAAGCCTAATCATGCTTTTGCTGTAAAAAGTAACGAAGATGGGCCAAGAGTTAATTTAAATGATGATTTTAAATTTCGTTGGAATTCTTTTGATGCACAAATAATAGGTCCGGTTTTTCCAACGGGTCCAAGCAATGAATCATTTGAACATAATGCAAGAATTATGGATCAAAAAGAATAACATGTTTTAAATCTTGATCGATGGATATAACTTGTCTCATCTTTAGTAAGTTTATTTGTATGTTATAACCAGCATACCCGAGTAAACCTCCATCTATTTAGGGTGTGACATTAGAGAAGTAAGAAAATGCATCAACAAAACCTTTCTACCTTCACTAAATCCGTTATATGCGCTATATAGCGTAAATAACCAATAACTTCAGAAGGCCTAACATGAACGAAGAATCTAAACGCTGCACATTTGCCATCATTTCTCACCCCGATGCAGGAAAAACAACCATGACGGAAAAGCTATTATGGTTTGGAAACGTCATTCGCAGCACCGGAATGGTAAAGTCTAAAACTGGAAACTATGCCACTTCTGATTGGATGGAATTAGAAAAACAACGAGGCATCTCCATTACCTCTTCAGTCATGTCTTTTCCCTACAAAGATCGCGCCATGCACCTCCTTGATACCCCCGGACACAAAGATTTTTCCGAGGATACTTACCGTACTCTAACGGCCGTCGAATCCGTGTTGATGATGATCGATTCTGCCAAGGGCGTGGAGGCGCAAACTATAAAGCTAATGGAGGTTTGTCGTTTGCGAGATACTCCGATAGTAACCTTTATGAATAAGTTCGATCGCGACTCTCTCGATCCTTTTGCGTTAATCGATAACGTTGAATCTATTCTTTCCATTCAGTGTATCCCTATGACTTGGCCAATCGGTGATGGTGTAAACTTTAAGGGGGTCTACGACATGGCCACGGCACAAATCAGAAGTTTTAAAGAGAGTGCTGACCCAACAAGTCCAACTATTATTGATGCTTCTGATTTAAACTCTCCCGATCTGCGGGCCTTTATTGGAGATACTCTGCTGCAGAAATTAAAAGATGATCTACATATGTTAGGGGAACTAGTTCCTCCGCTGGACATAAATGAATTTTTGGCCGGAATTCAAACGCCTCTTTTTTTTGGTTCAGCACTGCATACCTTTGGCATAAAAGAGACTCTGGATATGATCGCCACCAATGCTCCCGGCCCGGCCAAACGAGAGGTTAAGTTGGCACCCTATGATTCTTCTGCGCCTACCAGAATGATTTATCCCGAAGAGGAAAAATTCACCGGTTTCGTTTTTAAAATTCAGGCCAATATGGATAAAAAACACCGTGACCGCATGGCATTTTTAAGAGTTTGCTCTGGAAAATTCATGCGCGGACAAAAAATCTTTCACGTGCGCAGTGAAAAAGAGATCAAAATTTCCACTCCGATGATGTTACAGGCACAGCATCGAGAAATTTCAGAATACGCCTATCCTGGAGATATTATCGGATTGCACGATACTGGCAAATATCAAATTGGAGATACTTTTTCAGAAGGAGAAAAAATTCAATTTACCGGCATACCCAACTTTGCTCCAGAAATTTTTATGAAAGTCATGTTAAAAGATCCAATGAAAGGAAAGCAGCTTGAGACTGGATTAAAACAACTATCGGAGGAAGGAACCGTTCAGCTATTTACTCGTCTCAACATCAACGAGAAAGTGTTGGGGGCCGTTGGGATGTTGCAATTTGAAGTAGTAAAATTTCGCCTTGAAGATGAATATGGTGTATTGGCCGACTATCAACAACACAATTTTGTGGGAGTAAGATGGTTAAAATTTGTGGATGATAAGCAAAAAAATAAATTTGTTAGCGATTACGGTAACAATATTGTCTATGATAATAAAAACCGCATCTGCTTTGCAGTAAAAAGCGAGTGGGATCTGAAATTGATTATGGAAAAAAATCCTACTATCCACTTTTATAAAAATTCTGATTACAAATAAACAATATCTAGCGGCCAGATCAACAATTTTTTGGCAATCTTGTCAATCGCCTTTACGATACAATCTTTCCTCGAAAGTGATGCGCCGTCTATATAATTATTAGATGTTAAATTATTCTACAAAAAAAAACTTCCCTTAGTATTTTGCTGTGCTAGCATTTCGATCACAAAATAAAATGACGCCGGATAATCCAATTTTGATATCTTCCTTTAGGCGCACACACCCGTAGGGAAAACGAATGTTAAATATCACTTTCGCACTGATTTTCTTCTTAAACTTGTTCACATCTCTATTTGCCGCTACCTCTTATAACTTTGGACAATTATATTTTTGGCCATACGAGGAGGAGGGTTGCAACAATACTAAAGATAAATTTTTGGCCAAAACTAGTTCCATACGCGCCGTCTCAAGAAGCATAAAAGGGCGCTACGAATGCAACGTAGTTGGTGGCCGCTGGGTAGATTATTTCACCGGCGAAGAACTAAATGATGCTAGAGAAATTACAGTTGCTCCAATAGTTCCGCTGCTTCATTTAAAACGCCTAGGGGTTAATTGGGATCTCTCAAAAATGATCAACTACGTGCATGACGAAAGTAATTTGATTATTTTCAAAAAGGGCTCTCAATCAGAAGCGGCATATCTTACCAACATTCAGCAAGTAAAATACATGCCAAAACCAGAAGTCAATCAATGCGAATTCCTTGGACGCTGGATGGACACTAAAATAAATTGGAATATTCCTTTTTTGAGTGGTGAAAAAGAAGACGTATCGCAAGCGGCACTAGACTGCTTGGCACGCATTCGCTTTAATCGGCAAGATACTTTTGGGCCATGGCTGGTAGCACCTGGACACGCTTGTCCTACTCGTGTCGAAGTGCTAAACAGAGACTCCTATGTAACTACCACCAGGGCCGGAGAAGAGATTGCGGCCAGCGGACAATGTGCTAACATTGTTTCTGGCAAGTGGTTTGACCCTTATACGGGAAATACTTTTACTACGGCAAAAGAGCTCGATATTGATCACGTTGTCCCACTAAAACAAACATATGAGGTTGGTGCTTGGAAATGGCCGGATTGGAAGCGAAAAGAATACGCCAACTATCAAGAAAACCCCTTTCACTTAATTGCGGTTGATCTTAGAGAAAACAGAAGCAAGGGCAGTCGTCATCCGGGGGAATATATGCCACCAAATAGGGCCTATCACTGCGAATATGTAGAAAACTGGATCGGCATTAAACTGCGCTGGGGACTTCCGATGGTAAGTAGTGAGAGTCAATTTCTTCTCTCCTTCATTAAAAGTTGTCATGGCCTAGATGTCCCTAAATACACCGCTATAATTCAAATGCTAAGCACGCAATAAACGATAATATCGTAGGCCATGAACTACGTTCTTTCGCTTAGATTACCAAAAGATTTTGGTCTTATATTTAAGTGCATTTTTTGCCCATTCGTTTAATTTTTTTATAATATATCCTATCAAATCTAACTTCTTTTTAAATTTCACCGAATAGGATCAAGACAATTACTGTTGGAACTTAAAATTTTCCAACACTATTTATACTTTAAGGAGTCCTGTTATGGAAACTACCATTACCGAGGTCGCAACCCAGAGTTCTCTATTAAAAGATGTCGCTGTCTTTATGGATGAAGGTGGGATTTTCATGTGGGTTATTCTCTTCGTTTGGGCCATCGGTGTTGCCATCAGCGTAGAGCGAATTAAATGCCTTTTTTCCAGCGCCTCTGATGGGGCCAGTTTAATGAACATAATAAAAAAACATGTTCTATTAAACGAAGTTCAAAAGGCAATTCAAGCATGCTCCAACACTAAGGCCATCTTGCCAAATATTTTACGCGCAGGACTGAAACGGGCCAATCAGACAAAAGAACAAATTCAAGATGCCGTAGAGGCCGGAATCTTAGAATTTGTACCCAAAGTAGAAAAACGAATGAACTATTTAGGTTTGGTGGCCAACCTATCTACCCTCTTTGGACTTCTTGGAACCATCCAAGGTTTAATTCAATCCTTTAGTGCGGTGGCCACTGCCGATCCATCCGAAAAATCTAAACTGTTGGCAATTGGTATTTCAACCGCCATGAATACAACCGCCTTAGGCCTTTTATCGGCCATCAGTATTATGGTTATTCACTCCATCCTCGCAAGCAAAGTTGAAACAATTATAAGTGAAGTAGAGGAGTTTTCGGTTAAACTAATCGATCTCTTGGGAACAAAAAAAATGCATTCCCTGAGTGTTGTTAATCAACCAATGCCAGCAGAAGATGCGATGTTGTCCGTCGATGATGCCTCCGGCATAATTCCACCGCCTGCGGCAAAAAATATCTCCGACGATTTAAATTTACCAGCTCCTCCTAAAGCGCCAGGTAAAAAGGATGATGCGGCGTAAAACTTAAGAGAGATTTTTAAAGTGGAGAGATAAATTGAAGAGAGTTCAAAGAAAAAATAAACCCGTTGACCGTCTAAACTTAACTTCTGTTTTGGACGCAATCTTCATCTTTATTTTCTTCCTACTACTTTCTGCGCAATTTATAAGCATATTTGAGTTAGAGTCCGAGGCACCTGCGGTAACGACACTTACTAACGAAAAGAAAGATGAAAAAAAACCTCTGAATTTAACTTTAGAAATACTACCAACACACATTATCGTAAAAACAGGAATGGAGGGCGTAGTATCAATGACAGTGGCAAAAGATAAGGAATATGATCTACCTCGTCTTAATGATTTTTTGCGAGAACTTAAAAAAAATAATTCCACCGAATCAACGGTGATCTTCAAACCTGAGGCAACTATTCCATACGATGACATAATTAAAATTATCGACATGGTCTCAGAGATACCGCGATCACAGGGAACAATCTCTATTTTGGATAAAAATGGGGCACCAATACAAACAAGGATTCTATTTAATAAGGTAGTTTTTGACACTGTAATATAAGGATGGATTGTGAGATCTGGCAGGTTTAAAAAAATTAAAAGAAATAATATGCAGGCCGCAGACTTGGATATTACCTCTTTGCTAGATATCATCACTATCCTTTTGGCCTTTTTGCTAAGAAACTATAATCCCTCTGATCTAGAAGTAAACCTGGTAAAAAATATTGACCCGCCAACTTCCGTTTCCGAACGCATTGGCTCCTCTTCTGTTGTCGTAATGGTTACCTCCGATAAGCTAGTGTACGTTGATGGTAAGGAAATTGGGAAACTAGATAATATGCAAGTTGAGCAAGGGCTTATGAGTCCACTGCTTGCTTCTCTTACAGAAATAAAAGAAAAATATGACAACGCAAGAAATATCGCCTCTGTTTCCCCTCCCTCGCAAGCAAGCATAACCGAAAATGCTCAACCCAAAGAGATGCGCAAAGTAAATATTTTGCTAGACAAAAGTCTGCCGTACAACGTCTTACGCCTAGTTATGCACACCGCGGCCACCGCGGGATATCCTGAATTTAAGTTGATCGTTAAAGGGATAAATCAATGATATGGCGAAGCATTATTTTTATATTCCTAACATCTTTTTTCCTCTCCACCACACAAAGTGAAGAGGCCAATTCTAATAAACGTCCTGATCCAGAAGAGACAAAAAGAGTAAAATTACTCAAACTTATTAATGAAGAAATTAAAACAATTACTACTGCCCGCAATTTAGGCCCACGCTTAAAAAACCGGCTGCTGGAATTGTACACCGAAAAATTGGCAATTATAAAAGAACGAGAAAATATCGCCTTTTTAAATGCTAATCCAAATGAGAGAACACGCTTAGGAAAAGCACACTACTTTCAAGAATCAACCAAGCTTTTTCAACAAACTTTTGACTATGGAAAAAATATCATACGTGATTTTCCAACTTATGTTGACATTGGCGAAGTTTACTACACCATGGCCCTAAACTCTCGCGATTATGGGGATGGAAAATTCACCGAGTATTTTTTAAATAAAACACTAGAGGCCTCAAAAAAAAGGCCTGATCTTCTCCATGATGCCAAAGTCTCTTTGGCCGAATACTACTACAACGGAAAGGAATATAAAGAGGCCATTCGCTACTACAACGATGTAATTAAAAATTTAGAAGACGACTGGTACAGTCGCCACCTCTACAATATGGCATGGTGCTATCTAAAAACTTCCGATCTGGAAAAAGCGATTAGTAATGTCGTATTGGCCTATGATGCTAGCAAAAATAAAAAATATCTCTCTATCGAAGATCAAATCTTAGAAAATGCTGGAACTTTTTATATCTATGGAAGCAAAGTAGCAGAGGGCGTGACCTTTTACATACAACGAGTAAAAGATCCTATCCAATTCCTGCTTAAGATGGCCCAAAGCACAACCGCCAAGGGAAGATTTGACGATAGTCACTTTATTATTCAAAAGGCCACCGCAGTAGCAATCGCGCAAAAAAATAAAATTGCGGAAGCCGCGATCTATCTTGATGCACTAGATATTTATCGTCAATTCGATAAAGAAGATCTCTACTTCAAGGCCGCAGCAGATATCTTCAAAGTAAATAGTCTAGCTCCTATCCTAGAAGAGCAACGTGCTCGTGCAGTCGAAACTATCAAATCCATGGCAGGAATAAAGCAAGTAAAACTGGCCAAAGATTCCAAACTGCATAATGCAGATTATAAAGAGAGTGACCTAAAAAGAGTTATGGACTATTTTCGCATTTTAAGTGGCCTTGATAGCAGCAACAAAGATGAATATCAATTTTATCAAGCAGAATCTCTCTTTTCCGTGGCACAATATGCTGAGGCCATCAAGTATTACATTAGCGGCCTAAATTTCTCTAAAAAAGTTGCTCCCAAAGATCGATTGCCACTGAAGCAAAAAATCTTAGACTCCATGCTAGGTACCATAGAGTACGCTAATCTTCCTAAAGCACAAACTGATCAATACTTGCTTTATGCTTATGGAAATTATGTTACCCTTTGGCCTAGACATGAACAGTCACGTAAAATTTATCCCAAACTATTCAACCTCAATATAGAGATAAAAGATCTAACTGAAGCTGTTTCAGTTTTACAAAAATATAATGCCAACTATCCTGAAGATATTGCTACTCATAAGGCAATGCTGGCCCAAGTTATTGATATCTATATTTCTAAAAAAGATGTCGAACGTCTAACCTTCTGGATCAAAAAGCTTAAAAGTGGCTATTTATCTTTTGACAAAAAGTATATCGATAAAGCGACTCTCATTCTAGGAGATATTCTTTTTGCCAGCTATCAAGCAATGGATACCGCTGGTAATAAAACTGGTGCCATTGCTGGTTATATGGCGCTGTTTAAAAACGAGGAATATCCCACTGAGATTAAGGCCAAAACTTCTTGGAACATTAGTGTCTTATATCTCGAACAACTAAATGTAGAAGAATCATACAAATGGCTGCTAATTGCGCTGGCCAAAAATCCTCCACAAGAAATTGAAAAACTCTACGATAAAATGGATGCCATGGCGGATCAATATTACCTTTTGCAAAACTTTGAAAAATATTTAAAAATTGCCAAAATTCTCTATCCAAGAGTTTGCAATACAACTCTGCCAATGAAAACCAAACTCTTTAAAAATATTGTTCAATTTAATTTACTAGAAAAAAATCCAACACAGGCCATTTCAGAATACAAAGATGCCAATAGATGCCGAATAAACAAAGAAGTTATTGATGAAATGGGAAATTTAATCATCACTATGCTTTATAAGCATAATGACTATAAAAACTTCTTTAACTTCTATGAGACCTTTCAAGATCGAAACGAATTTGCTGATACTTTTGCTCTAACCATTCTCGAAATTTATTGGGAGGCAGTGGCCCGCGAAGATCAGGCCATAGGCCAACGAGCGCTGGCAATAATTTCTAAAAATAAAAGCAGTGGTAACAACGAAAAACTTAAAATTAGTTCTGGCCCAATTTTTGATAATGAAGAATATAAAAAAGAACTTGCCGAAGTTAAACAAATTGTTCTTCGTGGCCATCGCCCTTTTGTAGAAGAAACTTTTAACAGTGAACTTGAAAATTTGTTAACGAAACTCAAGGCCATCACTGATCGTGGGATGAAAATTGTTGCAAAAAAACAACCAGAATCAACCATGATCACCTATCTTGGCCTTAGCAATTTATACAAACACATTGGCCAAATGCTACTCAACTTAACACCGGAAGGGGAAGATCTTCCGGAAGAATTTATTCAAGGGTTTAAAGATCAAATGAGTGGCATGGCAAAAGAGATTATGGCCAATGGCCAACAATATGAAAAAAACATTAAAAGTGGCATGAGCAAAAGTGATATCTTAACCATTTACAATGAGGAAATCTTAGGTAATCCAACTTTATTTGAAATTGTAAAAATCAAATATAAAGCAAAAAAATTAGCAATAACCGCTGATAGCGCAAGGGGTATTCAATGAAAATATCTCTGCTATTTAATACCTTGTTTATCTGCACGGCCTCCCTCATCTATCTATCCTCTTGTTCCTCAACTATTGGACTTGGTATTTCCGACAGTAAGTATGATGCCCTTTCAAATGAGTCTCTGCTTCGCTACAATGATGATCGTAAAAAAGTTATCTATAAAAACACTGATAGCTCCTTTCACAACGTCCTTTTGTGTCATGATAAAAAATTCACTGAAGGGATAGAGGGCCTAAAAAACAAATTCCCTATCGGCAAAAAAGATCCTGAATATTGGAATCAACTGGGAACCTGCTACTACTTAAAAGAAGATTACTTGAAGGCACAATTTTTTTACAATCTCTCTCTTGATGCCGCCAAAAAACAAGGCATCAGCTATCCACCGGCATATAACAATTTGGGAATAATTTCTATCAAACAAGGCCATCTTCAAGAAGGCCTTGAATTACTGAAAACCGCATCAGAAATGAGTCCATCATTGCTAACAGTAACTTTTAACTTATCGCAAATTTATCTACAATTTCACTTATATGATAAGGCCATTACTTTACTCGAAAAATTATATAATAGATCATCGAGTGATATTGATGTGCTGGCCTCGCTGGGTACTGGATATCTTCACAAAGGAGACAGTAAAAAGGCCATCTTCTTTTTTGAAAAAATTAATACTCCTTATCAGAAGAGGATTGATATCTCTACCACTTTTGCCTTGGCGTTATACGTTGAAAAAGATTTTAAACGAGCAAAAGATATTCTCTCCGCACATGATCGAACTCCTTTTGTCGAATATGAAGAACCTGCACTCCAATTGGCAAAACTTATAGATATGAGGCTTGAAGAAATACGCAAAAAAGAAGAAGAGGAAAAACGCAAGGCCCGGGAGGCACAGCAGAATAGTTCTAATGCTGCCAACTCTGCAAAGGCCAAGTGAGGTTTATATGCTTAATTTACAAAAAGAAATAAAACCCAAATGTCTTAAAATCTGTAGCTACACGAATGGAATTCTAACCAGAGAATACACTTTAGATAAAAAACGAATGCTGCTTGGCAGAGTTCCTTCTGCAGATATTTCTATAGACAGTCGTCATATCTCAAACTATCACGCTTTCATCACCCTAGATGAAAATGGTGGTGGAAAAGTAATTGATTTAGATAGTGCTAATGGCCTCTTTATAAATGGAGAAAAAAAATCCAACTGTTTTTTTTCTATTGGAGATACCCTACGTTTTGGCGATATTGAATTCCATGTTGCCGAACATGCGATTGCAACTGATGTCCAGGATGATGATGCCAAGGCAGTTGTAAAAATAGAAGAAACCGGAAAACACTATATTCCGGAATTAGTCCCCATTGATAAATTGGCCATCATCGATGGCGAATATTGTGACATTGAGTTTGATGAGAAGGAGAATTTTGTCGCTCAAAACACAATGGAGCTTTTAGATAAAAGCTTTGATTTCTCCGATTACGTTGATACCTCTGCTCCGATTGAATATATTCCAATTCTAAAAGAACACAAGCAACATGCCATAGAAGTTAGTATACTCTCCAATGGTAACATTATCTCTCTTGATTATTTCCCCGTAAAAAATCGAACATATTATATCTCAAGCGATACCGCTAATGATAGTACTGTGCTGCTAGATTGCCTGAATATCCATGGAAGAACTCCTTTTATTACCATAAAAAAAGATAGCATTAAACTTTTTAAAATTCATGGCCTGACGGCAAAAAACCTAATCACTGGCGAAGCAGACCCTTTTGCGGGTAACGAAGTCTTACAATGTCGTCCTGATGATGTAATCTCTTACGGAAATAAAACTGTACAAGTGGTAGTTAGGGTCGTTGGTTCACCTCCCACTCTTAAAGTAGCACCCTTTTTTGGCCGAGACCGAACCTTTAAACTGCATATGACCCTTTATGTTTCCCTTATAATGGCACTGGGAATGCTTCTACTTTTTGTGGATGTAAAAAATTACGAAACCCCTCCCGAAAAACAGGTAGCAGTAATCTACAAAGAAGCTGAAAAACCCAAAGAACAACAGATTCCAATGAACACTCAACCAAGCGAAGAGTTACAAAAAGTGGTTGAGCAACCACAACCGATAGAGCGGCCGGCCCCCAAACCGAAGGAAAAACCCGCACCTCCTTCCAAGGCACCAGAGGTGGTGGCAGAAGCAAAAGAAAAACCTATGAAGGCGTACTCTTTTAAAATGAATAAATCACTTTCCTCGCTATTTAACTCCAAAAATGTTGCCAAAGTCGATGTCAATCCCACGGCCAAAAAGATGTTAAATAATAATTTTTCTACTACTGATATTAACCTGAATAACAACAACTTAATTGATAGTAAAAATAAGGCGAAAATAGGGAAAATGGGTGATGACTATGTTGGCCGGTATGATAAATCCTCTGGAACCAAAGGCATTGCTTCTAAAAATGGTTTTGATACCGCCTATGTTGAACCCAAAACAGTTGTCCTTGGTTCTATGGACCCTGAGCTCTTACGTAAAATTTTGACTGAATATCTCCCTCAATTCAGACATTGTTACAATCAAGAATTGATGGAACACACTGAAGAAGTACAAGGAACTGTTGATCTTAATTTTACCATAGGCAAAGATGGTAGAGTTACAAGACTAGAACTGGGCTCCAAGGGAATGAAGTTTTCTTCCCGAGGAAAAGACTGTATGGCCGGAGTATTGAAGGCCATTGACTTTCCTCGGCCCAAGGGTGGTGGAGTTGTAGATGTAAGGCAGCCACTAAATTTTTCTTCGGAAAGGTCGAATAATTGATAAATAATACTAATGTGATTAAAATAAAATAGTTAATACTATATATAATATAACCTCGGCGAATAAAAAAGGATCTGACATGGGATATAGCAAAAAACCTCTAATTTTTATTATATTGGGAACACTCCTGATATTAGAACCAATATTTAAAATCTTATACTTTAAAGCAAACACCGAGTTTCCCTTCGAGGCCATCATTCGCAACTTAAGCGCCATGGAGGGATTTAAAAATATTTTTGACTTCTGGATACTCTTCCCGCTAGGCGGACTAGCACTTTTAAATATTAATCGCTTGACCTATTTTATCTTTTTCGGAGTGCAAATATACTCTATCTACTCTAGTTTAACCTATGAGCCATATACCTGGCCTTATGTGAATGCAACACCTCATTTCTTCTCCATGACGATGCTATTCTTCAATGTTATGATAATGCTCTACTTTCTTTTGCCCAGTGTACGAACACCCTTTTTCAATAAAAGATCTCGTTGGTGGGAGACTGCCACTCGCTATACCATCCATCACCCCTGCACAGTCAACATCATCGACGTTTGCGAACTGGCAGGCTGTGAAATTCTTAACATTTCCAAAACCGGTGCTTTAATATATGGGCCCAAAGAAATTTTTGACGAAAATTACATCGATTTATTATTTTCTCCATTGGAAGGAAAATTTAAATTCTCTCTTCGGGCAGAAGTAGTGGGTAAACATGAAGTGAACAATCGTGATGCCTATCGTCTACATTTTCACTTCGCCAGTATCTGGGAAAATATCTCGCTCAGAAGATATATAATGGCCGTCCATAAAAATCATGATGTCCCAAGGAGATAGATATTTATGAATATAGCTACTAACATTCGACTGCCACTTCTTTTCATTTTTTTGGGGATCATCCACCTACTCTTCCCCTGGATAATGCTCTACATCTTAAAAGAGACCTCGACACTAGATTGGGAAAACTTCATGACTCACGTGACTGCCAACACAAAAGGTATTTCGTGGTTTAATTTCTGGCTTCTCTATCCTCTGGCGGGAGCGGCAATAATTTTCGCCCACCGTTTTACTTATCCAATAGTAATTGGTGCACATCTCTACTCAATCTTCTCTTTTTTATTAAGCGAACATATCAATTGGGGATTTCTTACCACGCAAATAAATGTCTCTCCCCTATATATTGCCATCTTTGATATCGGAGTTATTCTATATTTTTTGGCACCAGATTCCGCTCGAGTATTTTTCATGGCCGGCTCGAGATGGTGGGACACCAAAACTAGATATGTGACGGAGATACCTTGTTCTGTTTTCTTAAACGAAATCCAGGAAATCAAAGGTTGCACCATCAGAAACATCTCACAGTCTGGCGTTTTTGTCATGGGAGATCTACCCAAAGTAAACTACATGAACAACGTGCTTCTAAAATTCTCCTTCCAATCAAAAAATTATAACTTCAAATGCGATATTGTCGGGAATCACACTACCAATAATGGCCTTGGACACGGATTAAAATTTATAGACAACTCTCTGGCCCAAAGTTGGCGACTAAGAATTCTTATTTGGAAAGTTAGTAAGAGTTCAGACGTAAAACAACGCTGGGAAGTTACCATTTAGCTATGCTTTAAAACTAACCACAAAAATAGTGAGAAATAATATGTCCGAAATAAAAAGAAAAATAATGGTAGTAGAAGATGAAGAGTCTATTCGCGAGATCTATGGCGACTATCTTTCTGAATATGATGTTGCCCTTTTTGCTAATGCTACTGACAGTTTAGCAAAAATTACAGAAGTAAATCCCGAACTATTGATTGTTGATTTAGGCCTTCCGGATATGGACGGAATCGTTTTTATTGAAAAGATCCGAGCAACTTTTTCACAAAAGCTTCCGGTCATAATAATTTCTGGCCGAATTGATATAGAATATTGCATTCAGGCCAATGGACAGGGAGTTACCGACCTCATAACCAAACCTTTCGATAAAACTCAACTCACAGATTTAGTCAAAAGAACTCTTCCTCCACTGGCCTAACTCTTAGGTATTTTATCTACATTGGCAACAACTTGATCAGCGTTACTAACAACTTCAATCGGAGCGTCTTCTTTTATATTCATAGTCTGCTTGAGTCGATCCTTATTTTCCTGTTCTTTGGTATTTGCCGCATTAACACAGCGACGCAATAGCTTTCGCTGATTCTCATCTACCGAGTGAATTAATCCTCTATAGGTATATTTGTAATCTTTATCAACAATTCGTAAGGTCCTTGCACGCATTTTGCTAGGAACAAGAGTAATATACATTGTGGTTGGAATATCTAGACGTATTACCGAGTAATATTCCAGTGGATAACGAGAACTAATGGCAACATCTACTTCTGAAAGGCCAGTTAAAAATATGTCATCCACTAAACTTCCAAAATATAAAGAATCTTCGCCAGAGATAAATATACTATCTTCTTGAAATGTTTTCTTACTAACCTTTAAGTACTTTGCAGGATCTTTGGCCTTTAATGACTTAATTACTTTATCAACATGCTGGTCCCGTTTTTTTTTGCTAATATTGAATTTATTATCACCTAGCTTATTCACCACTTCCGTACTAAGTGCAGCACTAATAGGAGTATAACCTTCATAGTTCATTGAGTCTTTAAGTGCTATCGGATCAATTGAGCTATTGAATGAAAAAATTTCTGCATCAATCTTATTCATTTTAAGTGTTTGCACAATTTCTTTAAAGACTTTTAAATCATTACTGCCACGAGGAATAAGTGGTAATCTATTCTTCTTTCGCAACTCATTCCTATGAGACCAGGGAGCTTCGGCCTTTTGTTTGGCCTCCTGAGCTAATACCTCATTTTTATCCTCATCATCAAAAACAAAAAATATTAGCTGCGGCCGATATTTTATAATCTCTTTTTCAGGATCAATTAAAGTCGACTGCACATTAATCACAAAGTTGTGATCTGCTAACATCGCTTTTTGCTTATACTCTAAACGGCGATCAATAACCATAACGCGAATTTCTTTTTGTGTTATATAATATGCCTGCTGCGTCTTTAGCCAAGTGGCCAGCGCTCGCTTAATATTAACACATCTCTCTTCTCGTTCTTTTTCTCGCCGCTCTTTTTCCGTGACTGCCTCATTTTTCAGTTCTTCTAATGGAGGAGCATACTCCCAGATTGCAACATAGTGATTACTACGCAATGGGTTGACGACAAATTCTTTTTTTATAGTAATAGAGACCCCTGTGTATGGTAAAGACTTTTCTGGAATAGCAAATCTTAATTCACAGCGATCCTTATCAACTAAGGCCACATCCGACTCAAACTCTACTGAGCCAACTAAAATCTTATTCACATTGGCCACATGAAAGGCCTTTATTTTAAATTCTAAATCTGCTCGCGCATATTTTGGTTCATTAACTTCTTCGGGACATAAAACTGCTAGCGCATCATAAACCAAACCATCCAGCTCAACTTGTTTAAAATGATTAAAATGAACGCCCGCATTTATTGCACGTCGCAAGCTAATGTTTCTATCATCTAATCCTAAAAGCCCAACGATAACAATGTGGCGAGTACTATTATCCATGCGCAGCAAGCGAATAAGTTCCAAATGCCTGACTGTATTAACCGAGTAGTCAACATATAGGATATCTATACATCTGCCACTAAGTTTAAAAAAAAGCTCTATGGGTGCTGCGGCCGGATCAAAAAAGGAGTCAAAAGAATATTTTAAATACTCATATTTCTTTTTAAAAAAATCTTGAATGTTCTGCCAGTAACGAAAATCATCACCAACATACACAACTATTTTTTCCATAATAATTTATTCTATAACTATCCTTCTTTGGAGTATATTATACTAGGACGTATAAAAATGTGTTACCGAATTATAAAACAAAGATAAAAATATGAAGTCAATCAACAGAGCGAATCTGTCATGTAATATCCATCGAGTTGTAATCAAGCTTGGTTCTCTGGCAGTAACCAAAGAAGATGGTGACATAAAACTTGATAACCTTAAAAGCTTTGTCGAAGATATTGCTGCTCTTAAAAAGTCAAATCCAAAAACGGAAATTGTTATCGTTACTTCCGGTGCCGTTAACGCTGGTAAGTCCTTCTTGGCACTTGACGATTTAACCTCCAATAAAGAGATGGCCATTAAACAGGCCGCGGCCGCAATTGGTCAACCGCTGCTAATGCATGTTTACTCCGAATTATTTAAAGGCCAGCAACTAACCGTGGCACAAATTCTTCTCATTCATGATGATATAAAAAACAAAGTGCGTTATCTCAATACGAAAAATTGCCTACAAAATTTAATGCAAAATAACATTATTCCCATTATTAACGAAAATGATACCGTTAGTTTCGAAGAAATCAGCGTTGGTGATAACGATAATCTTGCTATTATGATTGCAGAACTCATCAGTGCGGATTTGATCTTGTTTTTAACTGAGGCAGATGGACTTTTTACTAAAAACCCAAAGGAAGATGGGGCCAAAAAATTTGAAACTGTTGCTTTGGAATCATTCAATATTGATGAAATTGATCTTTCCACTAAAACTTCTGTGGGCAGAGGCGGAATGCGCTCAAAATTTGAGTCCATTCGCAAAGTCAACAAACTAGGAATTACCGTCATTATTGCTACCTATGAACGAGCAAGGCCAATCATGACGGCCATTACCTCCGAAGTTGGAACACTATTTCTTCCCTATCAGCAAAAAATTAAAAAACGTAAGTCTAGACTACTAACCACTTTAAAAAAACACAGCGCTATCATTATCGATGATGGTGCCTGGAAGGCCTTAAAATCTAATGCCTCTTTACTGGCCATCGGAATAAAAAATGTTCGTGGAGAATTTAAACGCGGTGATACGGTGGCCATTGAAATTAATAAAAACACCATCGCCAGTGGTTTGGTTGAATATGATAGTTTTGAGATAAAAAAAATAATGGGACAAAAAAGCAGTACTTTCAAAAACCTGCTAGAAACTTACCACTCTGACGTAATAATTCATAAAGACAACCTCATAATAATTGAATAATAAACAGCGAGAAATTATGGATATTTTACAACTAGCAAAAAAGGCCAAGGAAGCAGAAAATAAGTTACGCCACTTCTCTTCGCAAAACAAAACAGAGGCAATACTTTCTATTGCTGCTCACCTACAACAACGACTTGGTGAAATTATCGCTGCCAACAAACAAGATATTGAGACTGCCCAGGCCAACAATTTATCTTCGGCAATGATAGATCGCCTAACTCTCAATGAGCAACGAGTGATGGCCATGATTAATTCGGCAAAGGAAATTGCTAACCAAGAAGATCCGGCCTATAAAATTATCGATTCCATCACTCGCCCTAACGGCCTAGTGGTCAAAAAACAATTAGTCCCCATTGGCGTAGTTGCTATGATTTTTGAGAGTCGTCCCAACGTAGTCATCGATGCCGCGGCCTTGGCCATTCGCTCTTCTAATATTTTAATCTTAAAAGGAGGAAAAGAGGCCCACCATAGTAATAAGAAATTAGCAGAAATAGTCATTGATGCAATAACTCCTCATCTTTGCCCGAACGTGATAAATATGGTTAGTAGTAAAGAAGAAATCTCTCAACTTATTAAGCTCAATCAATATATCGATTTAATTATCCCGCGTGGTGGTGAAAAACTAGTGAATTTTATAATCCAAAATTCTAGCATCCCGGTTATTGCACATAACAAAGGCCTATGTCATACCTACATCCACTTTGATGCAGATTATGATTTAGCAGAAAAAATAGCTCTCAATGCTAAGGTACAAAGGCCTGGCGTATGCAATGCCACCGAAACTTTACTAATACATAATAAGTGGCCTTCCCCATACATATCACAAATCATCCAGGCCTTTCTTACTCATGAAGTAGAGATCCGCGGATGTCCCGCTATTCAAAAATATGATGTCAATATTAAGGCCGCTAGCGAAGACGATTGGAATACCGAGTATCTTAGTAAGATTTTATCTATCAAAATTGTCGATTCTTTAGAAAATGGCATCGCACATATTCAGAGATATGGCAGTAAGCATACCGAGGCATTTATTGGGAAAGAAAAAAATGCCATTGCCAAATTCCAACAAGAGATTGATGCTTCTTGTATTGTGATTAATAGTTCTACTCGCTTTAATGACGGCGGAGAACTCGGTCTCGGTGCAGAACTGGGTATTTCTACCAATAAACTACATGCCTATGGGCCAATGGGAGCACGCGAATTAACTATTCCACGTTTTGTGGTAATTGGACAAGGACAGATACGAAAATGAAAAAGCAAACTCTGATTTTTATTTTGGCAATTTTGTTAACTGCCATTTTATCAACTATCGCCAATGCCGTAGTTCCAAATGATCGCGACTATTTTTACTTTGAACGCGGCAACTACCAATACATTTTTCCCGAAGAACATAAAGATTTAGCATTCAAAATATCGCTGCTCAATGAGGAAATAACTAATCTGTATGAACAGGATTTTAATTGGCATCTTGATGGCCAAACCTCAATGGTGCTAACTTCCTCAAAAAATCAAATCGCCAACGCCTATGCCACTATTCTTCCATTCAACTTAACTACTTTTTTTGGTGGCGGCATTGAGTTAATTGATAACTTTGCGGAAAAATCTTGGGTAACAGGCCTATTAACTCACGAAACTGCCCACCTCTACCAACTTAATATAAAACGTGGACTGGCCCAAACGGCCCACTCCCTTTTTGGTAATCAACCCTTCATCTGGCCATTTATGAATCTCCCTTTCTTTTGGATTTTTCCCTCTCCAAATATGCTTCTTCCCAAGCTGATAATCGAAGGTAATGCCGTTTTACATGAATCTCGTTTTGGCAATGGTGGTCGCCTATATAGTGGCGAAGAAAACGCTCTTTTTTTCGCCACACTTCGCAGTGATATCATGGATAAAACCGGGATGATTAACTCACAACTAGAATTCCCTTATGATCATGGCAAATATCTCTTTGGTGGCCACTTTTTTCTATATCTGGCCAGTAAATATAGTGTGCAAAAAGTTGATGAAATTTTTTATCACCATGGAGATAATTACATAAATCCTCTAATTCTAAATGATGCGATAATTAAAGCATTAGGCCTAGACCTCTACGAACTACTCAACGATTTTTTGACCGAAAAAAAGATGCAGGCCATGGAACAAAAATATATATCTTCAGACACGGCAATACTTGCTACCACTATTTCCTACTCTCCAATGAACAAAGTTAATGGGCAAATTTTAGTTATGGCCAATAACGATGGCCGCTCTCCACTACAACTTTTAACCTACAACATAACTGATAGCTCTGTTGTAAAAAAAGAAATCGATCTTCCCGATGGAAAAGTCTTTATCGTTGATGGCCGGCCAGTTACCGCCACCGCCTCTTACATTGGAAAAAACAACACCATCGAATATTCATTATGGGAAGATGGGATGATCCCGCTCCCGGCCTTTAACTCCAAGGCAGTGCAAGATTTAAAAGGGCAAAAACTTCTTTATGTCGATGTTCCCACCTCATTTGACACCTATCACCTCTATCTAAATGATAAACTAATTGGCGAAACAAACTCTTCTGCATTATTAGACGAAAACGAAAATGCCTACTACTTCAAGCAAGAAGGCAATACTCGCTCACTATTTAAAAACGATACAACACTTTTTTCCTATGATGGATATTACGGTAAACTAGTAGAGATAACTAATGATAATATCTTCTTTATCGCCTCCAGCAAATTGGGCTCTTCTCTATTTAGATACTCTTTTGCCACAAAAAAAATAACTCGCGAATTACCATTTGATACCATTGTTGATGCCAAAGTGATTGCTACTAATAAATTTATCGTCACTGAAGTTACTGCCTCTGGTTATGAATATAAAGTAGTAAATTCATCTGAAGAGTCGATCGCCGAGACTCCTTTCTATCAACAACTTTCCATTGACACAAATCAACTAGAAACGCTGAACAAAAAAATTACTTCTCAAGATAATCCTCCTGAAATAAAAAAATACTCTCCTCTTGGCAATCTACGTTTTCAGGGTTGGAATTTATCTACCGTTCTTTCCAATAAGAATGCGCTCAGTTTTGCTATTGCTTCGGCCTGGACAGATCCTTTAGGACAAAATATTGTCTCTTTAAATCTAAATCGTGACAGTATTGACGAAAACAATAGTGCTAATGCTACTTACTACAATAGCAAATATCTACTCCACTGGGGAGTTGCTTCTACCTTCGAAAATAACTATTCAAATACTAATACTAATGATCTTCTTTTTTCTTTGTTGGCAGATCTACCATTTTTTCAAAGAGGAAATATTGGAGCATCCATTAATAGCAAGGCCAGTATTAACGCGCTAGATTCAGAAGATCGAAATTGGATTATTTCGACCTCTATTTTCAAAACAAAATCCTATCCACTCTCTCTCTTCCCATATCGCGATATAAAACTCACACTGGGCGCAGAACAAGTGGACAAAATTGAACAAAAATATTTTGCGGCCGGCCACCTTATTTACGACTTATACAAAGAAAATATTTTCTCCTTAGATTTTGAACTGCAAAAATCTAATCAAGATATTACCGAAACTGGTTATTATGAAAATACAATTCCTCACAACGAATATAGCATTTTCAATCCTGAGGCCAACAATCTCTTTTTGCGCACCGGAGTAATGTACCAATTAGTCATTAATCAGGGGATCTACTTTACAAAATTCCCAATAGGCCTACGACGCATTATCCCTTCTATTTTTACTTGCGGATATTTTGTTAACCCACTCGCCAAAAGTTATAACATCTTCACCGGCGGAGTCGGCCTTGATGGTGAATTTCTAATTGCTCACAATTTTCCGGCACTTCTGGGAGTAAAATTAACCCGCGAATATTCTTTGAATAATGAGCTATACGGAGAATTAACTTTCAAGACAAGTTTCTAGGCAGTAGGCCAGACCGAAAACACTACGCAATTACGCCCATGTTCTTTGGCCAAATAGAGATTTTTGTCCATCAATTCAACAAAGTACTTAAAGACATCTTCTCCCCATTCCATAGGGCGCAACTTTTCACTTTTAATACTAACGCCGCCTAAACTCGCGGTAACTCGCAACAACTCTGATTCATTTTTAATATTGGCCACCGAAGATTCTTCGATATTTGCCCGTAGTTTTTCCAAAACAATTTTAACTCCAATACCATCGGTCTGCGGTAAAATGATAACAAACTCTTCCCCCCCATAGCGAGCAATGAAGTCAACTGCTCGCAAAGTTCTTCGCAACACTTTAGACACATGCCTTAAAACTTCATCGCCTTGTTGATGCCCATAGGTATCATTAAATTTTTTAAAAAAATCAATATCCAAAATGATAATTCCAAATTCATATAAGTGTCGGCGAGCTCGCTCAAATTCTAAATGAAACCTCTCTTTAAAAGCTCTATAGTTTTTTAATCCGGTCATTGGATCAATGGTGGCCAACTTAAATAATTCATCCCTCTGCTTTTGCACAGAGTCTAACTCTTTTTCCGCCTGTGACTTATCTTCCAGCTCCCTGGCATACTTATCTTTCAAATTGATTTCCAAAGAAACATTGTGCAAATAAATAATCCACCGCTTGCGAAAACTTGGCGCTGTATAATCCGGCAAAATTAAAATTTGTAACGTGCCACTTTCTGAATTATGCGTAGTATAATTTGATTCAATTATCTGTGTCGGATTGTTATATCCGACCACCCCATCTTTCATACAAAATAAATTGGTATTCTCAAATAAAATTAAATCATAAATAAATGGGTTTTTAGTTAACAAGCGCTTTTGAGAGAACCCCAGTAAGTTTGCCGCGAAATCATTCCCATAATGGATTCGCTTTTTTTCATCGATAACAAGTATGGCAGATTGAAAATTGTTGAAATTGGAGTATTGATACAGATCGTGTAGTGGTAGAAATTTAGTATAAGAAGAAAAATCAACCAACGGAGTACTTTCACCCAAGCACCCTTCGCACTTTATTTTCTGATCAGACAACAGCATCTTAGTATCTAAGTCTATCTCTGAACTAACAACAAAGCGCTCACTGATTTTAGAGCACTTGTTACAACAATACGGAATATAAAAACTTTTAATAACAAAACTACTATCTAGTGCAGAGAAATCTAAAAGATTATATTTTTCTAAAAAAGAGAAACCAACATGAGAGGCAGACACCTGCCCTTTTGACTCGGCCATTAGTGATAGATATTTTTTTATAATAACGATTTCATCCATCGTCACAGTGCCAAGTTTTCGAAAATTTAAAACAATTCCATCGCTACCATCAATACGATCCAGTCGATGATAAAGTTCTAAAAAATCAGAAACATTAGAGATAGAAAGCTCATCCATGCAAAATATTATCCCATAAAAAAAGAATTATCATAAAATTTTTGCAACTAGGAAAAAATGGACAGTATATTTAATATGAAATATTAAGTAGAATTCCACTTGTTATAAGCAATTACAATGACAACAAAGGCAACAAAAACACCAAGGAGATTTTTATTATGAAGAATTTTTTAATTATTGCAAACACCCTACTAGCACTATCAACAATTACCTCATGCGCTAATGCCGATAGGTTGACTGATACCGCTAGAGAGATAAAAATTGCAGAAAAACGCAGTATCAGCAACAGCTGCGAAGTAGTTGGCAGAGTTGAAGGAATCAATAAGGAGGGGTTGGTATCTCTGGCCCAAAATAGATTATTAAATCAGGCCGCCAAAATAGATGCTAACACTGTAACCATTGATGAGACAGTAACAAATGGCAAAGAACAAAAAGTCATGGGAACGGCATACATCTGTAGATAATGAATGTTATCCCTAAAAAGAAATACCTGCATTTAATAGATACCCAGATCCGGAAATATCTTGGACATCACCGGATCTGGAGAAAGAGAAATAGTTAACATCGAAAAAAATTGACTGAGAAAAGGCAGTAATAAATGCCCACTCTAATCTCAATTTTCCTCTTGTTTCACTACCAGAGAGAGTAACAGCATCCCCTCCTCCCTCTTCTAATTTGCCACTAGCTGAAAGATCTAGCAAATACTCAAACATCAGTAAAATTCTAAAGCGATTAACTATCCAGCGATAAGAAATTCCCAGGCCACTATTTAAAACTGATTCCACTATGACGATGGGAACGTCTTCCTCGATTTGTGTTACATAAGGAAAAGAGGAATAACCAAGAGACAAGTATGGATAAAAACCAACAATGCCAGCATCAACCCAGGCAACTTCCGTTTTCAAATTGTAAGAAACAGGAAACTCTAATCCATCACTTGCGCTATAAGTGGCCACCGACATTCGATAAGTAAACGCAAGGTCTTCAATCTTCCATTTTTTCAAATTATGCAAATGAGTAAAATCGTAGTGAATCACCATAGAAGGAATAACTATTGAATTAGTTATAAACTCCTCATTAGTATCTTTTATTTGACTATACGAATAGCCAGAAGAAATTGCATGTCTATTGGGCCTTTTTTCTATCAGCGCAAAATTATTTTTCTGCGCTTCTGCTTCTGCCAATTTTTTTGCCTCACCCTCAACGCGCCGTTGTTCTTCCTTCGCAACATAATTTGTTAGTTCTTCATTACTCATCAGCTGTTCTGAAATAAAAATAACTAACGTCGTATTAACTGGAACTGCACTCCAATCGGCCACTTGGGAATTTCTTTTTTTTATATCCTCACTTAATTGCATTTTGCTACTTTCATCTGCTGTGGCCACAAACTGGGCCACAATCTGTTCAAGACTCTCTACCTGTTGAGTAGTGTACTCAATTTTAAAAATCTTGGCCGCGAAACTACTATCATTGACAACTAGACACAAAAATAAAAAAACAATTCTCTTAAAACGCACCATCACCCTCCAGCTAGCTACAACCACTATTATAATGCTTATTGCTATAGAGTAAAACAAAAACTTATTACCCTTGCTCAACCATTATAATTATGCAATCACCCTCAACCGTTATGTTACTTAGTGCTGC
This sequence comes from Bdellovibrionales bacterium RIFOXYD12_FULL_39_22, assembly GCA_001770205.1. Taxonomy (GTDB): domain Bacteria; phylum Bdellovibrionota; class Bacteriovoracia; order Bacteriovoracales; family Bacteriovoracaceae; genus YD12-FULL-39-22. The sequence continues at coordinate 29,455 of MEQL01000052.1, forward strand.
TGTCGCAACATCATTTAGTAGTTTCTCTTTTATATTAAATATTCCGGCCTTGGCTTTCAATATTTGAATAACAAGCAAATTACTACTCTCATTAAAAGTTATCATCGCCTCTATTTGCAACCTCACACGAGAAATGGCAGTAAAATAGGCCTTTCCTTTTTTAATATTAAGTGACAACTCCTTCATTTTTTCCACATTCCGTGCAAGGTCATGCCTGACAATCTCTACTGTTTGAGCAGTTCGCAAAGTCTCAAAGATTCGACGCAAAAGTTCTTCTCCTCGCCAATTTGGAGAAGAATTAAATTGCAATTCATTTACCGCCAGATTGCCCTCTTCTAAGCAAGAAAGTAAAATGCCTTCCAAGAGTTCTTCATTCCCTCTTTCTACCAGCTCTTTTCCCTTGCCTTTTTGATAACAGCCGCCCACTAAGGTATCTATCATAAAAAAGCTCTGATCAAATCTATCAACAATCATAGATAGATTTTCTATTTTTAACTCTTGCTCATCATTGAATAATAAAGAAAATCTTACCTCCGCCGATGATAGATCATTAAAAAATTCCATCGTGTTTTTGTCCGAAAATAAATACTCTTCTCCTGTCTGCTGATTTTGCAAAATAAGTTTTTCCCACTGAAAAAGAATCAATTTTCCAAAAAAATTCTGACTATCAATTACCAACTCATCTGTTAACAATTTAAAGCGGTCGGCCGTAATATATCCGCCATAATTATCATACCGCATATTAAAATTTTTTATTTCTCCTCCCCCAATTCTTTCTACTGCCATCAAGTTTATGGCCAACATCATAAGAATAATCACTCTCAATAATCCCATTGCAATATCCCTTTTAAGCGTTGATATATCCTCCTCTTCGGCCAATCAGATCAAGATCTTATTTTTGTTTAAACTAGTGAAACATTTTGCAAAGAGGAAATATCTGCCGATCTCCTCTACCTATGGCCTGTAGTATAATGACTAAGATGTGCCAATTAAAAAAAACAAGGAGACAAAGATGAATCCTTTTTATCTATTTATTACCATATTTATTACCTTTAATTCTTGGGCAAATATCGAAAATGGCCACACAATTGCCCCCACTTTTTTAGAGGAATGCTCCTCAACTAAAGAGTACATGACCACCTATAACTTTCTAAAAGGCCATACTGAATTTAAAATTGCACCAATGGAGCAAACGCGTATTGCCGACATCATTTCTCAAAACTGTTCTGGTGCCTCACTTCGTTTCATAAAAGTTACTAATTTATTAATTAAGGCCGGATTAGACACCAGCAACTCCATGAATAGTGCTTTAAAATTTATTGCCACAGATGATCAAACTACAGAAACATTTATTAACATTTTTCGTGAAGCCTTTTTGGCAAAAGGCCTAGACCTTGACCTTTTAACTGCTCACAAACTAGCGATCTCACTCTCTTCTGAATTCAATGGCCAACCAAAAAATGCTCAGGAAGATTTTTCTGCTCTGGTTAAATTTTGTGTATCAGAAGATGGAGTGAATCTGCCTCGGCCGACCTGTGCTCAATTTGCCGCACGCATAACAAAACTGGGAGAGCGCTTTGCAAATCCAGTGGCGAAGCCTTTTATCAATCTAGTCTATTTTCTTTCGGATAAAAAGAATGGCCCCCATCGCCCAATGTTTGAAGCAATGAAGCTAGCAGAAAATATTATTAGCAATGGCCCAATGGCCTATGAAAATTTTTCACAAGCATATAAATTTGCCTCTGCTAAAAAAGGACTTGATCTACCTGATGATCAGGCACTATCCTTCGCCAGTAACATGGCCGCTCGAACCATTGCCAACAAAGATAAAAAAGAAAACATTAAGTAATTAAGAGCTAGAAAGAAAACGCTAACATTATCCCGGGAACTAATCCTCCCTGCCCATCATTTAGGAGTGTTGCAGAAGAGCTAATTGGCGCATATATTCTTTTTTTATAGTTTTGATGTTCACCGGCCACAATTGACCAGCGAGTTGGAAAAAGAAGTGGAGTAAATGCCAAAATAGCGGCCGTAGCATCAATAAGTGCAGCAGCAGTTCCTTCCCTGGCATGTGAGGCCATGTAAATATTTGCGGCAGCATTAGTGATAACGGAAGTCCAAACTAGTCTTGTAGAAAAAGAGCTAGCTCGATTAATGGACTCTTCTGCTAATCTTTCTCTCAGTAGAATTTGTCTCCGACTCATTCCCTTTTTTTCTCCATCGGCATATGGAGCAATTGCCGCTAGGCCGTCACTATAGGGGGTGAAAAACTTATTCAATAAAAAAGTTGCGGCCAACCATCCTCCTCCCACCGCCATCCCTACTAGCGGACTGGCCTGATTTTCTGCTAACTTCTCATCCCAACCATCATCGGGTGATGGCGCCAAAGGATCGCTACTAGTTTCCGTGTTAACATTTTCGTAATGGCCAATTTGATAGATACCGGCAAGTAATGTTGCTGCAGCAGAAATTTGCAGTTCACGATAAAAAGCAAGGCCCTCTTTTTTTTCTTCCATTTTTAAACGCTCAGAGGCCAAAGGCACTACTTCTAACTCTGGATAAGTAAGCTCATCTTTGGCATAAGATTTTGTTAGCAGCATTACCAAGCAAATTAGTGCAATATTAAAATAACGAATCTTGATTACCATGGTGGCCTCCGAAAAAATTAGAGATAATAGCAATGATGTACTATGATAAATACTTTTTGCTCAATTTTGCAATTTAAACTACACTTAATCATCAAAATTAATTTCAACCACTGGGGGCACTATGTCTAACCAATTTCTTTTTTTAATTTTATTTTTTGTTTCCATAATTTTACCGAAAACGTTATTGGCACAATCAACTGAACACGCCGGAACTATCGTAAAAGTTCAAGGTACTGTTGATGTGTACACCCACCCTAGCAAAAGTCCACAAGGAGTATCCCCTCGCATCCTTTATGATAATGAATATTACACCACAATTCCTGCCAAACTTGGCCATAAGGTGGTAGCAGGAGACGTTATAAGAACTGGGAACGGAGCAAAAGCACGCATCGTTTATAAAAATGGAGATCAATTCAATGTAGGAGAAGGAACAGAATATCGCGTAACCGTTCTGCGCACCAACATAGAGGGAAAAGATAAGTCTGTTATAAATATGATGCGTGGCCAACTGCGGGCCATCATCTCCAAAGAAGGGCCTAGGAACAACATGGAAGTAAAAACTCAAAACGCTTCTATGGGTGTAAGGGGTACCGATTTTTTTGTGGCCCAAAATGGAAATTTAGGGAAAGCAGAAGTTTCAGTACTTAGAGGAGAAGTGGAAGTAAAAATAGCTCCTCCCAAAGTTGAAACAACAAAAAAAGAAACCACTTCGTCTTTGGCAAAAGCAGAAGTAATCAGCGTTAAACCTGGTTTTTCGGCGCAATGGCAAGCTCCGGCCACTGAAGAAAAAAAATCAGACAACAACAAAGCAACTACTTCTGCTCCAGAACCAATTAAGGCCAACACAATCGTTTTACAAAAAACAACACAAACTGATCTAATTAAAATACAGCAAAATTCGGTTATTCCGCAAACGCAAGTTACTGAAGAAAAAATGTCAGCAACAGTGGCCAAAGAAATGGCCATTTTAGAAAAGGCAGCGGTCGAAACAACCATGAAAGATATCAAAGCGCATGACCCACAACTTTACGCCAAACTAGAAAAAAATAATGTAAGTAGTGTCTCTGCAATAAATAGTGAAGTTGTAAAAGAAGTTTTTCAAGAAGCACCAAAAGCGCCTGGAAAACCAGGCGCTGCCGCTTTGAATGATTTGGATGAGGACGCATACGAAAAATATTTTGCCCCAGAAGAATAAGCTTTCCTCTAGCTAGCAACTATTTGCCACGTCCTCGACCACTACCATCACAATTTCCACTGCCTTTGCCTTGTCTTTTCATTTTCATTTTCATTTTCTGTCCCTGTCCATCCATTTTTGCATTGGCCGGACGGCCACGATATTTAGCACGATCTTCCGCACTCATTGCGGCAATCCGCACCTGCCATTCCGCTCGAAAGGCATCTCTTTGCTCTGATGTGGCATCCCTCAAAGTTCCACGAATAGCATTCAATTCTTCCACTGTTTTAGAACTGTAGTCATAATCTACGGCCATCACTGATAGCGATAGTAGTGACACAAATAATGTTGATACAATTTTCTTTCCTAAACTGTTACTCATAAAAAGACCTCCGTTGTTATGCCACCGCCTCTATTTTTTTTACTGCGCTGGCAGATCTGTTTTTCATACAAACTAAACGCTCCAGAAGAGAAGATGGTTGCAAAAATCTTTTCGCCTTAAGTTTTATCAGTAAATTCATCCACTTATTTACGACTAAAACGCTCTACCTCTGAGCATTTTTTTGACTCCTTAGATAAAAATGGTTCTAATGGAGTATAAAAGGAGAGCTCTTGATGAAAAATAGATTAGCGCTGTTACTACTGGCCACCTTTATATTTTACCGGCCACTTCTTTATGCTACCGACTGGATTGCAAAGGCCCATATCTTTGTGCCAACTGCCGGACTCGTAGAGACAATTCTCCCTCCCAATTTGCATAAAATATTTCCGGACAACAGTGAATCTTTAGATGGCACTCTAATCGCCCCCAGCGGTGATCAAGTTGACATATACTCCTATTTTATTGGTAACGCTGAAGAAAAAGAACTAATTTTAGAGGCCAGCGCAACAGCACCAAATGAGTCAGGGAAAGTGGCCATAACTTATGACATTCCAGATAATTTTCTATCCTATCGCTTTTCGCTACTAAATAATGGCGCGGCCGAACTTGATTCCCCAGGAATCATGGCAGAGGCCATTTTTCATGGCAACTGGATACCTATCAGTCTCAATCAAAAAGTAACCTCGGCATTCTACAAAAAAATTCGACTAACCTTCCCCTCTTCTACTACTAATGGCATGGAAAAAAAATTATCTGCTACCGGCAACTATGAGGGAGAGGATTTTTCCACAACAATGATTTCTCTACCTTTATCTGGAGATAATGGCGAGATTGGCAATACCATGGCCATATTTCCAGGAAGCGGTCTGATCATTGAAAAATTAATAGTGGGGCTAAGTGAAAAGTTTGCTGGACAATGGTATCTTCCTCAATTCGCTCTGTCTGGTAATGCTGATGGAGATCAATTTGAAATTCCCCTGGACAAAATTTTAAATTTCACCACTCTTATTATTAAACTCAGAGCTACAGATGAAAGGCCCTATGAAATCACCAGTATTCAGGCCAAATGCAAATTAAAAAAAATTGCCTTTCTCGCACAAACTGGTGGTGATTATATCTTTACCGTAGGCAGTGGACAGCAAATTAAATCCTCGCCCTTGCCTGTTAGCGCTACTGATAACCAAAATCTTCCAATAAAACAGATTCTCGGTCTAACTGATATTATAAAAAATCCCGCGCTTGATAATGATAAAAAAACAGCTAGCGGATACTCCAAACTCGTAATATATTTAATTGTTACTTTTTTTGTCATAATGGTTGGCACATTGCTGGCCCGTTTTTTTTGGGCAATGAAAAAGTGAAGAAAGAGTCGTCGCTCATCGTAATATATAATTTGGCCATATTTTTACTGGCCCTAATTTATTTTAAAGTTTTTGTTTATCTGTACTTTGTCCCGATTGCCATCTTTTCTACTATTTTTTTTCTCCACCCTAAAATAATAAAACAATCACCCTCTATTCAACTTCTTGTCCAAATGGCCATGCTTTTCATTCTCGTTACAAACGACTACTATTTGGTTGGCCTGATCGATAAGCTAAGTGGTGGCCTCCCTAGACTAGATCACTTCTTTGCTAATTTCGATAGCTGGCTATTTGGAGATCAATTTTCAATCCTTTTCGAGCAGCTACTTGCTAATCTTGGAAATCTTCTTTCCAAACTACTCAATGACTTACTTATAACCGTATATGTCTCTTACTTCCTGAATGCCTTTATTGTCGGAACAATCTGTTATCAATTTGCAGGCCTTGATCAGGCCAAAACTTTCTTTTTTTCGCTAATGCTTTTTTATATGATCAATTTTTTACTCTACCTATTGGTTCCAGTAACTGGCCCACAATTTTTTCTATCTGAAAGCTACCAAAACCAGCCACTTTTTTCCGCTTGGGGTAGACTCCTTTACTCTTGGGTTCGCGAAGGCCAGACAACTTTCATTGATGGATTTCCTAGTGGCCATTTTGGAGTAACCTTTTTACTTACCATCTGGTTGTTTAACTTAGGGCATCGAACAAAATATCTTTTTCTGGCCATCTCTTTACTTATGGCCGGAGCAACTATGGCATTACGCTTCCATTACTCACTTGATCTTCTGGCCGCAGTTCCACTTGCAGCTATAAGCTTCTATCTTGGAAAGCGCTTTAAGACACTGTCAATTATTTAGACGGCCCAATAGTTTATATACAGTCAGGAAACAAAAACAACACAGTTAAAGCATAAAATCTTGGCAAACAAGTTGCAATGTATTGGCCAGGAGCTTTACAATTTTTTAGGGAGACAAATATGTTTACAAAAACCTCGATACCGCTTCTATTAATTACTCTAACCACTATGCTTCTTTCTTGTGGCCAGCCTCTTAATAAGATCAAATTGGATAAAAAACAGCAGGTCTCCAACAGTCAATCTGATGCTGGCCTGTTGCCCGCAGTTGCAGATTCAAGCTTTGATCCTTTTGATGCAACGGTTGCCTTAAACTACGAAGGTAAGTATTACGGCTTCAATGCCTATAAGGGTGAAGATGAAATCTTCAAGCGCTGGGCCGATCAAGACAAACCATCGAATATAGTTACCGCGGCAACTTCTTACTGTGGAGATCTATCGAGTGATATTGTGGGCCCCTTAAGTGATACCAGTATAATCCGCTTTGATGCCAACGAAGTCGTGATGTTTCGTGAGACGGCCGGAACTCCCCAATACTGCTATGACAGTATTGGCTATGATACTTTCATGTCAATCATCATCTCTATTGGCGATGGAATCTTCTCTCTTCGCTGGTCACAACTAATAGAAGGGCCAACCCCAAGCACAAATGTAGAAGAAAGCACATGGATCTAGACAAAACAAAATGTCTAAAATTCTTGTCATAAAAAAGGCCAATTTTTTAAAATTATCTTCCGACGATTTTATCAAGCTCTATTGCCAAGGCCGTTGATCACCCGAGCGGGCCAACAACACACGCGCCACCATAATATCAAGTGCTTTTTCTAAATGTTTTTGAATGGTCTGGCCTTCAATAATTCCCAACATCCTAGCAATCGCTTCCAGGGTACAAACTGCCTCTGGATAAGGTTCGGTACGTAAACGATATGCCGACAATGCTCCGCCTGGCGGCAATTTTACAGCAGGGAGAGAACGAAAAATCTCCTCTCGCTTTTTCATTTTAAATGCCTGCCGCCAACTTCCATCTGGAACAATTATCTGATACGGCCCGGGATTTTTTTGTAAGAAATTAGCATTAACTTCTTCAGCGTCTTGATAAGGAAAAAGAAATAATTGTCTATATCCAGGAAGCATTAGACTACTTAACGCCAACTCGTTACTACCTTTTTGTTCTCCCCTCAAGCGTATTTCCGAATTGGAAAGAAGAAGATGGGCCAATCTCGCAGTATTATTTGATAAATTTGCCTCTCGCGCATGCATAATTATGGAAATACGCACCGAGGATGACATCGGAAGTAAATACTCACAAAAGCAAAAGCGATAATTAACCTGACAACGTTTGCAACGATCAGAAGTGGAAGAGCGACGCTTACTCATAATATTTCCCAAAAGTTGACTATCGTATATCAATCTGCAGACTGGCCGACCACTAAATTTTGGTGGTATTATTAGCTATGGACAATAATAAATTTGATGCAATAGTTATTGGCAGTGGCCCAGCAGGAGAAGGTGCGGCGATGAAAATCGCCAAGGCCGGGAAAAAAGTTGCTATTATTGAAAAATTTCACACCATTGGTGGCTGCTCTGCCCACTTTGGAACCATTCCCAGCAAAGTTTTGCGACAATCCATCCAAGAAATTACGGCCATAAAAAATAATCCGCTTTTTCAAAATTTAAAACTAGCAGATAATCTCAATATATCCTATCCACAATTGTTGCAACGATCTCATGATGTGATTGCCGAACAAGTTAAAATGCGCATTGGTTTTTATAAACGTAACAACATTAAAATAATTCATGGACACGCTAAGTTTTTAGACACAAATACCATCGAAATTGTTAGTAACGATGGAATTGGCCAAACCAGTTCCTATCAGGCAAATGCTTTTTTTATTGCCACTGGCTCGGCCCCATACCATCCTCCCAATGTTGATTTTAGCAATTCACAAATTTTAGATAGCAACACCATTTTAAATCTTTCTGCTACTCCCAAATCACTTACCATTTACGGAGCAGGAGTAATTGGCTGTGAATACGCCTCCTTTTTTCAAATGCTGGGTGTCAGTGTAAACCTTATTAATACACAGTCACGCCTTTTGAATTTTCTTGATGATGAAATAACCGATGCCTTAGGCTACCATCTCCGAGAGCAAGGGGTAACTATCTATCACAACGAAACTTACGATAAAGTAGATGCTAAAAATGGCCAAGTTACAGTTACCCTCAAATCTGGAAAAAGCATTCGCTCGGAATATCTTCTCTGGGCCAATGGCCGCGCTGGCAATACTCAAAATTTAGGACTGGCAAACATTTCGCTGGTAACAAACAACCGAATGCAGTTAGATGTTAATGAGTTTTATCAAACCACTATTCCAACCATCTACGCTATAGGTGATGTTATTGGACATCCAAGTCTGGCCAGTGCCTCCTTTGATCAGGGCCGTTTTGCCGCAACTCATTTCGTAGAAGGTAGTTGCCAATATAAACTCAACCTAATTCCTACCGGGATCTATACTGCCCCAGAAATTAGCTCTATCGGAAAAACCGAACGAGAATTGACATCAGAAAAAATACCTTACGAGATTGGCCACTCTACTTTTAAAAATCTCACTCGTGCTCAAATAATTGGCACCGAAACAGGTATTTTAAAAATTCTTTTTCATCGTGAAAACTTGCAAATACTAGGGGTGCATTGTTTTGGATTAAATGCGGCCGAAATTATTCATATTGGCCAAGTAGCAATGGCCCAAGGAGCAGATATAAATTCTCTTATTAATACCACCTTCAACTATCCAACAATGGCCGAAGCATATCGCATCGCTGCACTTAATGGCATCAACCGTCTATAGGATAAAATTGTAATGGCCCTCTCAAAAAAAACTTCCTCGGAACTTCTGGCACCTGCCGGAGACTTTCAGGCGGCGCTGACCGCTCTCTCTGCCAGGGCAGATGCTATTTATTTGGGCCTTAAAAACTTTTCGGCCAGAAAATCTGCCGCCAATTTTTCATTCCAGGAACTACAACGACTAAAAACAAAGACCTCGGCCAGTGGACAGAAAATCTACGTGACATTAAACACTATTATCAAAGAGGATGAATTCGAAGAACTATTCCAAACACTATCAACGCTTTCCGCAATCAAAGTTGATGCTGTCATTATTCAGGATATAGGTCTTCTCTATTTTATTAAAAAATATTTCCCGCAAATGGCAGTCCATGCCTCTACTCAGATGGCCATACACAACAGCGCAGGACTGGCCATGGCCTATGAATTAGGAATTAACCGCGTAGTTTTATCTCGCGAACTATCTTTTAATGATATTGGCCAGCTACGAAAAGAGCATCCCAAAATGGAGCTAGAGGTTTTTATCCATGGGGCCCTTTGCTACTCTTTTTCGGGAATGTGCCTGGCCTCGGGGTTATTACTTAATCGTTCTGGAAATCGCGGACGCTGCGCCCAGCTTTGTCGCAACTATTTTGAACACGACAATAACTATAAATTTTTTTTCTCCTGCAACGATCTGCATTTTGGCAAGGCCATTTTAAAACTGCAAGACATTGGGATTAATTCCTTTAAAATTGAAGGACGAATGAAACCTAAGGAGTATATCCAAACCACACTGGAGCTATACCGTGCAATCTTAGATAACCCCTCCCTAACACCTGCAGAATACGAACAACTACTTCAAAAACAGTCTCTAACTTTTTCGCGAAAAAAAACCTTGGCCTATTTTCATAATAATCAAGGCAATGAGTTAATTAACAATACAAATTCTGGCCATCAAGGAATTGTTTTGGGCAGTGTAAGCAAAGTTGAAGGCAAAAATATTTCCATCAAGCTGATAAATGATTTGCATAAAAACGATCTGATGCTTTTTTTAAAAAATGGTATCAACAAAGTGCGCTTCGTGGCATTTTCTTTGCGCAATGTCAGTGGAAGGCCAGTAGATTTTGTTCCGGCCGGAGCTACCGCCATTACCTCCACCCAAAATTATGACACTCCTACTATCGGCACAGAGATCTTGCTAATTGATCATCCGGCCAATGCCATTCCCGATATCGATCACAAGAAGATCCTACCAACTCCCATAGATATCAACTGCGAAATCATTGCCTCAGATAGTGATCTAAGCTTTGAAATAAATTCAACACCCAAATTACGCTACAAGTTCGACCTGCCCATGGAACCGGCCAGGGGAGAAAGTGATTTTTGCCAAATTCTTCAAGGTCACTTCGACGAGCATGGTGATTCACTCTACAAAATAGTGATCAAAAAATTTTTAAATCGCTCCAATTTGGTAGCATTGTTTGCTCGGCCTTCTGCCATTAAAAAGATCAAAAACGAACTCTATCACCAAATCGCTAGCGATATTGCCGATTATCAAATAAAACGCCTATCGCCTATCGACATTAAACTTTCACCACTGACAGAAAATTTGACAACCTTTTTACAAACAAGGAAAAATCTCAATCCCCCAGCAAAAAATCTCCCGTTTGCCTCTCTTGATGATCTCCAAACGAATAACCTCACCAACTATGAACACACCACTTTTATCCCTCTACTGCCCATACTGCTTGATGAGGTAATATACTTTGAAGAACTTGAGCGTCTAATCAAAAAAAATAGTACTCAACATTTTTGCCTTGGCATCAACAACCTCTCTCATCTACATCTAGTAAAAAAACTAAACAATACTAGCTTCTTTATAGACTTTTATTTCTATGTGGCAAATACCTACACCATTGCCCAATTAATCAATTTTATCCCCACCCCAATTTTTGTATACGCATGGGCGGAAGAGAAATCTTGGTCTAAGCAACTAATCGAAATAAAGGACAAACAATCATTGCCTCTTTTTATTTCTCAAGGATGTTATCATAAACATAATATGGAAAATGGACACTGTCCGCACCAATGCCCGAAAAACTTTAACTACTCTTTAACTAATGGTAAAAAAAAATACCAAGTAATTATCAGCGATTGTCTAACCTACCTATTTGCTAATTAGAAAGTGAAGCTAAAGCAGATGGGTAAATTCTTTTTTGCTTTTCAAAAAACTAACAACTTCTTTTACCCTTTGCGAATCCTTTTTAGGTAAAACCAAAAGTGCCTCATCATTTGAGACTACAATCAAATCTTCTACATTAATTAGTGAAACAAATTGTTCTGGTGCAAAAATAATATTTCCGGAGGCATTTGCTAAAAAGTGTCCAGCATCTTTTACGATAATATTTCCCTCTTGAGATGCTACAACCGCCTCTAACGCATCCCAAGATCCTAAATCATTCCAATCAAAGCGGGCCGGAATGGCCACCACTTCGCTAGATTTTTCCATTATTGCGTAGTCAATCGACTCTGAAATAATTTGGCCATATACTGAAGTGAGTTTAATAAAATCATCCAATATCGCAAAGAGTTCCTCATAAAACTTATAAATATAAGGAGCATTTTTCTTAAACTCGCTTAATAGTACTTCAATTGAGGCCACAAACATTCCGGCATTCCAAAAATAGTCACCACTAGCTAAATATTCCTTGGCAGTTGCATAATCAGGTTTTTCTTTAAAACTTTTAACAAGAACGCCTCCTCCTTCAATTGCCTCACCTTTCTGAATATAGCCATAGCCGGTGTGGGGAAAATTTGGAGGTATTCCAATGGTTACTATTTTTCTTTGGGCCGCGGCCACTATTGTTGCATCTCTAACTACTTCGGCAAATCCTCTCTTATTTAAAATAACATGATCAGCAGGAACAATGGCCACCACATCCCGCGCACTGGCACCCATTTTAAGTAGTTTTATTAGCGATAAAAATATGCATGGGGCAGTATTCCGGCCAGCAGGTTCAAAAATAATTCCCTCCTTTCCAATCTCCTTCCCCGCACAATTTCGGGCCCAAGCTTCCTGTTCTTTGACAGTCACAATAAAACGCCTATCCCGATCAACCACTCCATCAAAGCGCAACAACGTCTCTTGCAGTAATGATTTTTCGCTTACTAAATTCAAATATTGTTTCGGTCGCTTACTGGTGGATTCTGGCCAAAAACGAGTACCTGCTCCTCCGGCCATAACAAGGGCATAAAGATGGAAAGCTGGAATATTGTTTTTTTCCCCATTCATTAATCAAATTTGCCAATAACGTAGTCAGTCCCTTGAAAAAGAGATTTCTCTTTTATGATATAGTTTTTGGCCTCTGATGCGGTACCGAAGATACCAAGACTGATGCGAAACCAAACGCCTCGCTCTTTTAAATTTGTCTCGTTAATAATCGGATTATAACCACGCACTCTAAAACCGTCTGCAAATTTTTCAGCGTCCTCTAATTTGCGATAAGAACCAAGTTGAATGGTGTATTTTCCAGACAATTCATCTTTTTTCTTTAAACTATCCAACATCTCTTTCGGAAGAGAACTCTCCTCTGCCATTCTATCATTTTCTACTTCGACATTACTATCCGCTGGTAGTGCGGCAGTCTCTTCTTTTACTTCTACCTTTGCTATTTCCTCTTTTGCGTCTGTCCCAATATATTTGTCACCGCTTTTATTTAGTTTATCCAATTCCTCTCGCAATTTAGCATCACTATTATCTAAGACTTGCTTTTCATCTTCACTTACTTCTGCTCCAGAACTTTTTACTAAATCATCAACCGCCTCTTCTTGAGCAGACATCAAATCAATTTTCTGTCGATCAGCGGCAGTAATGCCTCCTGTCTCATATGAGTATTGTTTTCCAATTTTCACTCCCAACACAAAAGAGATAATGGCCACTAAGACCATAAAAATGAAAAGTAGTGCAATCTCTTTTTTGGCAAATACAAACAGTTTTGTTTTTTCATCCATAAAAATAATCCGTTATTTAACGTGAAGTTATCACCTTAATTATACTGTAGCGCTGGTATTTAAAAAAGACTAAATCCAAAAAAAACATTCCTTAGTGTTTTACTGGGTCTTTATTTGTTCAAAAAGGCCCTCTAAATTTAGGCACGCTGAATGCAATATCGCAAATAACGACTTACCAACTATAAAACTACAAGGAGCTTTATGAAATCATTTTTAAAATACTTCAAAAAAATTTCAAACAATCAAGGGCAGGGAGTAATGGAGTACATAATAATCTCTAGTCTAATTGGCATCTTTTGCCTTGTGGCAGTTAAGCAGTTTGGCTCTGTGGTACAAACCCGCATAAATTACATGAAAACTTCCGTTGTAAAAAATATTCCCACAAAATAGCAATGATAGTCGTAATTGAAATTTTTTTTGCCACTCTTATCTTGATTACAACTGGCCTTGGCCTTGATCTTCTGCAAAAGGCCAGTTGTCAAAGTTCTATTTTGCAAAACTCTTTTTCCCTAATTACAAAACAGTCAACAACCGATCTCAAGCCTTTATCCTCTCTTTCACGAAGTTCTTTTATCTGCGATTCGCCCTTAATTATATCGGGTAATAAACCTAATCTGGTGGCGCGCTACCAAACCAATGTTGCCTTTAAAATGCACCTTGAGGGCAATTTATAATTTATGACAAAAACTATTTTTTTTAATACACGTGGGAATATTACTCTTTTAGGAATTTTTCTGGCCGTCATTTTGTCCGGAGTTATGACTATCACGATAAAAACAGTTCAAAAAAATTATCTTGCGATTAAATCTCGCTCCAATACTTATCTTTGTATTAAAAACTTTACGCATAGTAGTAATTCCATTGTAAATACCGTTGGCAAGACGAACAGCATTTTGCGATCTTTAAACCTCGCCAAAAAAATACCTAAACTTAAAATAGAAGCAGAGGCGGCAATCTTGGCCATTTATGCCGGCCAAAACATAGCTCATCTTGCATATTTGAAAAAGATAGCGCTATACCCTCGCTGCGCCTCGACAACTTCGGCAATTCTAGCGATAAAAACTCCATATCAACACGCTTTCGGAGTTCCGCTTCGAGATGCGAATGGAATTATAAAACCAAGGGCATTAAAATGGAAAATAGATATTCCTCTTTCTGGCCGATCAACACTTTCTTCCCTCTTTATCCAACTAAAACTAGAACTAAACTCTCCTTTTTCTTCACAGCTTGTCGTCCAAAGTCGAGAAAACTCATTGCCGGCATTTCTGCAATAGAAACTGCCATCTGGTTATCGATTATCAGTGGCATTTTGTTAGTAAGTTTTAGTATCACACAAAAATTCATGGCCGCCTCTTTAATGGAAACCAAAAAATTTGAAAAAGAATGGAATAGGCTAGAATATGAATAACGATTTAAAAGAAAAATTCCAAGAGCAACTGGCCGAAGACTTTAAGCAGTCAAAAAGAAAACAAAAATTTAAGTTGATTATGGCCATTCTATTCTCAAATCTTCTCCTGTTTATATTGATGGCCTCCGCTAATCCTAACAATAATAGTTGCCAAGCAGAGCACAATAACTTGTCTCCCAAACATCCTCATCATGTGGCCATCAAACTATCCTTGGAAGTACACATTCCAATAGAAGATATCAACTCGGAATATTCAGTGAGCATCTATGATGACAATTTAAATTTATTAGTTGCCAGAGCATATCTCTCTTCACTTCCAAATAGCGAAGAAGTCGGTGATAGTTATGATACTAACAACGAAGGGCCCTTCTATCGCTTAGAAATACCCACAACTGCTCTCTTGCCAGTAATTAATAACACTAAGGGTAAGCTACATGCCTATCCACCAGAAATGGCCAATAACATTAACAGACTACCTTCCCTGCCAACCACACAAGTGAGTACATATGAAATTATTTTTTAGTTTAACCAGTGCCATGTTTTTAACTTATACCCTTCATGCTCGAGATATTATTTTGGTGTCATATACTAAAGAAGCCGAATATGTTGCCAATTCTACAATTACCATACTTCGAGAACAGGAAAAAATCCCAGATTCCCTTATTACAAAAAGAGAGTCTATAAACCCATGTCAAAAAATAGCTGAGGCCATTGTACAAATCTGCATTATAGACAGTGAACGCGTATTTTTCCCGGTGATAAAAAAAGAAATTATTCTATCTGCTTATCGGATTTTTAAACAAAAACAAATCGAATAAACACGAGGTATTTATGAACTTTAGAAATCTGTTATTGCTTTACTATTTAGTGGCAGTTGGGTGTATGGCGAATTTTGGCGTAGTTCCTTTAATTCGATTTTGTGCCTTGCGATCAGCTCCAACTTTTTTACGTTTTTTAGCTCTTCTTCTCTCGGTAACTTTAGTTCTTGAGGCCATTATAAAACTCCTAAGCTTTAATGATAAAAACGATCCAGGGAAAAGAGTATTTGTAACGTCCCCAATATTATCTGTCAAGTTGTTTGCCATCATCCCCATTATTACCATCGCATTTTGGCCAGTCCATTCTTGGGCATTGGATAATGGCCAGACCCAAAACGACATTGTCATTTCTATCGGAGAACATTATGAACTTCCTCTGCCTAACATGAAGAAATTCACCATTGGCAACCATGAAGTACTTTCTCACAAACTTACCGAACAAAAGCGCTTAATAATCAAAGGAATAAAACTCGGATATAGTGAATTGGTTGTTTGGGAACAAGCTGGTACTAAGCAAGAGTTCCAGGTATATATTCTTTCCAAAGAAAAGCAGCTAAAACTTTCTCATTACCTCCAAACCCTGCATAATTTTAATATTGATGCGACACTATCCGGCCCACTTATTGTCATTCGTGGAACTATCTCCTCACTTTCTCAGCTAAAAATAATTCGGCAACTCACTAACAAGGCCCCCGACATTTTCCATCTAGCGGCGCACTTTAATCAGGCGCTTAGAAACGAAATAATTGGTGATATTTATAAACAATTCTATGAACAATATATTGATCATATTATTTGCGAGGACAATCTTCTAGATATTAACTGTCGTTATACTGATACAAATGATGTTGATGAGAAGTTTTTAAGCATTATATCGCAGAAATATGGTGCAAATTTAGTCAAAATGGCCAGCAATGTCGCAGATAAAAAATATCTTCTTCGATTAAAAATAATTCAAATGGAAAAAATGAATGGTGAGGAACTGGGATTAGGACTCGACTCTATGTCCGGACAACTTTCCGATCTTTTCACTGGCGGACTAACGTCTCTACTAAAAAACAACTCCCTATTACTTGAAGAACAGGCCGTCGACATGTCTACTTTGGCCGAACCAGAAATTGTCATTATTCCAGGCAAAGAGGTTGAAATCGAAGTAGGAGGAGATATTCCTCTGGCCATTAACAACCCTGATGACAACGACAAAAGAGTGCTTTTTTTTAAATTTGCCGGGATAAAAATAAAAATCAAAATTGAAAAGCACAATGATAAATTTATGGCCAACTATAAAACCGAATTCTCCCGGCCAGGAGAAAATAACGACTCTGTAACCGGGAATAAAGAAAGTTCAGCGGCACTAGTGGCCAAAGGTACCCCATTGCAGTTATTTCAAATCGGCTTTAAAACAGTCGATAATGCAACTAGATCGCTACCGCTTATAAATAAGATCCCACTCATTAGAACAATTTTTTCCTCAAAGTCTGGACATTCAAATCATAAAAAAATAAGCGGAATCATCCTTTTGGAGGAATATGAAATTTAATTTAGCGACAGAATTCTCCACAACAAATCATGTGGGATCACTTTACGATCAATTCAAGAATGAAGTTTTTAATCTTTTTATTCAAGTTTTTGAAAAGATGCTTGGCCAAGGTCAGCTTCCAACTTTTGATCCAACAATGAATAAGGTTTTGGCCGCCCTCAATCTGAGCGAATATGCTGCCATATTTTCAAAAGATTGCTCTTTATGGTTTGATAAAATAACCAAATTTGAATACCTGAAAAACTGGTTAGATGATGAAAAAATTCGCGAAATAATTGTGCACTCACATAATTTTTTGCAAATTGAACTTGCCGGTAATTTTCACAACATTAATACTATTTTACTATCTGCTTCTGATTATCAGCTTTCAATAAACTACTTGGCCTTACAAAACGGACAAGAAATAAATTTCTCCAATCCTTTCGCTAGTTTTTATACACAATTATCTTCTCGTCATTTCAGGGCCACAATTATTCATCAATCTACCTCTCCCACAAACGGACTAAAAATTTTCTTGCGAAAAATCCAAAAACAAATCTTTCCACTGGATCGTTTTGTCCCACCAAATGGCCGCGAACTACTGGCCAAAATAGTTGAAGAAAAGGCCAATGTAATAATTTCTGGAGCAACCGGTAGTGGAAAAACTGCGCTATTAACTTCCATGGCACAACAAATACCATCTAATGAACATCTGATTATCTTAGAAGATACTTACGAAATAATTATGGAGCGTCAGAATATTACTAGTATGCTGGCCAATCACCAACGTCCTAATAATAGTCTTAAGGACTATTGTGCCTACGCTCTACGCATGCGTCCAGATAGGATTATTGTCGGAGAATTACGCTCACATGAAATTATTCCCTTTATTTTGGCCATGAATACCGGCCATAGTGGACTACTTAGCTCTATTCATGCCAACTCGGCAGTAGATGCTCTCCATCGATTGGCCACTTTATTTTGCCTATATGGAGAGTCACGAGATATCTCCTTTGAGTTAATAATGAAGCTAATTTGTAAAAATTTACACTACGTAATTCATATGAATCAGCGAAGAGTTGCCCATGTCATAAAAGTAATTGGCGTGGACCGGACCACTCCTTCCTTTGAAACGGTATACCAGCAAGCCGCCAACTTCTCTTGAATTTTCTCTTATGTAATGTGTATAATCTAAGCGTATTAACTTTTACTAACAAACCCGAGATCCCATACTCATGCGCATTTTATTTATCGATGATGATGACTCTGTAAGGCAACTTTATACTATGTTGCTAGATAATCTTGTCGATAATGTGGAAATTATTCCTGCTATTTCTGGAAATCAGGCCATTAAAATCTTAAAGGAGGATGCCAATTTTGACCTTCTACTTTGTGATTATCGCATGGAAGATGGTAACGGTGATATTGTATACCAATATATCAAAAAAAATCTTCCCAAAACTCCTTTTGTCCTTTTCACCACCGAAGATATAAACAACCTTGAAGTTTTTAAAAATTTTTTTCGAGACAACGTTCTTAATTGTTTTATTCAAAAACCAGTAAAACCGGCAAAATTCAAGCTGGATATGGCCGGACTAATCTCCAGAATAAGTAGCGGATATATACTTGAAAGTAACACCGCCTTTAAAAAAATTCGCTACATCTACTTTTTGCGATTTAATAAAGTTCTCTGTGACATCTACATAAAACTTTCAAAAGATAAATTCGTAAAATTTATCAATAGCGGTGATGAATATTCAAAAGAAAATATTAAGCGCTATTTGCGGCCAGGAGAGCAATTCCTTTACATTACAGAAAGTGATTACAATAGTTTTTCCACTACTTTTGCTCAAACACCATTCTTAATTCAAAGCGATAATTATAATAATAAACAAATTGAAAACACTGTTACCAGTACTATTGAAATCGTACATGAATTAATTCGTACAGTTGGTGTAGGGAGCACTGTTGTTTCACTTGTAGATAGCTGCGTTAGCAAAATCAATAGTGACAACAGCAATGATCCTGATCGTCTGGACGGCCTCCTCAAAAAAGTACGCAACCGACAAGATTATATTAACGATCATAGTTTTCTTGTTGCCTATATTGGCAGCGCCATCAGCAAAAAAATGGGACTTGGTAGTGATGTTATGTTTGAAAAAGTAACATATGCGGCACTTTTACACGATGGCCTTTTAGATGATCCCCAATTTGCTTGGGAAGCCGATACCTCTCACCCTGCTCTTGTAAATTTTTCAGAAGCACAATTGAAAATCCTTCACTCCCATCCGTTGGAAACAGCAAAAATTATAAGTGACTCTCATCGTTTTCCCAAAGATGTTGAACTAATTGTGGCCCAGCATCATGAAAATCCTGAGGGAACAGGATTTCCACGTCAATTATCTGCAGTAAAAATCTCTCCCATGGTGGCAATTTTTTTAGTGGCCCACGCCTTCGTAAATGAAATTTATAAGGTTGATTTTAACACGGCCAAGTATCGGGCCATTATCAAGCAAATGAACAAGCGCTTCAGTAAAGGTAATTATAAACAGCCGATGAGTGCTTTGAGTGATCTATATATCTGATGATGTTATCTCATCATCAAGGTAAGTCCTTGACTATTTTACTTTGGCCGTGCTGGAAAAAAAATACTATGTCAAATTTTGCCTTTGTAGATTAAACTTAAAAAAGTAAAGAAGTTAAACACACTACTGAGGGTAAATATGTACGAACAGTATCTTGAAAAAACTAGCGAACTAATCAAAGAGCTTTTTGTTAAAATGACTTCGCTTGAAGTTAAAAATACTACTATTGAACAAAACAAGAGGAAAATAATAATCTATCCTATCGCGACTACTCATGCTTATGAAAATAGCGAAAATAACCTAACCGGCCAATTTGTACTAGGTTTTAACGATAAAACCACTGCAGAATTAGTGGCAAACTCTCTAGGTAAACGCGCCGGTATTGCAGAAAAAGAACTAAATGAGCAGATGAAATCGGAGTTGCTCGCTGAATTTATTAACACCATCGTTGGACGAGTACTAACTGAATGGTCAAAACTTGGATTAAAATTAAAATTCAAAGCTCCCGTATTTGGGCCTATGGCAAAAAAAGAGGCCAATGCTGAAAATTATCTGATCCTTCTTACCATGGCGAATAACATGTATATCTCTATTGGGATTACCTTTGATCAACGGGACAACCCCGAAATGAAAGGGAAAAAGGTATTGGTCGTAGATGACTCTTTGGCAATCCGCCATGTCATATCAAAAGTTTTTCTTACCGCTGGATGCGTGGTTGAACAAGCAGTTGATGGAGTTGATGCAGTAGAAAAATTTAAAACTTTCTCTCCCGATTTTGTTGTTATGGATCTAATCATGCCTAAACAAGATGGTCTAACCACCATTGGAGAAATACGCAAAATTGAAAAGCAAAAAACAGTTATTTTCATGCTAACGTCCACCGCAACAGACGAACAGGTTAAGCAAGCGCAGGAGTTAAAGGTGACCTCATATTTCATCAAACCTGTTAATACTGAAACTATTTTCCACACCGCCTGCCAGGCACTAAATGGAAAAACTGTTCCTTTTCGCTTCTAGTTTGTAATAATTCGCCTTTTACTTATTCTTTTTTTTTGTAGTAAACTACTTCTGACAAAAAACATGGAGGTTTTGTTATGAAGGCACGTTTACTCTTTATTACCCTTTTTCTTTGCTATTTTTTACTATCCTGCCAAAACGTTCTTGCTGACACCTGGATAACTACCAATAGCTCCACCTTGGATTTTCTTCGCATACAAAATCTCGATGAGGATCTTACTCCTACTGATTACATCTTGGGCAACTATATTTCTGCAATTAGACTTTCCGAAAGTGGGGCAGAAAAATTAGCGTTCATTTTAAAATCTCAAAGCGCACAGTTAGGTGGATTCATCGTGCACTCAAGCTATGAGGAAGCACAAAAAGCAATGTACGAAGCTGAACAGAAGATATGGAGCGATTATGTTTCCATCATCCCCTACACTATCGACCAAGACAAAATAGTTACCCCGCTAATTGCCCAGGTAAATGAAGCGGACATTACTGCAACTATCGCCAAGCTATCGAGCTACGAAACCAGATATCATAAATCAGATAGTGGAAAGGAGTCGCAATTGTGGCTGGCCGACTATTGGGGTTCTCTGACAAAAGGCCGCAAGGATATTTCGATAGAAGTAGTAACTCACAAAAAAACTCCTCAACCATCAATCATTCTGACTGTTAGTGGAACAAAATATCCTAACGAAATCGTTGTTGTTGGCGGACACGGCGACTCAATGCCAGGTGGCATTTGGGGGAGAATGGGATCTGGGCCAGCACCAGGAGCAGATGATAATGCCTCTGGTATTGCCACCATTACAGAAGTTATTCGTCTTATTGTGGCCAATGATTTAACTCCTAATCGAACGATCAAATTCATCTCTTATGCTGCAGAAGAAGTTGGCCTAGTTGGTTCTGGGGAGATTGCTAGTAATTATAAGAAAAACAAACAGAACGTTATTGGCGCCCTACAGTTAGATATGGTAAACTACCGAGGATCTGCCCTGGAAATGTATCTGGTAAATGATTACACCAGTTCCGCACAAAATAATTTCCTTGGAAAACTCATTGATTACTACTTAAAATTTACCTGGGGAACAATCAAGTGTGGCTATGGCTGCTCTGATCACGCTTCTTGGAACGCTGCAGGCTTTCCGGCATCTGTTCCTTTTGAATCAACTATGGATGAATATAATCCGAATATCCATTCCAAAAAAGATACGCTGGATGTAACGAATGGGCACTCTTATAATGCTGTTAAATTTGCTAAATTGGCCCTGGCCTATACTATTGAGCTAGCAAAATTTAATTTTAGTCGATGACTCTTACTACTCTACTCACAATTGTCTTTTATCTCTATATCATCCGAATCGTCACCTATGGCCACCCGGATAGTGGCGGTATATGCATCCTCACATCCTAAAAAGCGTACCGTCGCACTTCCTTCTACTCCCCTAGTAAAAGTAGACGTAATTGTTCCGGAGGTAGGATAGCAACAAGAAGAATCATCCCATCTTAAATTGCGAAACACATGCTTCGCATTAAACTGCGCAACGTTATGATATACCATTAAAGTTCCAGATTCTATCTGTCGATCTCCACGCGCAATGCTATTTAGATGAATGGCCGAAGATGTTTTAACGGAGACATTGACTAACTCTGCTCCGGCCGGGGTCTTAATAGATTTATTCATTCCCAAAATAGTTAACTCATAATCAGAGGAACTGTTTCTTAAAATTTTAATTCCGCCTCCTATGGTGGTTCCCTCCCAGTTTTGCGCCTCTTCACTAGTAGACGTTAGTTTTAAACTTGGTGTAGTTACCCTAATGGTAGCAGTGCGAATTAATTCCTCTCCATTTATATCGAGAGCACAATTATCATTATTGCTATCGTTATCCTTAAATGATTTGGTCACTTGTCCAGAGGTGGAGTAAGCCCCGGAAGTCCGATTAACAGTTGCAGTGCATCCTACTAGGTTCTGTTCTGTATAAAAATCCATTAGACGCTCTCCCGAATCTGCGTCCAGCGCACCACCATCAATTATTGGTAATGACGTATTAACTGATTCCGCAACATAATCAAAACTTAATTCTTCTGCTGGCTTGGGAGCACATGACGCAAAAAGGCCGGCCAATACAATAATCATAAAACTAAGATGCAAAAAAAATCTCATAGCTTTTCTCCCGAGGGCTCAAAATGAGTTGGGGTTAAATATACATCATAACGAGTGCTTTTACCCGCGAAAACTATATCTGGTGGCCTTTTTCCAAGTGTCGGTGCTGCCAATGAGCGTTTTACAACCACACGCGAAGTTGCGTGCTGCAAGGCCCACTCAAAAAGATTTTCGGCATCATAATGATCAACCGGACCTAATAACTCTCGCAAAATCTGCATCTCTTTTTTCGGTAAGGAATTTTTTTTCTTTTCCGGATACATCGGATCCAAATATATAACGTCGCTCTTTTTATTATAAATACGACAATCGCCGCCAAACAAAGTGAAGCGACTTTTAAAAATATCCTTAAGCTGTGGGTCCACTTCGCTCGCGCGGCCAATGGCATCTTCAATTAATATGTGTAAAATAAAAGAGCGTTCAAAGGCAACTACCGATGCCCCCATTGCTAGCATCAAAATCGAATCATCTGCTACTCCACAAGTAGCGTCCAATATTTTCATCTCTTTTCCTGATGCTCGATGAAGTCCTAGCGCTTTGGCAAAAGGTTCACGCGAAAGAACATAGCGCATGCTTTGATGATATTGCCACTTTTTCCACAAATCGATCAAAAGATGCAGTGGCCTTTTTGGGGTTTTATTCCCAATACAAACCAAAGAGAGAGTGCCGGATTGCTCATGTAAATACCAAGAAAACCCAGCAGGTTGCTCCACAACTTCTAAGTTGTGTTCTCGCGCTAATGCCTGCAATTTTTCTGGCAACTGCAAACCGTTCTCCACCCAAATTGCAATTTTTTTGCTATTGTTCTGGATAAGTCACCTTGTTTTATGATAAAAATTCCACTCGTTACTATTTTTTTGCTCGCAATTATAATGCTAGCAAATCGTTACCTATCCAACAAGGAGAGATATAATATGAGCAAATCATTCGCTGAACTTCCCTACAATCCGCACAATCTTCCACGTGAATTAAAACAATTTTATATCTCTGCCAGTAATGATGAAATCAAATCCATGTTAAAAGAATTGGGCCTCTCCTCTTTGGAGCAACTGTATGAGCACATTCCAGAAGAAATTAAATTCAAAGAAGATGTTGGCATCGGGCCGGGACTATCCTATCAAGAATTAATTGAACACATTTCTTCTATCGGAGCAAAAAATCATCTGGCCAGCTCCTTTATCGGCGATGGATTAAAAAATTTCAAAGAAAGTGAAATTGTGAAATATGTTAGCAATATACGTGAACTTACGACCGCCTACACTCCTTATCAACCAGAGCGAAGTCAAGGGACACTGCAAACGCTTTGGCTTTATGCTCAGACACTCAGCAAATTGACTGGATTTGAAGCAATTAACTCCTCTATGTATGATCGGGCCACCTGCCTTTTTGAAGCATTAAATAGTGCCATTAAAATTGTTCGCAATAGCGATAGCGTTATTGTGTGTGAATCAATTTATCCGGGAGATATGAGCGTTTTAAAAACAATGGCCACAGAATGCAAGATCAATATTGTGACAGTTCCTGTCGATAGTAAGACGGGTACCACTTCTCTTTCCACTCTAAAAGATGCCGCCAAATCCCTAGGCCCACGACTAGCGGCGATTGCCTTCCCGCAAGTAAATGCTCTCGGCAATTTAGAAGATGTTAATGCTATTGTTGATTTGACCTCCGAATTTAAAACCTGTTCTATTGCTATTGTTGATCCTATGCTCCTGGCCACCGGAGGATTAATTCCGCCTTCTCAATTTGGCAGCAACAAGCAAGGAGCAACCATCCTGGTTGCCGAGGGACAGCATTTGGCGATCGGCCCTAATTTTGGAGGCCCAGGCCTTGGTATTTTTGGTATTCGCTATGATGATAAAAATAAAAACAATATCCGCACCACTCCAGGACGCTACGTCGGCAAAGGCAAGGATAATACTGGCAAAACTGCACTTTCGATCATTCTCTCCACTCGTGAGCAGCACATTCGCCGAGAAAAGGCCACTTCCAACATCTGCTCAAATGAGGCCTTTATTGCCTCCTTGGCCGGAGCATCTATATTGCAAAAGGGAGAGACCGGTATGCAAAAAAGCTGTATCACCGCTCGTAAAAATTGTGAGTGGGTGGCAACTCACCTTCTACAATTTGCCGGAGTAAAACTCGCCTATCCAGAAACTCCCTTTTTTAATGAATTTACCATAGAACTTCCATGCAGTACCGCCACCTTCATTCAAAAAGGACGCCTGGCCGGATTGCATGTGGGCGTAGATGTTTCCAAAAGGGATAACACAAAACGCAATCTTTTAATGATCTGTGTTACCGACATACAAGAAGAGACAGATTTTAAAAAGCTATTTTCCTTTTTCACTAGCGAATTTGGTGATCCCAAAACGGCCGCAAGCGAAATACCTCACGGGCCTTATAAATTTAATCGCACAGCCAATATGATTAATAATCCCGTTTATACCTACGATAAACCACATATTCCGTCCATTCCTAGTGCCCTTTTACGTCAAGGCCCAGTTGGCCTTCCCCATTTTTCACTCGATGAGTTAAAAAGATTTTATGATAAACTAGGAGCGCAAAATGTAAGTCCTGATAGTAACATTTACCCACTTGGTTCTTGCACCATGAAGTACAACCCCTACGTCAACGACTACTTGGCCGGACTTTCTAATTTTACACAAACTCATCCACAAGCACCTATCGAAGATGTACAAGGTAATTTAGAAATTTTGTACAATATCCAAGAGATGTTTAAAAAAATCACTGGCCTTGCGGCAGTTACTACTCAACCAGTGGCCGGAGCACATGGAGAATTAACTGGAATAAAACTCTTCCAGGCCTACCATAGAAATAATGGAGAAGATAAGCAGCGCAACGTAATCATCATTCCACACTCCGCCCACGGAACTAATCCGGCCACAGCAACAGTTGCTGGCCTTGAAACTAAATGTGTTGATGGAATAAATTATGGAATCGTTCTGGTGGAGGCGGGAGCTAATGGCCAAATTGATCTTACACAATTAAAAAAACTCGTCAGTGAATATAACAAACGCATCGTTGGTGTTATGATAACCAACCCCAACACCTCTGGAATTTTTGAAACCAAATTTAAAGAAATTGCTGACCTTATTCACTCTGTCGGCGGACTAGTATATATGGACGGTGCCAATATGAACGCTATTGCTGGTTGGGTTAATATGGGCAAAATGGGGGTCGATGCTATCCATAACAATCTACACAAAACATGGTCTATATCTCACGGAGGTGGTGGCCCAGGCGATGCTATCGTTGCCGTCTCCAGTAAATTGATCGATTTCCTACCTGGTATTCAAGTGGTAAAAAAAGGTAATCTTTTCACCACCGAAATCCCCCAAAAGAGCATTGGCCAAATGCATCGCCATTTTGGAAACTTTGCGCACAAGATTCGTGGCCTTAGTTATCTCAAGGCCCTCGGAGACCAAGGCATTCGCCAAATGTCGGCAGTAGCAGTACTATCTGCACGCTACCTAGAGAAAAAGTTAAAAAATATTTACTCCTTTTTACCGGCCAATACCAATAATGAAATTCGTATGCACGAATTCATTATTACGTTAGCAGAGGAACTTTTTGCTAAAATTGAAAAATCTGGAACTGCCAAAGCGCAAGTTATTGCTAAGGTTGGCAAACTATTTTTGGATTATGGACTACATGCTCCAACCGTGGCATTTCCAGAAGTGTTTGGACTTATGATTGAACCAACCGAGAGCTATACCAAAGCAGAACTTGATCGCTTCATTGATATTCTAACTGAAATGCACTATTTGCTGAATGAAAACCCAGAAGTCTTAAAAACCGTTCCTCATTTTACCCCAATTGGGAAAGTGGACGAGGTAGACGCTAATAAAAATGTGCTGCTATCTGAAGCACTAACCTCTCTTCCAGAAGTTTATCCCAATAAAATTACTCCTACCGAACTAGCGCAAATGAGTGTTCGAGATATTACCAAGAAAATTGTTGAGGCACATAAAAAAGCGATGTAGCTTTTTAGAGAGTTGTCTGAACTGAAGTTGTTGTAGCAAAATTCTTAGAGATTATATATTTACGAGATATCCTAATTCCAATTGCTCCAATTGGGGCGGTAATGATAATGCTCAAAACAGAAATTGCTAATATTATCTCTCCGAAAGGAAGTCCCAATGCTAGAGGAATCGCACCGATAGCGGCCTGCACTGTGGCCTTTGGAAAAGAAGAGATTATGCAAAATAATTTTTCGTTCAACTCCAACTTCTTTCCATACAAAGAAAGTAAAACACCGCCAGCACGACCAAATAGTCCAACAAAAATAAGCAAAATAGCATAAGGCCCAACCTTGGCCAATACTGATAAATTAACTTGTGCTCCTACTAGCACAAATAAAATAATCTCGGCCATAATCCAGACTTTGTTGAATTTGTCGGATAATCGATGTGCCAAGGCCTCATACTTTTCTAGAATAATAAATCCCATTCCCATTATTCCAACCAGGCCAGAAATTGGTATTGGAAGAATTTCTTCTATTTTAAAAAGGAAAATCGAGATAATTAAAAAGACAATTACTTTTTTTGTATCTCGAACGTGATACTTCTTAAAAAAACCAATAAATAAGTATCCTATCCCCGCACCCAAGATAGCACCCGAAATAATACCCAGAGGAATCTTGGCAATTGAATATACAATATGCTCATTCTCATTTTGATAGGTTTGAACAAGAGAATTAAAAATTGTGATAACAAAAATATTATCGATGGCCGCACCGGCCAATAAAAAAGTGGGAATATATTTTTTACTTCCGGCCATTTTAGTTTTCAAATCCATCATCTGGGGAACAACAATGGCCGGAGAGACTGAAGAGATAACAAGTCCCAACATCGCGGCCATTAAATAAGACATCTTAAAAAAATATGCTGCAAAAAAAAGAATAAAAATGGATTCAAATAAAACTGGCAGAACCCCTATCTTTATGGCGTCCAGCCCGACCACATTTAGCTCTGATTTGCTAACACCTAGGCCAACGCGAATCAAAATGATAATTAAAGCGAGAGACCTAAGATCAGCAGAAAATCGCAAAACATCTGAAAGAATAAAATCAAATCCGCTAGGTCCTAATACAATCCCGGCCAATATCATTCCCAGAACACCAGGCAATCTAATTTGCTCAAACAGTACGTAGAAAATCAATGCGGTAGTAACAACTATTGCTATATTAAACAACACCAATGCCTCTTATTTTTTATCGTTAATTTGCCCACTTCAGTACCAATTCATTGCTATTTATATAGCTTTTCCGTATCTTTAAAGTCTTTGCATTATAATTCTTTATGTAATTATTAACTTTATAATCATCCATTATTACTCCAAATTCCTTGGTACAGCCAACACTGTTTGCTAGATCAGTATATGCCATATTTTTAAAATCTCACGCTTGACTTAACAAAGCAATGATGCTACTTAACCGTTAATTTACTTAACCGTGTTAACTATAACTTCAATAGGGGGTATTATGAAAAAACAGTTTGCTACAGAGTACAATCCACTCTACTTTTTATCATCATTGGGGAACGGAGGACTTGCCGTTTCCTTCTTCATCTACCTAATGTTCATGGTCAAACACCCAGATGCACCGATGGCCACATTTGGCCACGTTTACCCACTACTAACTGGATCAAATACTCGTATCGCCTTTCTAGTTGGTGCTGCTATGGCCGCAATTTTATATTTTACGTTTAGACATTTTTGGCTACTTGCACGCAATCTTAGCGCCTTTTCTGAATATAAAAAGAGTGAAGAATATCAAAAATTAATTACCTCTAACTCCGAAGTATCTCTTATGGCAATTCCTTTGACTTTGGCCATGAGTGTGAATGTCAGCTTTATAATTGGCGCAGTTTTTGTTCCAGGCCTTTGGAATATTGTTGAAACACTTTTTCCTTTTTCAATTATTGCTTTCACGGCCGTAGGAATTTTGGCACTAAAATATTTCGCTCACTATGCCGCCCGAGTAATTACCAAAGGTGATTTTGATTTTATTCAAAATAATCATTTGGGACAGATGATCTCTAGCATGGCCTTCATTATGGTTTCGGTTGGCCTTGCTGCTCCTGCGGCAATGACTAAATCACCTGAACTTTCTGCCTTGGCCATTGTTTTATCTATTTTCTTTGGCAGTATTTCCCTGCTACTCATGATGGTGAAAATGGTATTAGGTTTCAAATCAATTTTGCGCCAAGGCTTGGCAAAAGAATCTGCTCCTAGTATTTGGTCAGCAATTCCCATTTTAACACTCATTGGAATAACAGGCGTACGCTTAACTTCTGCTGCTTTCCATAATTTTCTACACACTAATCCACCGGCGCTACTGATGTTTTTTGGATTGGCATTTATTATCTCTTTGCAAATCATTACCGGTTTTATTGGATATATCGTATTAAAGCGTGTTGGTTATTTTGAAGAATTTGTCTCTGGCCCAAAGAAAAGCGCTGGCAGCTTTGCACTGATTTGTCCTGGCGTTGCTTTTTTTGTTCTAGGTATGTTTTTTATCTCCTGGGGCCTTGTTAAAACAAATATTTTAACCATGTTTTCCCCTGCATACTTTTTGATTTTGGCACCACTTGTCTTTGTCCAATTCAAAACAATTCATGTTTTAGGCAAATTGAACAAGAAACTTCTTACTGCCAGCACAACAGAAGATGATTTTTCAATCATTGAAAATATTAACCAAGGGCCATTGACTACGACGACTTAATCGGATTGCTCTCACAAGTAGCAAGAAGCTACTCCTCCTAACAAACTAAACAGGTCAGGTAAAAGACTTGGCGTATGTGCTTATGATCAGATTAAAGACCACTTCGGACAGTAAGGTATCCCCCTTGCTGTCCCATACTGCGCCAATCGGCCATATTAGGGTTTATTGAATAAACTAAAATTCCGATACTTAAACAGAGAGGTTACTAACAAAAGAGGGTTGCCCGAAATGGCAAGAAACTGTTACAAATTCATATCAACTTTAGGGCCTTTGAGTCTATCATTCTATAACGTCGTCATTTCTAAATTCCTTCTAATCGCTTATTCCATCACTGGAATTATCTATGCAAATGAATTTGTAAGGCCGAACTCTCCTTTTGATTATGCCACTCAATCCGCCTTAACCGTAGAAAATACTCATGCTGTTTCTGGCGTAAAAGTTGCGTGGGCCAACTACGAAGCACTCCGGCGAGATTTTGTAATTCTTCGCAACTACTCAAATGATCAAATCGACAAGTGGCTTTTAAAAAATTTTTCGCGTATTGGAGCAGATCAACCCCTTTTAAATAATATTAGAAATTCTCCAATCCCTATAGATGAGTCCGCGCCAAAGGCCGTGGCATACCGCCCAGCAAACTGGCGCAGATCTGCTGCTTTGGAAGCACTTGATGACGATGGTAACATTGTCGGAATGGTTGATATTAAAGGATTCGGACATGGTGCTCAATCAGAGTTTGTATACAATGATGGAACGAGATCCGAAATTCCCTCTAGTAATTCTGCTTATAAACAAGTCGAAGAGGCGAAAAAACTGCAAGGAAAAATAGACGCGTTGAATAAATTAAAAGTCAGAGGACACAGCAATGGCCTTATGAGTTTAGGTGAGGCAATCGCTGAAATGATAAGAGAGCAGGCCATTTCCAAAATATTTAAACACTCGGCCAGCGGATTAGAGGCCGTTGAATCCTATGCGATACTAAAACTTCCATTTAATATTTTAAAAGAGGATGGACAAGAAGAGCCTGCTTCTCTTTACTTACGACAGGCCAATGAGGGAAGAAATAGTGGATTATTTACACCATCGTTTGCTTACCGTGATCGATCAGGAAAGTTTCAATATACATCTTCAGGATCTGCCATTGATTTTGGAGGAGCTACTTTTGAGGAAATTGAAATTGCAAGACTATGGGGAGAATCAATTCTGCAACAACCTGGCAAATGGGATCCTCAAAAAACAAAACCATGGGAATATGCCCATGACACAGCATGGGCATACGCCAAACAAGGTAATCGCCAAATTATTGAAACACATCGGCAAGAAATGTTATCAGAAATAGATAATTGGATTGCTAAACATCCAGAAATTTTTTCATCTAATGGCGACAATAGTGAATACCTCAACTGGGTGGAGAAACATAAGGATCTGCCATACTCTGAAAAAAAGCTTGCCTTTAATAAATTTCAAAAAACAAACCTCCTCCTTCTTGGATTGAAAAGGCCGTTCTCGGAAATGACTGGGAATATGCTGAAAAAGCAGTCCTTACTTTAAACAAGTACAACGACAAAGAATCACTATCCATTATTGGAAAAGTTTTTTCAGATCCAATTTTAAAAAAACGCGGAGGAAGAATCAGGGAAAATGCAATAATGGCATTGATTAAAAATCAAGAAAAAGAGGTAATTGATTTAATTGAAATTGCATTATCAGATGAAAACGTAGACGTAAAAATAAGCGCACTAAAGGTACTGGCAGATGCAGATAGAGATGATCAGCGCTTTTTTACGTTACTTAAAAAGGCACTTAACGATGATAATTTGGCCGTCAAGCAAAATGCTATACTTTCCCTCTCCGGCAACCAAAATCCAGAAGCATTCGCTTTAATAAATGATCTTCTAGAGAATCCAAATGATGAGATTAGAAAATTTGCTGCGATGGCACTATCTGGGCATAAAAACAATCCACAATCACTAATGTTGATTAAAAAAGCACTTAACGATAGTAGTTTGAAAGTCAAAGAGAGCGCCTTGCTATCACTGGCCGGACGCACTGATGATGAATCTATCGCTTTGATAGAAAAATATCTTTTTACGACAGATCCTTCGTTGATAAAACTAAAAGAACATGCGGCAATGGCCCTCTATGGCATCCATGACATAAAAGCGCTAGTTTTGATAGAAAAAGCACTCGATATACAAGAATACTTCGTACAGTATAAAGCAATTCTAGCACTATCTGGATACAACGATAACGAGTCATTGAAGGTTATAAGGAAGGCCTTTAATATTAAAGAACATGATTTTAAAATTGATGTTCTAAAAACCTTGTGCGGACGAACCGACCAAGGCTCACTGGAGCTATTAGAGGAAATAATTCGCGGGGAAAATGGCAAATTACGAAATTTGGCAATTGATCTTCTGGCCCTACGAGAAGATTTTCATGCCACTAAACTAATAAAAAAACTACTTGAAACAGATAAATCATTAAGTAATATGGAGCGCGGCCGTCTTGAGTATGGCCTATTAAAAGAAATGGTTGCCAAGAAAACTACAACTGCAAAGTGCCTGGCCTTAGCATTGCAAAGACTTTCCTCCAAATAACTTTGAACATTGTAATATAAAAAAAAGAGAGGCCCTCATCCTGAGGGCCTCTTCTTTCATGTAGACACCAAATTAATGATGTCTATATTTAACTATTAATTTCGTGCTAATAGAAAAATTTGATCAATTATTTGCCAAAATCTTCATCAATGCTTTTATATTCGTAATTCTGGTAACATCCTCTCCCCGACAACCATCCTCAGTGCACTGTTGTGGACGGCGACAGCGTGAGTCGTAATCATAAACATAGTCATTTTCTCCTCTAACCAAGATTCCTTCAACTACTCCAGTTTGACTATCAAATACCGCTGACCCGGAATTACCTCCAAAAGTATCTAAATTAGTCACAAAATATTTCGCAAAGGCCGTCTCGCGTACACGCGCTCCTGCAGAAATTTTAGTTGGCAGGCCAGATGGGTGGCCAATTACTACAACCTCAGTATTCATGCCAATTTTTCCTTCTCTTCTTACAATAAGTGGGGCACGATCTGTCACCGGTCGGTCCAATTTTATCAGTGCATAGTCGTCACTATTTGATGAAGACTGGGCCCTTTCAACAATCGACACACAAGAATAAACACTACTTTTTAACAATGTTGAAATAATCGGACGGCCCTCGTCAGTAACATTATAATCAAAGGCCCATTTGAATCCATCACAATCACTCTGCTTGGTCACGCAATGTCCAGCAGTAACCAGCAAATCTGGCCCCACCAAAAAACCAGAACATCGGGCAACGGCAGTTTGATTGGCAAAACGCTCATCAGCACAGAGATTCATTCCCGACTGTAAAGTTCCACCTTTGATCGTATAATAGTCACTAACACCGTCGTCAATAAAAGTAGAATTGCCGATTTGTGCAGCAGTTGACTGCGCTAACTGAAGATGTAATCCATCAGTTGCTTCGAAGAGATCAAGTCGATTATCGTCACCGTATATAACTTTATTGCGAGCAAACAATGACGAAGATAAAATTAATAATATGCCAACAATTGCAGAAACCATCCATGAATTCATAAATACACATCCTTGGTAATTAATTAGCGTTTAAAACGAAAAAAGAACTGCCATGTTCTCATTCGTCAGAAGAAACCTAATGTTCCTCCCATTACTGCTTTGAATAATTATCTGGAAGCAATTTCTAGTTGACAACTAACAACTTCTTACATGAGTAGAATCTGTTCGAAAACTCCAGCGCCGCCCATCCATATCAATCAGGTAAAACACTCCACTTTTATCCTCTATAATAATTTCTCTACTCAGCTCTTCTTTGCGATACAACAAAAAACGCCCTTTCTTTATTAATGCTTCTAACTCTTCACTAGTATCCATGAGAAAATTTAAATCTGTTGGAACAACTTTTTCTCTGTTATCTGAAGAAATATTCACAAAGCGAAAGCAAATACCATCATAGAATAAATCAACATCGCATCCGTTTGCCACTGTATCAACATCCAAAAGCTGGCCCAAAAAATTGGCCAGCAAATTCTTATTAGTTGTATATATGGTTATACCAGAAAAAGAGATACTCATTATACCGGGGCAGGATTGGGGATTTTTCCATTACTAGCTAGGTCACTATCTTTGTTATCATTGGTGCTGATTTCTTGTGAGGCAGATGGATGATTATTGCCATCATTTTTCTTGTTATTAAATACTGGCACTCCAATATCTTTTCCATCAACGATATCACGAATCTGTGCATAATCTAACGTTTCCCAAATAATAAGTTTTTCTGCAAGTCGAGTTAGGGCCTCGCGATGTTGCGTTAAAATTCCCACCGCTTGTTTGTAGTTGTTATCAATCAGAGAAAATACTTCATCATCGATATCACGAGCTTTGCTTTCAGAATAACCATTTTGTTCAATGGGGTTAGCGAAAGGGGAAATTCCAGTTTTTTCAAAACGAATAGGGCCCAATTTTTTTGACATCCCCCAATGACAAACCATTTTATGTGCTAATGCCGTTGCCCGTTCAATATCATTACTAGCACCGTTGGTAATTTCTCCAAAAACTAGCTCCTCGGCACAACGCCCGCCCATTAAAAAAGAAATATAGTTACGGGCCTTTTCTGAACTTAAGCTTAGCATGTCCTCATTTGGTAGTGTCTGAGTTACTCCCAGTGCTGCGCCTCGAGGAATAATGCTAACTTTGTGAATAGGATCTGTCTGCGGAAGATTCATGCCAACCAGTGTATGGCCGGCCTCATGATAGGCAGTATTACGCTTTTCTTTGTCGGATAAAACCATAGAACGTCTCTCCGAACCCATTAAAACTTTGTCTTTAGCATATTCGAAGTCTACATTTTCCAATCCCTTCTTATTCAAGCGAGCTGCTTGCAACGCCGCCTCATTTACCAAGTTGGCCAAATCTGCTCCAGAAAAACCTGGGGTGCCTTTGGCAATATCATCCAAGCGAACATCACCATTAAGTGGCGTTTTTCCTGTATGGACTTTCAAAATACCTAGACGCCCACGAATATCGGGAAGTGAAACGGTAACTCTTCTATCAAAACGGCCTGGCCGAAGTAGCGCTGGGTCCAATACGTCAATACGGTTAGTAGCGGCAACCAAAATAACACCCTCATTAGACTCAAATCCATCCATTTCCACAAGTAGTTGGTTTAGTGTTTGCTCTCTTTCATCATGGCCTCCGCCTAGTCCAGAGCCACGATGTCGTCCTACTGCATCTATCTCATCAACAAAAATAATACAGGGTGCATTTTTCTTTCCTTGTTCAAAAAGATCACGCACTCGGGAAGCACCAACACCGACAAACATCTCTACAAAATCAGAACCGGAGATAGAAAAAAATGGAACATCAGCTTCTCCGGCAACTGCACGCGCTAATAATGTTTTTCCAGTTCCTGGAGGGCCGACAAGAATCACTCCCTTCGGAATTTTTCCGCCTAATGCTGTATATTTTTTTGGATCTTTTAAGAAGTCTACTACCTCCACTAACTCATCTTTGGCCTCTTCAATTCCGGCCACATCTTTGAACGTAACTTTTTTATCGCTGGGGCTTAACATTTTGGCCCGAGATTTGCCAAAACTCATGGCCTTACCACCACCTGCTTGAATCTGTCGCAAAAAGAAGTAAAAAATGACAATCAATAAAATCATCGGCCCCCAATTAATTAGAAGTGTGGTGAAAAAATCTGGTTTTTCCTCTTCCTCATAATTAGGAGTCATTTTATGCTGGCGGAGGAGATTGAAAGTGGTCTCTCCTGTATCACCAATTAATCTAAATCTAGAGTTCTCCTCATCTTTACCATCATGGCCTGCTCGAAATTTGCCCATAATGACATTTTTACCCTTAAAGGTAACTTCCTCAACCTGCCCGGCCTCCACGGCCGTAATAAATTCAGAGTATTTTATTTTTTTGTAATATGTTTTCCCTTCATTAACCATTTTTGCAATCAGGGCAAACATCAAAATTCCAACTATCCAAAGGGTCAACGTTTTTTGATGCGGTCTCATCGATAAATCCTAAGAAAAAAATATTAATATTTTTACAAAACAGTGAGGGAGGATGGTAACACAGAGATTATAATTATTGTAACTATTTCCTCTCGCAAACGGCCATATTTTATAGTTTATGGCCCTAATAAATTACAAGGGACAACTTTAAACTGCCTTGATTGATTTTTTTCTTTTTGCCAAACAAAAAGCAGTCTTGAAAAAAGTTGTATCCAAATTCCATTTTCCTGCGCATAAGCAAAGGCCAATTTAAAATATCTAAATTGACGACGCAGTGTCGGTAACATTTTTTCTATCTCCTGATCTGTTGATATTGCAAAGAGAGGGAGTTGATGAAAACGGTGAACCTTCTCTGTGTTTTTTTTAGATTGCAAGTATGACAACGTGGGAATATCCGCATCTTTTATTCTTTTTAGCTCCAAAAGCAAACCTTGCTCCATTTGGCCAAATAGTTTTGCCTCTGCCGAGGATTTACAAAAAACTAAAACACTAAAAAATGAAAAAACTGAGATGCTCCCTGAAAGCAAATGGGGGCCCCACTTATTGGCCTTAGCAGCACTAATTAGCTTCTGAATCGGAATGGACCAAACGCCTCTTCGTGCTACCGATAAGTGCTGGAGACTTGCCAAAATTTGTTCCGTTGCAAAAAGAAAATTACCATTTGAGGAGAGATCTATGAGGGCAGACCAATCTTCTGCGCCACTAAGCACAAATAATTGAGGTGGTGAACTATTTGCTTCCACCATCCTCGAACAATTGGCATTAAGCGCCAATTGATTGGCCCGATTTACATAATGCTTTAAGTATTGAGGAAAGCGACTTGCTAATTTAGCAATAATTGGGCGCAAAAAATTGCGCTCGAAACGCTCATCTTTGTTACTAGGATCATCTAAAAATAAAATTTTACACTCTCTGGCGTAACTTTTTATCTGATTTTTAGACAAAGACATTAGTGGACGGGCCACTCTCCGATTCAATACGGGAATACCGATGGAGGACTCTGGGGATGAACTTTTAAGCAACGATAGTAATGACCATTCAAAAGAATCGTCAATATGATGGGCGGTGTATAACAAATCATCCGGTGCCAAATAACGCATTAAATGCAAGTAACGCTCATCTCGCGCGCTGCTTTCAAAATTGGGTTGATTTAAAGAAAAATTCAGTCGCGCTACCTTCGTTTTTAAATTCAGCTGAGAGGCCATTTTTATAACAAACTTCTCTTCCTGCAAATTGGAAGACCGCGTTCCATGATTTATATGTAAAACAGTTAACTCTTTAAGTCGATCTGGTGCAATCTCAGAAATAGACTTTAAAATATGCAGAAGAACCATTGAATCTACTCCACCAGAGACGGCCACAAAGGCCCGGCGGGAAGCAGGAAATAATCTTGCCTGCTGCATAAAGGCAAAAACATGGTTGATCATTAATTTTTTTTGCATGCTTTGAAATTAGCGCACGTCCATAATTAATACAAATTATAATTGACAGTAAAATGCGGCCCAATTATTCTGCGATTTCACCAAAATATCATCTTGGCTTGGTAGCTCAGTTGGTTAGAGCGAGAGATTCATATCCTCTAGGTCGGCAGTTCGATTCTGCCCCAAGCCACCATAAAAAACACTGTCTCTAATCACTGACTAACTTGCGCAGTCGGGGAAGACATCGTTTTTAATTCTTCTGGACAGGCCTCACCAACGCAAAGATAGGGAGATGGATCCGACTCTACTCCGTCTCCAAGGGCCGTCATATAAAAATAGTTGGCCTTACAGGAATCAATCAACATATCGATGGTAAAACCGCGAGCATCCGGCAAGGCCGAAGCTCCAACTTCAACGAAGGCGCCAGAAGTATCATTTTCTCTCCAATAAACTTTATACCCAGTAATTCCGGAAATACTTTCATAAGCAAACATAATTTTAACTGTTTTCATTTTACTTTCACACGTGACGGAAAGATCTTCATAGCTCGAATCTGAAACCGTAATTAAATCCTCTACGTGAGCGACTGGCCCATCACCATCGTTGTCGGTAATGATTACTCTAACCTCCTCTCTCTCTCTTTCCGTAACAGTGTATTCACTTCCTCCACACGAAATAAGCATTAGTAAAAAAAAGAGTGCAGAAAAAAAATTAGCCCATAAGGTTTTATTCTTTCTAATCATGCTAGACTCCTTTTTATAATCTTCATCATCCAATTTTACTCTATAAGTTCTAAGACAATCGATTTGTCACTTCCACTAATGCTTTCCTCTGTCGTGACGGCCTGAATCCCTGGGCAAGTTACTCCCCAGCAAACAGCATTAGACATTTTCGACTCCTGCTTAACAGATCCTTCCGGCCGAAAATCACCTATGGCCTCACTCCCCTCACTAGCGGTATAAATAGTAAAGGCCCGAATATAAATAGTGTTTGCTTCACAAGAATCTAGGCCAGTATTAAGCATATTAAAACTTGTGGCCGCAGGATCTCTTAACTCATAAATGAGTGGGTCAGTTCCATCCACATATTTTTTGTAAATGCGAAAACCTCCCAAATCAAGATCAGGATCAGGATACGGGGCCCAAGAAAGTGTATTGCTTAATGTTTCACAAACAGTCCTATCTACATCGTCGCTGGGATCATTAGGATTAATAGGAGAAGTCGTATCTTTTAACCTTCGCAAAATAATAAAATTCTTGCCACAAGAACTTAGGGCCAAAACCACCAAAACTAAAGCAGCCGTGAACAAACGTCGATTTATCATAAATCCCCTCCAAGCTCTTCCAAAGTACTACTCCGACAGATTTCCTATCGCAATTTTCTGTGGATTGGTCAGTCCATTTTGTTCACTGGTTAAATTAAAAATTGGATATATATCTCTGGTTGAGGCATCTAGTACTCGCTCATCAAATCCCACAACTCCACTTACCCGCCCAACAGTTGAAAGCAGAAGATATGACGCATGAGATTGCTCTTCAGGAACATAAAAGTATAAGGCGGTAGGAGTTCCAAAATTTGCCAATGAACCCAAAATAACTTTGAGCGGTTTGACTTGTGCCAGCTGGCCTTCTCCATACTGTCTTTCAATATCTTCAACAGAGCTGAATATTTCTAACCGGCCATTTTGAGTGATGAAAATCTTGCCACTGTTTAAATCAGTTTCCAATAAAAAGTAATTATCATAACGGCCTTCACCATATTCAAACTCCGAATCTGGCGAAACTATTTTGGTTACTATTTCACTGGCCACGATAAATTTATCTGCACGTACTAAATTATTAAGTCCATCGGCATTTTCAAAATACAAAACCTTGAGATTTTTATCAGCAGAAGAAAGTGGTCGATACAAAAAATAAACGGTATTTTTCTTTTCATCAACTTTGTAATCAACTAATAGGTGATTATCAATATCCGGATTAATTTTGCGCGATGGTTCTAAGCTTAAAAATTCAGCACTATTACTGTAAATACTATCAAAAGCATCCAGTCGATTATTCTTCTTATTTAGCGCATAAAGGATTCCTCTTTTGCTATCGTAGACAGTCTTGCCATAAGCACCAACAGTCACCTCTGATCCATCCATCACTGCCACGGCCTGCTCAGCATTAAAATAGTTCCAGGCAGTCTGAATAGTGTTTGCAGCAAAGGAGAAAATAGTTCCAGCAGAAGCGATAAGGCGTTTTTTTACGTTATCAAAAGTTATTCCGGTGATCGGAGAAGAAAATGGTGATAACTGCACTCGCGTCTTCACCACTTTAACCACTTCATTTTCAATATCTGAAATGTCAAACGCGGTCAGAACACTCTTGCGGCCTTTATCATAATCTATCACAAAAAGACGCCTTGACTCATTATCGACAGAAATACCACGAGACTGCTCAACGGATTTACCTGATGATATTCGTAAATCTGGAGCAACTTTTCCATCAAGTGCCGAAGCATTGTTAAATGTAATGACATTATATCGACTATTTTCCAAAGGACGGCCGGCAATAAAAAGACGATTCTTGCTAGTATCAAAGGCCAAGCCACCTGCCTCATTGGGAACGACTTGAAGCCACCAATCCTTATTTTTAATTATTCTGTTCGGCTTTCTCATTCCATTAAGTCGCTCTCTTCCATATGGATTATAAGTAGCGCCAGCTTGTTCATGAAATACAATAACCTCTCCGCTCTCATTTAAAACATATAGGTGTTTATTTTTCTGATCAAACGCTACATCCATGGGAAACTTCATATGAGTAACTGAACCAAAAAGTTTCCCAACAGGCGAAGCTTCTCCGTCTACTTTATTGGCCGGATAAAAAGCTAAAAGCGCATCACCATTACCCGAATGACAACTAACGTAGAGGACATTTCTTTCAATATCAACAGTAATTCCCGATGGACCTTTTACCCACGACAGACGGCCTTCTATCACTCTATTTGGAGAAATATCGCCCTGTAAAATGCTGGCCTTGTCATAGATAGTAATCGCATTTGAACCATTATTGGCGACATAAAGTACATCATTATTCTCATCAACAAAAAGCCCGGCCGGTCGATTCAATTTGGCAGAAGGCCCCTCAATAATTCTCGTCTCAGAGGCCACCTCATCGCTTTTTACGTTTGTAAAAACCAAAATGCCGTTTATCTGACTAGTCGTCATATAAAGGACATCCTTTATCGAATCGTAGGCAGAGTGCACCAGAGTATGTCCACGAGGATTATTAATTTTTACTGTCGGGGCCAGCTGTGGATTATCGTTAGGAAAAGGATATATTAAAATCTGACTATCCCCATTTTGCACAAAAAGAGAAAGGCGCATATTCATTGTTGTTTGAAATTGCGGCCCAGGGGCCGTCGCTGTTTGACTTTCCTGTCCATAGGCCCTAACCATGAAACTATATTTGCGCCCTGGCAAAATTTTTATTCCAGTGGATTGATCTAAAATTATTTTATGATTTTTATAATAATTGACTTGCGGATATTCAGAAGTAATCCCTGCAAAAACCTCCTCTACCTGTCCATCATCGCTAAGAAGCGATATGTCCACCTCCCCTTGTGTCGGAATGTTGGTGGCCCAACTAATCAGCGCCCTACTTTTTGACAACACCTTGGCCTGCACATTGTTAATTATGATTTCCGTTGGCGGTGGTTTAGGTTTCACTGTTTGATTGGCAATCTCTCGAATGTAAGTAATTTTTTTAGGTGGTGCTTTAATTTGATCAGCTTGAGAACAGGACACTAAAGCAAAAATTGTAAGATAAAAAATAGCAGTAATTAGTCGACTCATGAATAAATCTCCTGAAAAATTTATGACATTCTAACACAACACTCAATAACAGTTAATTATCAAATGGGGAATTGAAAATTTTACCTTTTTTAGAAAAGTGATCGAAAAAAATCAGCGGTTTTTATCAATCCCTCTTCAAAAGAAACAGAGGCACGATAACCAGTTAGCGTAACGAGCTTAGTCAAATCAGGCCGACGCATTTTGGGATCATCCTCCAACAGATGATGATCTATAAACGTAATTTTTGAAGATGATTTCAAATATTTAACAATAACTTCGGCCGCTTCTCGAACAGTATATTCTCCTGAATTGCCAATATTAAAAGGCATATGATCGGAACTGAACATTACATGATGCATAGATTCAATTAAATCAGAAATATAACAAAAAGAGCGAGTCTGTGCACCATCACCATAAACGGTTATCTCTTGGTTTTTTAACGCTTGATTTATAAAATTAGGGATCATCCGGCCATCATTAGGACGCATCCGTGGGCCATAGGTATTAAAAATCCGTACAATTCTAGTATCAACTTTAAATTTTTTATGAAAAGAAGTAGTTAAGGCTTCCGCAAAACGCTTTGACTCATCATAACAAGACCTTGGGCCAATAGGATTTACATTCCCCCAATAGCTCTCTACCTGAGGATGAATCTCCGGATCACCGTAAACCTCCGAGGTAGAGGCCTCCAAAAAACGGGCTCCCTTTTGCTGGGCAAGCAATAGCAGACGCCACACCCCTTCTGAATTAACTCGCATAATCTCCAGCGGAATTTGCGAAAAATCAATGGGCGAGGCCGGAGAGGCCAAGGAGTAGATAAAATCAATCTTAGTTTTATCAAGAGATGGAAGTTTTTGCGTAATATCCATTTCGTGAAATTCAAAATTCTTATATTTAGACAAAAGTTCGATATTAGACGGAGATCCCGTTATAAAGTTATCAACCCCAATAACCTTTGCCCCCTTCTCCAAATAATATTCGCAAAGATGGGAAGGAATAAATCCGGCCGCACCGGCAACAAAGAACGTTAAAGACTCATAATTTTCCGGAAATCGACAAGTAGTATTCGTCATAAATAGCGCATGCTCCAACTAATATTT
The DNA here is from genome assembly GCA_001770205.1 of Bdellovibrionales bacterium RIFOXYD12_FULL_39_22. GTDB lineage: Bacteria > Bdellovibrionota > Bacteriovoracia > Bacteriovoracales > Bacteriovoracaceae > YD12-FULL-39-22. Next base: position 71,390 of record MEQL01000052.1, read on the forward strand.
TTTCAACTGTATTATCGTTGAACCAAGTAACAAAAGCAATCCACCTAATAGCTGCAGCGAGGTAACTGGTATTTTTAAGAAAATCCAATTAACCAAAACGGCGGCAAATGGAAAAGAAAGTTCCAGCAAAGCGCAGAGTCTGGCCGAAATACGCTTGAGTCCTTGATAATAAAGATACATGGATATGACGCCAGTTAGCAACGCCATAATTAAAATAGTACGCCAGACCACAAAACTCCCATCAAAAGAGGTTGGATCAAACAAAGCAAAGGGGGCCAGTGTGATCAGGCCCAAAGTGTAGCGTCCGGCCATAATCTCTTTTTCCTCAAAACCACCGAGTGATAATTTTTTACCAAATACAGTAGATGCTCCCCAACCAATCACCGCCAACAAGGCCAATCCATAACCTTTAAGTGCTTTATCTGCAAAAAAATTGACAGAAAAATCTAAAGCAGAAATTCCTTGAACCATATCCTGGAAAGCAATAAGTCCACTGCCTAATAAACAAATGGCCGCCCAAAGAAAAAACTGACGATTAAACCGCTCTCCCACCACAAGGTGGGCCATGACTATGGCCACCAGCGGTTGCAACTTTTGCAGTAAAATTACCACCGAGGGATTAATTAACATAAATGCGGAAGTAAATGCCAAGGTTGCCAAGGCCGAGCCAAAAACACCGATTACTAAAAAAGATAGGTAATGCGACGGACGTGCCTTAAAAAATTTTAAGGGGGCACGATAAAAAGTTGGGAAAAAAATTAGCAAAAGAAATAGATGTTCAAAAAATACGATATGAGTGGCAGAAATACCAGTTTTGAGCAGGGGATAACGAAAAAGCGTATCAATGGCCCAAATAAAACAAGAAGCGATAATTAAAAATATTCCTAACATGGCCAATAGCTCCTAAAATTCTTAGTTATAACTCTCCATAAATTTAACAAAACTCTTACGCGCCCTTTTAAAGATTAAATCCCTTTTTATACTCTGCTGATCTTTACGTCTACGCTGCTGTCGATCTAAAACTACTGGAGGAAAAAGAGCATAATTTATATTCGAGGGCCGAGGTTTAGGAGCTGTCATAACATAGTTGATAAGTGCTCCGATAGCACAATCTAGCGGCCAATTAATTCGCTCTTTGTTACTTAGACGTCGCAAAATCTGATAAGCGACATAGATTCCGGCCGAAGCACTTTCAGTATAACCTTCGACTCCCACCAACTGCCCTGCAAAATAAAGCCGATCATTTTTTTTAAAACTTAGATCATAGTTAAGCAGGCCCTTCGCATTCAAAAAACTATTGCGGTGAACCGAACCCAAATGAATAAAGCGAGCATTTTCAAAACCTGGAATCATCCGAAAAACTCTCAACTGTTCTTTATGAGTCAGTCGGGTTTGAAATCCTACTAAATTAAAGGCCGTTCCTAATAGGTTCTCTTTGCGCAACTGAACTACAGCATGTGGACGCTCCCCATTTTCGAACTCAAGGCCCACCGGTTTCATACAAGAAAAACGTGGCGCTTCGGCACCACGCTCAGCAATCGTGTCTATGGGCAAACATCCTTCAAAAAATTTATAATCTTCAAAATCGCGCGTTGGCAATTTCTGAGCACTGACCAATTCCAAGACAAACCTGTCATACTCCTCTTTGGTAAAGGGAGCATTGAGATAACCGATTTGAGAAAGATCGCTACATTCAGCACTGCTTTTATAACGATCTTTATAATAAAGTTTATCCCAATTAAGCGACTCACCATCCACTACTGGTGCAATGGCATCATAAAAATAAAAATCCTCCGGAGAATCTAGTAATTTCGTTTTAATATAATTTTCTAGTGAAGAGGAAGTTAATGGCCCTGAGGCCACAACTACAAAATCGTAATCAGAGACAGCAGATGTTAGCGGTAAATCGAGAGAAGTTATCTCCTCTTCAAAAATCTTTATCTTGGGGTGCTGTGAAAGCAGCTGGGTTATTTCTGCTGAAAACTGCTGCCGATCAACGGCCAGTGCACTACCTGCGGGAACCTGACTATTTTGCGCCACTTTCCAAACAATAGAACCAAGGTCGCGCATCTCAAATTTCAATATCCCATGGGCCGAATTACTCTCTTGAGACTTTAAAGAGTTACTACAAACTAACTCGCCAAAAGTAGATAAACGCTGGGCCGGGTTGGGATTTTTTCGTTTGCACTCATAAAGATGAACCTCCACTCCCGCATTGGCCAAACTCCAGGCCACTTCCGATCCGGCCAGGCCGGCACCGACAACCATAACTTTCCCATTAACTGACCAATTAGGCCCCGCAAACATAAATATATCTCCATTATTTACAACTCTCTTTACATGTTCGAAAATATAGAGTCAACGCTATTATCGATACGCAGGAAGTGTTCATGAAAATTACCATACATCAGACAGATCAAATCATCGGTGACTTTGCCGCAATATATGACTATTGCGAGATGGCCATTAAAAAAAATATTGAAGGGCTGCACCTTTTCCCAGAACTTTTTTTGGCCGGTTATCCTTTAGCTGATCTCTGTTTGCAAAAAGAGTTTATATCCAACTATCAACGTTCACTAAAAAAAATATCTGCACTTTTTTTGCAGCTTCCATCCAACAACAAACAGGCCTACCTTATGGGTGGACTGGATTATGAATTCGATGAAGTGGGCAAACTCAGCAAGATCAGAAACTCTATTTTTCACTTCACTCCCGGAAAAGAATATCAGAATATTTACAGCAAGCAACTGCTACCAGATTATGATATTTTTGATGAGAAAAAATATTTTACCTCTGGGAATCAAAGCATATTATGGGATTTTTCCGGTACAACCATTGCTCCTTTGATTTGCGAAGATATGTGGCACTCTCCTTTCCATGAAAGGCGCGATCCAATAGATCAGTTAGTTGAACTAATAAGCAAAGACACTAAAAAAAGAAAAATTGATCTAGTTATAAATCTCTCGGCCAGTCCTTTCTACTTAGGGAAAACCAAAGAGCGCCAAGAGCGCGCGCAAAAAGTTGCCAACACGCTGGCCGCCCCACTAGTCTACGTCAATAGAGTCGGAGGTGAAGACGAAATTCTTTTTGATGGAAATAGCTTCGGAGTAAACTTTTTAGATAACAAGTTACTCCTGCAATGTTCCTCTTTTGCCGCTGATTGCAAAACCGTAGAAGTTGATCTACCGAGGAAGGCCTCCGCATTGTCACCACCAACGGCCTCCATACATGTATGGAGAGAACTACTTCATCCTCATCTTAATGCTACCACTCCTCCCACTCTTCCTAGTTGGAATGATCAAGAGTGCGAAACAGTTTTACAAGCATTAATGTTTGGACTGCAAGAGTATGCCAGGAAAGCAGGAATGACTAATTTTCTAGTGGCAAATTCGGGAGGGATTGATTCGGCGCTAGTTTTGGCCATCACCAAGTTATCTCTTAAAAACGGCCAACGCCTAGAGGCAATTTACATGCCTGGCCAACATTCGGCCACCTTAAGCTATGAATTAGCATACGCTTTGGCAAAAAATTTGAACGTAAAAATTACCAGTGCCTCCATTAAATTCATCCATAGCACTATTAAAAATAGTTATCTACAAGATTTTAATAATCCCCTTAAAGGAGTGGCCGATGAAAATGTACAAAGTAGAATTCGTGGCCTTATCCTTTATGCTCACTCTAATCAGGGCAATTTTATGGTGATCAACACTTCCAATAAATCTGAATTAGCAGTCGGCTACTCCACTTTGTACGGGGATAGCGTGGGAGCAATCAGTCTATTAGGAGATATGTACAAAAGCGAGGTTTACTCTCTGGCCAACTATATTAATAGAAAATATAACAATCCAATTCCTGAAAAAATTATTACCCGTGCGCCCACCGCCGAACTTCGAGAAAACCAAACTGATGCTCAGTCACTACCTCCTTATGATTTTCTAGATCCCATTTTAGAGGGAATTTTAAGCTATAGCATGGATAAAGAATCTTTGTCCCAGGCCGGATTTGATAGCACGCTTATAGATAAAGTCTACGACCTATATCGCAAGTCTGAATTCAAGCGCTATCAATTTTGTCCAATCATAAAAATAAAAAAGAAAAGCTTTGGAAGGGGATATCGAGTCCCAATTTCTAAAAAATAGAAAACAGTAATAAGCTACAGGTCAAGGTTGCAAACGAACTGTCAGAGTAGTCTAAACTAAAAAAATTAAGACATTGGCCAGTCCACATAATAAACTTCACCATTGTGAACTCCGCTTCATGAGAGTATGCTTAAAATTTAACTAAAAACTATATTCTTTCTCCGGAGATTTTCTGATGTCTAATAACGTTTTTCCTAATAAAATATTTAAGCATCTGGCATCTGTAGTCTTTGATGCCCAAAAGAGACTCTTTTCTCTTTCCGACCTTTCTGACAAGCAGCTCTACGACAGCATCGTAACCCCTCCAGACCCGGCCATGGGTGATTTTGCTATCCCCTGTTTTTTATTATCCAAACCGCTTAAAATGGCCCCCAACAAAGTGGCCGAGCAATTGGCCTTTGCTATTTCTGCAGACGGCATTATTAGAGCGGTAAAACCCTCCGGCCCCTATCTTAACTTTACGCTGGAAAATATGGCCTACGGCGAAATCGTATCTGCTATCATCGATCACTCATATTTTAAAACGCCATTAATTGAAAAGGCGGAAAATATTATGATCGAATATTCTCAACCCAACACCCACAAAGAATTGCACGTGGGCCACATGAGAAATCTCTGCTACGGTAACGCCCTTGTTCACATGAATCGCTATTTGGGGCATAAAGTGATTGCCTCGACCTACCCTGGCGATGTGGGAACACACGTAGCAAAATGCCTCTGGTATCTAAAATTTCACAATAAACTGCCAGCACCTACTAATAATAAAGGGCCATGGCTGGGAGAGATGTATTCTAAGGCATCGATCAAATTAGAAGATGAGATGGGAACTCCCCGGGAAGAATTAAATCGCAAAGAATTAACCATTATCCTAAAGGAACTTACCGCCGAGAAGGGCGAATATTTTGAGTTATGGAAGGAAAGCCGTGAATGGTCTATTGAATTAATGAAACAAGTTTATAAATGGAGCGATGTGCTGTTTGATCACTGGTATTTTGAATCGCAAGTTGATCACCCCTCCATTGAATTTGCGAAGAAATGGCAACAGCAAGGTTTATATATTGAATCCGAAGGTGCCATCGGAGCAGATTTAAAAGATGATAAACTGGGTTTTTGCATTATGATTAAATCCGATGGAACTGGAACCTATGCGGCCAAGGATATATCTTTGGCATATAAAAAATTCGATGAATATCGACTAGATCGTAGCTACTATGTAGTAGATAAAAGACAAGCGCTCCACTTTAAACAAATTTTTAAGGTCCTTGAAAAACAAAACTTTTCTCACGCAAAAAATTGTTTCCATTTAGAGTACGACTTTGTTGAACTTCCCTCTGGTGCAATGAGTTCTCGCAAAGGAAATATCATCCCCTTAACAGATCTTACTTCCCTAATGGAGCAAAAAATCCGTGATGATTTTTTGAATAAATATCAGGGAGAATGGCCAGATCAAGAGATCTCCGAAACGGCCCAACAAATTGCCAATGCCGCCATAAAATATGGAATGGTACGTATGGACAGTTCTCGCAAAATTGTTTTTGACATGAATGAATGGTTAAAATTAGATGGCGAAACCGGCCCCTACTTACAATATGTTTATGCTCGCATTCGCTCTCTTTGCGAAAAACAAAATTTTGATGAACAAAAAATGGCCAACAAAAAAATTGCCTGGAATAGGCTAGCGGAACAAGTCGAAAAAAATATCATGGTGCAATTGTCTACCTTTAACGACATTGTGAAGGCCGCAACCGCAAACCATCGTCCCTCGATGATTTGCAACTATCTCTACGATCTAGGAAAATCCTTCAATAATTTCTATGCCAATTGTCCAATCGGCAAGGCCCCGGATGAAGATTTAAAAACGGCCAGACTCGCACTCTCCCTGGCGGTTGCCAACATTATGCGCGAGGGGCTTGCATTAATTGGAGTAAAAGTTCCGGCAAGAATGTAACATAAATTAAGGGAAAGTATATGCAGGCCACCACTCTAAAACGAACTCAGGATATACCACTAGTTCGTGCCGAATTTAATATTTTCGGCATTAAAAATGATCCGCAGGCAACGACACTCATCGAACTTTTTGATTACCACGCTATCGAATACAAATTTTTTGATTTTAGAGATTTCCCACCAACAGATGAACAGCTTCAGAGATTTGCTGATTTTTTGGATGAAGAATACCCACTCAATCAACGAAGCAATTTATATAAAAAAAATGAAAAAAAATTTAAGGCCCTCGGCCATAAAGAAAAACTCGATTGGCTACGTTTACACTATCACGTTTTACCACGGCCAGTCGTTGAAGACCGCACGGAAAAAATCCTCTCTATTGGAGGAAGGCCCCAGCGTATTTTTGAGGATCTTACTGGCATAAAAGTTCGACATTAGTAATTGCCCTACTTTTTTGCCAATTTTTTATCTCAAACGCAACTAACTTTAACCGTAACTACCTAAAATAACGTGTCTCATTCTACTTTTTAATAATTATAAACGTTAGACGCTATCATTGAGGTAACTACTAATGATTATAGTAAATAAAGTCGATAAGTAGCGGTGTTTTTATGAAATAGATCGACACAAAGGTGGGCCAATGAAGCATTTTATCACCCTTTTTTTTATACTATCCTTTGTCTTTTTGTCCCAATCGTGTCTGCCAAGGCCACGACTTCTTGCCGAAAAAGAGATACTTCCTGAAATAAATGATTCCACTGATCAAATAATAGATGCGATCTTCTGGGATGCTCCGGTAAAAGGGATGTTGATAATTTCTAAGTCCACCGGCAAATCTACAACTGGCCAGACTGGCAATTTTTCTTGTATTCGCGGTGAAACTCTGCAATTTGCCATAGGGGGAGTAAATACCGACTATGTTATAATTGGCCAAGCTCAATGTGCTCCGATTATTACTCCTCTTGATTTAGCAATTAACGCCTATCTTGCACGTGATATTTCCGAATCTCCCCTTATCGAACGAGAAGGCGTTCTTTCTGATTACTATCAAGGAACCAACCGCGATGTTGCCAACAGAATTGCCTATTTTTTGCAAAAAATAAACCAGTCTCCTGAAAATGAAAATGTAATTGATCTCTCAAACATTCACCTCGCAGAAGCTCTATTAAAAAATATAACTCCACTAAAATCTGAATCAACTATGTTTAAAATAGTGGCCATTGACTTTACAAATGACGTAGATATTAACAACATAATCTCCTCATTGGAAGAAGATGTGCTCGATTCTACCACGGAAAAGATCATTTTATCCGATGTTACCGCAAATGAGGCCGCTGAAGCATTTGAAGAAAATATCCTCTTCTTAGAAGATACCGCAGAAGAACTAATTGCAATGGGAACTATACAAGAAGATCTTTTCCAAATTATAAACTCGTGGAATCAAGAAAATAAAACGCCAACACCAACTCCCACTCGAACTGCAACGCCAACACCAACTCCCACTCGAACTGCAACGCCAACACCAACTCCCACTCGAACTGCAACGCCAACACCAACTCCCACTCGAACTGCAACGACTGCTCCTAGCTGTTCTGCAACTCTTAGCGCTAGTAGTATAACTAGCGCCGAAACTATTACCGTTTCTGTACAAGGAGGCAGCACTATTTCTAGCTACGAAGCAAACTGCGATCTTTCTCAAACTAAATTTGTATCTATCCCTGTAGTAGACGGCAAATTCACTGGCGGGCCAAATCCTCCAGGAAGTTACAGTTGTCAAATTAGAGGAGTGACTAGCACTGGAAATTATATAAACTGCGGATCACCTCTTAATTTTTCAGTCACCACTATGCAAACTAGAACAATACTTCCTGTAGACAAACCGGACCCCGGCGTACTCAAAGTAATGGAAAATGGTATTCCGGCATACTACCTAGTTCACACCGTCCATAACGGAGGAGATATTCCAATATATAGATCTACCAATCTTCGCGATTGGACGCTGGTAAGTTTTGCCTTCCAGCGAACTACTGATAGTAATGGCGGGATTGTTGTTAACAACAAAAGATACTGTTGGGTTTGGGGGCCAGAATTATTTAAATTACCCAATGGTACTTTCATGTTGCACTTTACGGCCGGACAATTTCCCACAACCGTTAATTGTAATACTCAACCGCTCACCGAGACTACTGGAGTTTACTTCGCGTCATCATCTTCCGTAACTGGCCCGTATGCTCCGGCAGCAAAATCCTGGGAGCCCATGGTGGCCGGTGCAAGCGGAGCATGTAGTATAAAAAATCAAATTCCTCGGTCAGTTATCAATTCTCCAAATTGCCAAAATGGTGGATGTATTAACATAATTCGTCTTGACTCCAGCATGTTCTATGACCAAAGCAGTAATCGCTTCTTCCTGAGCTATTCTTGGTACACCAATCTTCCAGCATTAACTGGAAATACGTGGGAAAAAAATAATTATGGCTCACATATCGGTATGGCCGAAATGGATTCAACTGATCCTTTCGTCGTAAAATGTCAAAGCGGAGATGGAAAATTTTTAGTAAACTCCCACTCTGCACTACTTATAAATCGAATGACCGAAAACTGCGCACGCTCATCAAATCAAAGTACATGTACCAGCAACCTATCCCTGACTACAGACAAATATGGAAACCAATGGTTGAGAGAGGGAAATATTTTTGGCGTGGCAGAAGGCGCTTCAATTTTTAAACGTGGCAACTATTACTACCTCATGGCAAGCGGCTCCACTTGGGATTCGCCTCAATACAATGTTTTCTGGATTGCCTCGACAACTCTTGAAGGACTTAGCACCAATTACGTTGGTAGTATAATGGGCCGCTACTTAATTCCCCACGATGGCCACTCCTTTGGCCATGGCTCCCCTGTTGAGACTGCCCCAGGGGTTTGGTACTACGTTTATCATAGATTAAATAATACCAACTGCCGTAACAGTAATAACTGTTCACGGGACATCTGGATCAGTCCTATAACTTTTGAAGATACTGGTGATGGAAAAGGTGCGATCTGGATAAAACCGATCATCCCCACAATATCACCTTTCTAGAAATGAAACTACTTCGCGTTAGAAATTCAACCGCCCAAATAACTGGCCTTAACCTTCTCATCGGCCAACAGTTCCTGGCCTCGGCCTTCTATTACTTTTACTCCCGTTTCCATAACATATGCACGATGAGAAAACTTCAAGGCCATTCGGGCATTTTGCTCCACCAACAAGATAGTAACCCCTTCAGTATTTAGACGTTTGATAATTTCAAAAATTTGCAAAACAATTTTAGGGGCCAATCCTAAGGACGGTTCATCCAACATCAGAATTTTGGGCCGGGCCATAAGGGCACGACTAATGGCCAACATTTGTTGCTCTCCTCCAGATAAAGTTCCGGCCACCTGCTTGGTTCTTTCTACCAAAATAGGAAAAAGCTCATAACACCACTTTAAACTATCTTCCAACGAATCTTTCCGTGTATGCGCACCAACTAGTAAATTTTCATACACCGTCATAGAAGCAAAAATACCACGTCCTTCTGGTGATTGTACCAATCCTGCTTGTACACGATGGTGCGGTTCTAATTTAGCAACATTTCGGCCATCTAAAATAATATTTCCTTTTGAAGCAACAATTCCTGAAATTGCTCGCAAGGTAGAACTCTTTCCGGCACCATTGCCCCCCACTAACGAAACAATTTCGCCTTTACACACCTCAATAGATAGGCCTTTGACGGCATTAATGGCACCATAATTGACCACTAAGTCTTCTATCAATAACAGCGGTTGGCCACTCATCCGCACTCCTCTACACCCAAATAGGCCTCGATAACTTTTTTATCACTTTGAATATCTTGAGGAATACCTTCCGCAATTTTTATTCCATGATCTAAAACAAAAATTTTCTCACAAATTCCCATAACCAATTTCATATCATGCTCGATTAATAAAATAGTAACGTTAAATTTGCTCCGCATTGCTTGAATACTTCTCATCAACTCAATGGTCTCTTGCGGATTCATCCCTGCGGCCGGCTCATCTAAGAAAATAAGCTTAGGTCTTGTGGCCAAAGCACGAGCAATTTCTAATTTGCGCTGTTCACCGTAAGGAAGATATCCGGCCTCCACTGCCGCCTTTTTTTCTAGGCCCATAAAGGCCAATAGCTCCATTGCTTGCTGGATAATGGCATTTTCTTCTTCTTGAAATTTTTTGGTCCGCAAAACGGCACTTGCCATTCCATAAGCGACATGTTGATGCATTCCGACTAAAACATTATCCAACACTGACTGCTCTTTAAAGAGGCGCACATTTTGAAAAGTGCGACTCATCCCTAGCTGAGAAATCTCATATGGCCGCAAACCGTTTAAGCGATTATTATCAAATAAAACATCCCCCTCAGTTGGAAGATATACTCCAGTAATTAGATTAAATACGGTTGTTTTTCCCGCCCCATTTGGACCGATGAGGCCCACTAAGTCGCCCGCAAATATTTCTAAATTTAGAGCATCAACCGCACGTAGTCCCCCGAATTGGATAGAGACATTTTTAAGCTCAAGCAGCTTTACTTTTTTTTCCATGCCCAAGTCCCTGTCCAAAAAGTCCGTTTGGTTTTAAAATCATCAGTAATATAAGTGAAAAAGAATAAATTACCATGCGTAAATCAACTCCAGTAATCTCCTGCAATGGCCGCAAAAGCTCTGGTAACAAAGTTACAATAATCGCAGCAACAATAGAACCCGTAAGACTACCCATCCCTCCCAACACCACCATGATAACAACATTTACGCTCTGATTAAAACTAAAGGTAGATGGATTTAGATAGTTGGTATAGTGAGCAAAAAGAGAACCAGCGATGCCGGCCAGAAAACTCGAAATAACAAATGCCCACACTTTCATTCTAGTTACGTTAATACCCATTGCTTCGCTGGCAACTTCATCTTCTTTAACACTAATTAGTACTCGGCCATGAGAACTATACACTAAGCGATATATTAGAAAAAAGGTAATAACCAACCAAAAGGCAGAAACTCCAAAACCGGAAACAAAGCGGCTCAACGTTATTCCAGCAAAAGTGTAATTTACGAAACCAGGAATCCCATAGTAGCCACGAGCTCCACCGACTGTTTCTAAATTTAAAAGTACTACTCGAATAATTTCGCCAAAGCCTAAAGTTACAATGGCCAAATAATCACCCTTAAGACGCAGTGAGGGAGTCCCCACCAACCATCCGGCAAAACCACTTACCATTCCAGCGATTAAACCAAAAATAATAAAGTTTAAAAAATTTAAACTTTCGGGAAAAATTGTAAAGTGAAAGGCCAAAAATGCTGAGACATAGGCCCCAATGGCCATAAAGCCAGCATGTCCTAAGGAAAACTGGCCCGTGTAACCACTAACAAGATTGAGACTCATTGCTAAAATCATATTAACGCAAACGTAGATAATAGTTAGCTGAATGTAGGCATTAACGGAAAATTCAAAGGCCAATCCAACAACAAGCAGCGCGAGAAAAGTAAGTAGTGGCCTTTTTATCATAACAGACTCCTAAACCTTATCCACTGAAGATTTCCCCAGAAGTCCCGCGGGCCTAACAACTAAAATTATGATCAAAATACCAAATGAGAGCGCATCTCGATAAGTACTAGAGAGATATCCTACTACCATCTCTTCAGATAATCCCATTATTATTCCTCCCAAAACTGCCCCCGGAATACTACCAATTCCGCCAAGCACGGCCGCCACAAAGGCCTTAAGTCCAATCAACATTCCCATCAGCGGCTCAATCTTTGGATATTTAAGTCCCACTAAAACACTACCTATTCCGGCCAATGAAGAACCAATTACAAAAGTTATAGCAATAATGCGGTTAACTGGAATACCCATTAGTCCGGCCACTTTAGTGTTCTCACTAACTGCCCGCATGGCCCGCCCAGTTTTTGTATAAACGATAATATAACGAAGAACAATCATGGATAAAAAACCCACTGCCAAAATGGCCAAATCGATTGTGCGAAACCTTACACCGATAATAGAAAAAAGGCCCACATCTTCAATCACACTAGGAAAAAGTTTGGGATCAGCTCCGAAAATTAATTGTCCGGAAAATTCTAAGAAGAGACTAACACCAATGGCCGTGATTAAAATATTCAACTTCGGGGCCTTGCGCAGCGGACGATAAGCAAAACGCTCAATGGTAAGTGCCAAAATGCTACAAAACATCATGGCCGCCAAAATAATAATTAGAAAGCTCATTAGTCCCGGTTTTAAATTTAAAAAACGCTGCGTGTAATAGGCCGCGAAGGCCCCCATCATATAGACATCTGAGTGGGCAAAATTAATTAAATTTAAAACACCATAGACCATGGTATAGCCAAGAGCAATCAGTGCATAAATACTGCCCAGGCCAATTCCATTAATGATATGCTGTAATAACTCTTGCATTATAATATTATGGATTAACAGTAGTTACATATTTAAAATTAGGCCCATCAACCTTCACCACTACTGCACTCTTAACCGCATTGCGCTGCTCATCCAAAGAAATTTTTCCGGTTACCATTTGAAAATCTTTAGTCTTTGCGATCTCGTCTCTAATGGATTTAGGAGTTAAATTGGCCGCATTTTGCATTGCCGCGATTAATACCTTGGCAGCATCGTATCCCATCGCCGCCAAACCATCTGGTGTTTCATTAAACTTGGCCTTAAATTTATTGATAAAATCTTGTACCATGGGCTCCTGACTTTCGTTGGTATAGTGGTTAGAAAAATAGCTTCCATTGATGGAATCCTGGCCAATCTCTGATAGTTTTGAACTATCCCAGCCATCTCCCCCTAAAAGCGGAACGGTAATATCCAATTGGCGAGCTTGCCTAGCAATCAAACCAACTTCTGTGTAATAACCAGGAACAAAAATGGCATCTGGATTTTTTCCCTTAATCTCTGTAAGTTGTGCTTTAAAGTCAACATCGCCACCTTGATAGCTAACGTCGGCCACAATTTCTCCTCCCATCTTCACAAGTGTCTCTGTAAAAAAATTTGCCAATCCAACGCTATAATCCGATTTAACATCGCGTAATACGGCAATCTTTTTAGCGGCCAAATTCTCTATTGCAAACTTGGCCATAACCGTTCCCTGAAATGGATCAATAAAGCAGACACGAAAAATATAATCACCGATCTCTGTTACTTTTGGATTCGTTGAAGAAGGAGTAATCATAGGGATTTGATTTTGCTGCGCAATGGGAGCAGCGGCCAAGGATCTACTGCTTGCGACTTCACCCAGAAGTGCCACCACCTTATTTTGCGTAATCAAACGAGTTACCACTTGTGCGGCCTCCTCGGCCTTTCCTTGATCATCAAGGGTAATCACTTTCAAAATCTTACCCTTAATTCCGCCAACTTTATTTATCTCTTCTATGGCCAACTGAATCCCTTTATCTGTACTGATACCGAAAGTGGCCTCATTGCCGGTTAAAGAACCAAATTGTCCTATTAAAATTTCATTAGCATTTTCTTTCTGACAACCAGTCAAAAAGGCCAATGATAACATAGTAACAAGCACGAACCTGATTAAGTTATCCATCATCACAGATCTCCTCGTTTTTGATATAAAAAAAAACCCAAGTTAAATGGTAGGTTAGATTATTTTCAAGAAATCACAACTTGTCAAAATTTATTGTCCAGAAGATGCGTTAGCGCAGAATAGAATTCTTGCGTGGATCGAAAAGTTGGAATCCCGTTCCTGATAAAAATTTGGCGATAATCATCATACAATCTTCCCGAATCAACAATTGCCACCACTTTTTTATTATACTTCTCGACGATGGCACGAATCGATCTAGCAAATTCAGACGCCTTAGAATTTTGTACCATCAAATCCAGAGTCTCCAAACGATCTGTAAGCGGAACGGCCCCTACCACAATAAGATCAACCTTTGTTTGTGCAAAATCTTCAATAAAAGCAAGATAGGCCTTCTCATCTGCCATGGGAGTTACATCAATGGGATTGGCCGGAGAAACTAATCCTTCTAAACCACATGCCGCAACTGAGGCCGCCAAACGATCCATGGTAACATTATCTAGTTTAAAGAGAAGTTTCTTATCGCCTAACGCATCTGCACTTGCCACACTCTCATAACCAGCACTAGTAACCACCGCCACCGAATAAATTTTTTTCTGATCAGGATAGGCCCCGGCAAACTTGATCATATTTATAAAATCAGCAAAACTCTCAACTACACAAATGCCCGCGCGCGTAAGCACCGCCTTTTGCAAATCATAATCTCCGGCCATTGCCCCGGTATGGCCGGCGGCGGCCTTCATTCCATCAGCACTTCTTCCGGCCTTATACAAAATAAGATGTTTACCAATAGGTAGATATTCAAGCGCCAACTCTACCAAACGCAAAACTTCACCATCTTTAAATCCCTCTATATAAAGTCCCACTACATCAATGGCACTATCTGAAAGCATGGCCTTGGCCATTTGGGAGATCGATAGATCAAGCTGATTTCCTACACACATACCATATTTGATTTGTAAATCACTCTCGTTAGAAAGACGAGTTATAAAAAAGGCCCCACTCTGACTAATTATTCCGATATTGCTACTGCTGGCCGCTTCTCCAAAAACAATCGGCAACTTCTTCTGCGAAATGAAAAGAGTATTCAAAGAAAGTGGCGATAAAACCACCCCTAAACTATTGGGGCCGATAATGGCCGGAGTCCACATTCCTTTGGCCCTTCGACTATTTAGCAGTTCACGTAATTGTAATCCAAAACTGCCATGGTCAGCGCCATCCCCGATACCACCGGCCACAATATAAACAACCTGAGCACCACCATCTTGCACACAAAGATCCATAATTGTTTTAGTTATCAGTGGAGCAGGCAAGGCCAAAATTAGTGCATCTACCGGATGCTGCAAAAGTGAAGAGATATCCATATAACACTCCACTCCTTCCATAGATTCTCCATCCGGACGAATTATTTTTATATTTTCTTTGGCAATTTTTGATTTTAAAAGATTGGTAAAAATTTTATTCCCAAATGATTCTTTTTTCTTCGATACTCCAGCGATGGCCACTTTTTTGGGAGAAAGGATTGTTGATGCATTAACATTTTCCGGCAACCATTCTTTACTATCTAGGCCTTCAATCTCACAATATTGCCCCACTCCATCTAGAGGTAAAATTTTACCATCTTCGCTAACTGCCACCGGATTAACTTCGATAAACTCAATTTTATTTTTCTCCAAATAGGTCGCAACACTCCATAACTTTTCCAAAAAAGCAAGCATTGCCTCCTCTTTGATCAATCCACTATTTTGACGAATACCACCTAGCCAAATTTTCCCGGCCAAATGCTGTCGAAATTCTTGTAGTGCCTCGATCGGCGTAGTTGTTTTTACGGGCCACATAAGAAGTGGAACACCAACCTCTTTGCTCCACATCTCGGTATAAATCCCTCCTAAACTCATATTAACCACATAACCACATCCACTATCTTTTTTTATGCTCAAAAAAAGTTCTACTGGTAGCCCATCTTTTTTGGCAAAGGCCATTTTTTCGCAAATTAATGTCTCAATCCAAGAATATTTTTTCTGTAAACGCTCTTCCATTTGCGAAGCAATTTGTTCAACAAGCGCAGCAGAAAATGTTTCAAAATGCAAGGCCCCTTCATCTGACTTATGCCATAAATTCTCCGCAATACCTTTCACTACAACCTTGGTACCTTCTATAAACGTTGTCTGACCGGTTAATTTTTTTTTACTTTTGATAGCTAAATGCTTTACCACATCAATATTATGCTCTTTTAGTATGCGATAAACCTCTGTCTCATGAATGAATTTTTTCACAGAATTAACTCCAATCTATAGGTAAAATGATGTTTATAAAACGGTAATACTCGCCTCCACATTCGTCAAGCGAATGGAGACTGCCAATAATTGCTCATTCCAAAAAAATAATGACATGGTGGATAAACCTAGTCCTGACGAATCCACATATAGATTGGAAGGCCAAGTAAGATTAATAAAAATCCCGTGCCAGTTTCCACTGGCGTTTGAAAAGTCATAACAATGATGAGAATAACGCAGAAAACGCTGTAAATTATAGGAATAATCGATGGAACACGAAAATTTGAATTAGCAGGCCCTGACTGAACAGAGTTTTTTTGCTTTCGCAAAATAAAAATACCGTAAGCGCCTAGTCCATAGAAAATAAATGAAGCAACGATAAGCATATCAGTTAATTGATCAAAAGTTCCCCACAAAACAAGGACAGATGCCCAAATTGCTTGCGCCACAAGCGCAAAAGAAGGCGTTTGAAATTTTGGATGTATTTTCTTAAACGGTCTAAAAAAAACTCCATCATCGGCCATGGCATAATAGATTCTCGAAGAAGTTAGGATTGAACCATTAGTTGCGCCAAGAGTGGAAACCATAATAAGAATTGAAACAAAAAGTGCCCAGGATGTTCCACTGATTTGATTAATCATTTCGATGGCAAAGATAGATCCACTCTTCATGGCCATTGGAATAATTTCGTTTACAGGAAGAGCATGAAAAAAAGCAAAATTAGTAATAAGATAAATGGCAAGTACACCTACGACACCGACCGTTAGTGCTATTGGAACATTTCGTCTTGCATTTTGAACCTCGCCACCGATAAATCCAACATTGTTAAGGCCATCAAATGCCCAAAAAGCGCCAAGCATAGCACTGAACATTAGCGGAATAACATTGAATCCAGTTGGGGAATAAATCAAACTTGAATCGAATGAGTTAACTGGGAGAGAAGTTGCGTTATACATCAAAGACAAAACAATAATAATTAAAAGGCCAAGAATTTTCAAAACGGTGAATAGATTCTCAACAACAGCACCAAACAAAAGGCCCAAATAATTAATTGTAGTTAGTATTATAATTGTAGCGATGGCCAAAGCTTGTATCTCGAGGCCGTAAAATGAAAATGGAATAACACGAATAGTGGCCTCGGCAAAAACATAAGCAATGGAAGCGATAGAGGCGGATTGAATCACCGCAAAACATGACCAACCAAAAAAATAAGCGGTTCGTTTTCCATAAATGGCCCGCAAGTAAGCATAAAGGCCGCCAGTCTGGGCAATACGAGAGGCAATTTCTGCGTAAGTGAGTGCACCAAAAAGGGTGATAAGGCCGGCAACTATCCAACAAATCATCACAAGATTTTGAGACTGAAGCTTTAAAGTCATTGGCGCAATCTTTTTAAAAATTCCTGAGCCGATGATTGATCCCATTACCATCATTATGGCAGTAAAGAGACCTAAGCGCGGGGTGAGTCCAATTTGAGGGGTTTGATTTTTTTCGAGCATTGCACATTGTAAAAGAAATCAACAAAGATCGTCAAAGAGAATGAGATCAAATTTTATGACTGATTATCAGATAAAATTTAAAATTGACATTGATTTGACGCTAAACTGGCAATAAGCTGACTTAATTTTTTTATTTGCCTATACGATAAGTTATTATATGCGGTTATCGCAGCACAATCAAAAGGAGACTTATGAAGATATTTTCTACAAGCTTGATTTTAATGGGACTATTTTTTCTTGGCTGTTCACAAATGCTAACTAAGGGCCAACTAAAGCAAATGCTCAAAGAGGATCCATCAATATTGACGGAAGCAATCGAAGCTCATCCTGAAGATTTTATTATATCATTACAAAAAATCTCACAAACTGCGCGCGCAGCGATGGCCAAGCAGCAAGCTGCTGAGGATAAACAAAAAAGAGAACAAGCGATCATAAGGCCACTCTCTCCAGAAATTAGAAAGGATGAAGCAGTCAGGGGAACAAGAGGTGCTCCAATAACGCTAGTGGAATATTCTGATTTTGAATGCCCATATTGCAGCAGAGGTTATGCAACTGTTATGGAGCTACTAAAAAAATATGATGGCAAAATTCAATTTATATTTAAACATTTGCCACTTAGTATACATCAAAATGCAATGATGGCCGCCTCTTATTATGAGGCACTTCGTATGCAAAATGAGCAAATGGCATTTAAGTTTCATGATGCTATCTTTCGCGACCAAGGAAAAATGCGAAACGGAGAAGGTTTTTTCAAGGCCATTGCAAAGCAAATTGGTGCGGATATAAGTAGACTGGCCAAAGATTTAAAGTCAGAAGAAATTAGTGCTCGAATTGCCGCTGATCAGACCGAAGCAATTAAAATGGGCCTCGGAGATGGTACTCCAGGATTTTTATTAAATGGAATTCCGGTACAAGGGGCCCAAAATGCTAGCTATTTTATCGAACTCATTGAAGATTTGAAGGCGCGAGGAAGAATACAAATATAAAATTGAGATGTCAGGGGAAATCCTGTGAACCAAAGTGTAGTATATTTTAAAAAGTTAAACAGTAGTACCGTTCATGAGATCCAAGCAATTTCTCGTGATTTATTAAACCATATTATAAAAGAGCAAAAAATTAAACTGTCCTCAGAGATCCCGCTAAAAGTTCACTTTGGCGAAAAAGGAAACAAAACTTTTATTCGTCCTGAAAATTACAATGGAATTATTGAATTCCTCAAAGATAAAAATATAAAAAGTTCTTTTATCGAAACCTGTGTTTTATATGGTGGCCAGCGCTACAAAAAAGAACTGCACTTGAAAACGGCCAGGGAACATGGATTTGATCAACTACCAATCATTATTGCTGATGGAGAACATGGCGAAGACTTTTTTGAAGTAGAGATAAATCAAAAACACTACACCAAGTGCAAACTAGGCAAAGAGTTTTTGAAATATAATCAAATGATTATAGTGGCACATTTTAAAGGACATTTACTGGCAGGGTTTGGTGGTGCCATAAAGCAACTTTCTATGGGATTTGCCTCTAAGGGCGGAAAATTGGCAATGCATATGAATATCAAGCCAAAAATAAAAAAAAACAAATGTGAGCAGTGTAAATTATGCAAAACGAAATGTGCTACAAATGCTCTCAACATCGGGCCCAAATCGTATATTGACCACAACCTCTGTGTTGGTTGTGGTGCTTGCGTTGCTATCTGTCCACATCAGGCCGTATCTCTCTTCTCAATACCAGGATTCTTGCGCGCTCTTTTTTGGAATAATTTCCCTGAAAAGCTGGCCGAATATGCACTGGCCGCACAACATGGTAAAAACAACATCTATATAAATTTTTTAATGAATGTTACGCCCGGATGTGATTGTGAAGGGAGGGCCATGAAATCAGTCGTCGATGATTTTGGTATTTTTATTTCCACCGATCCAGTGGCAATCGACAAGGCCTGCTACGACATTGTTAAAAGCAAAGGCAAAAAATTTAGAGGCCACTCAATTTTTAATTATGCTGAAAAAATCAAACTCGGTAATCTGAATTATAAACTAATTGAAATAGGCCCTATTCAGTCGTGTTGAAAAAATTTATTTTTGGAAATTTCCTGAAAAATATAATCAAAGCGACTGGGCAGTTGTCTCCCTCTTTTCCAAATGGCAGTAATCGGATCAATGACCTGTTTTTTGAGTGGTAAAAGTCTAATCTTTTTCTGCTCAGGAAATGCCAATGCCGCATATTCAGGAAGAGCGGTGAATCCCATACCCATTGCGACGGGCCCAGGAATACGGGTAATTTGATTAATAAATCCGCGTTGGGGAATTTCATTCATGGAATTAAACTCTTTGGGATAATTTGCTAGTAGCAGTCTGGAAGCGTAATGAAAACAGTCCGGGTGATTTATAAGTCCTATCTTTTTCAGGTTGGCAAAAGATCCATTTTTAAAATTTGAAGGCACCACCAAGCATAGCCGCTCCTGATCAATAACCTTTCTGTCAAATTCTGCATCAGTAGGAGCTTGGCTGACAAAGCCTACATCTAAACGCTCTTCGGCGATATCTTTAATAATTTGAGCATTCGGACGGTATTCATAGTGAACGATAAGATTTGGATGTTTTTGTTGTAACGTAAGCAAAAAGGAATACATTTTTATCCCAAAGCTTCCCGGACTGGCGAAACGACACAGGCCCTGATGAGGATTATCACCACCAATATTGGCATGAAAATCAAAAAGCTCGGCAAAAAGTTTTTGGCCAAAGTGAAAAAGGCGCTCTCCGGCAGGAGTAAGTGACAAACTTTTTTTTCCACGGATCACTAGTGGGATGGCGTAATACTCCTCCAGCGCTTTTAAATGTTGCGAAACTCCTGGCTGAGTAAGTCCTAAGCGGTGAGCAGTCTTGGTAAAGTTTTTTGTCTCAACCAGACCAATAAATGTGCGAAGATAGGTTAAATTTAACATAATATATACTTATCATTATCATAAAAAATGATAATTGGCAATTATTGTATTTTGGGGTTATAAATCGGCTCACCAAACCAAAAGGAGAACATATATGAAATTAAAATTATTATTAGCAACTGTTTTAGCATTACTAAGTCTCAGCACCTTTGCGGCCCAATTTTCCAAGGTGCAGGCCGACCAAGTTCCCAGCGGCATGCCTTACAACATTAAAATGCCACCTGTTACCGACAGAGATCAATTTACTGGGAAGCGCATTGCAATTTTGGCATCTCATGGAGTAGAGGAACCAGAAATAACTCTTCCCTATCAATATCTAACCGAACGAGGAGCACAGGTTGACATCGTTGTCCCAAGCTGGACACCCCAAGGAATTGTCATCTCTTTATTTCTAATGCCACATCTTTGGGTGACTGCCGATAAAACTTTTACAACTGCTACGAATGAAACTTATGACCTGCTCATTCTTACTGGTGGTGCCTGGAATTCACAGGTGGTTAAATCTGATTCGGAAGCATTGCAATTGATTAACAAGCATTATGCTGCTGGCCGTCCACTTGCCGCAATTTGTGCTGGAACGGAAGTTTTAATTAGCGCTGGACTGATCAAGGGACTAACTGTAACAGGGCCATCGTATGCTCGAACAAACCTTGTTAATGCCGGTGCCATTGTTCAAGACCATCCTGCGGTGATCAGTGATGGAATTCTAACTAGCCGCGATCCAAATGATATTCCATCATTTGTTGCAGGAATTGATTATCTTTTGAGCGATATGTAATATTAATCCATGAAGAAAAAAGCTTGGCAAGTGTAATTTTCTTAGATTATGCATCAATACAAGTGGATGGGCCCAGAATGGCTCATGTGGGACAACACGCCTGGGGAGGAACGCTAGCTTGGCCAACTCTGAAAAGGCCGAAAGACGCGCGCGTGAACTAAATCCTGGAGGAATTGACCGGTCAATAAGTTAAGCTCTCACGAGCTTCAAGATGAAATATACTCTTAATATTGATTCATTTCATCAAGATAATTGTGCGCAGTAAAAACGTACAACTTTTCTCAAATCCATATTGACCGATAGTTAAAATTTGGTTCAACTATATACATGGAAGAGATTAATGATTTAATGGGAATTATTTCTCATTTATGTAAATGCGAAGTTAAATTTATTATTGCCGGAGGCGTTGCAGTGGTGCTTCAAGGTGTTGAACGCCTAACCATGGACGTCGATTTGGCACTTCAAATGAATAAAAAAAACATCGGAAAATTTTTACAAGCGATGATTGATCTGCACATGGTTCCAAGAGTGCCAGTATCTGGAGATATACTATTATCGTCAGAAAAAATTAATCTAATGATAGAGCAAAAGGGAGCGATAGTTTTTACTTTTATTGATCCTCGCATGCCATTAAAGCAAGTAGACGTTTTTCTTACACCAAATCTATCATATGATTCGCTGGATGGTTTTACCGAGTCAGTAAAAATAGGTGGGAAAAAGATTAAAATTCTCTCGAAACAGAAGTTAATCGAGCTAAAGCTTCAAGTCGATCCGATGAGAGATAAAGATTTACAGGATATAAAAAACTTACAGGTTTTGATTAATGAAGAAACAAAAGAAAAAAACAAAAAGCGATGATTTAGAGCATTTTAAAAAACAGCTGGAGGACATACCAGCAGAAGAGTTTCAGGGCCGCTCAGATTTTAAAAAGGCCTCGCCTGAGCAGCGACTTCGCTGGCTTTCTCAGCTATCAAAATTTGCCTATCTAGCAAGACAAAATTCAAAAAGAGAGTAATGTTGCAAGCTGGCCCAGTGATGATACCGGGAATAGTTGACGGGTATGCCGATTATCAATTTATCGTAGTAAATAAAAGTGTTTAGGACGTTTCGCGTTTTATTTGCTTAAATAATTGTTTAAATAATCTTGATTAAAAAATAAATCAACCGATAGTGCTATCGTATTTAATAATTAATAAATTTTAAACTTAGAGATGGTTGTCTTATGAAATTACTTTTCGTACTTACTGCATTCTTATTAATCGGCATGATTAGCTGCAAAGTATCCCTCACTAAGGTGGAGGAAATTTCTACGAACGAGCCAAATATCTCTCCCGGGCCAAACATTAACGACATCAACGATATTGATAACTCCGACAACGTTGATAATATTGACAGTATTGATGGTGCTTTCATAGATCGTGACTTCATAGATGCAATGAATACCGCCTGCCCTGGAATTTATAATGAAATTGGGGATATCTCATATAAATATGGAGCAACCATTATCTCTCCACTTCCTCAGGCCAAAATTGCGTCTAACACTCTAGATGTATCGGGAACATGCTTTCCAGGAACCACTGTTTATTTAAAAGTTCTTGCCAGTCCAGCTTTTAATGCTGAAATTTTATGTAGTCCCTCTGGAACTTTTCAAGTGACAACCACTGAACTAGTCGGTATGTCCGTTTGGAACTCTTTGGCAAATATTGTTCAACTTACCGTTACCTTGGCCACCTCCCCTACCGACTATGCTCAAATAGGAAGTCGTTATATAGTCATTAACAGCAACAATAATTCTGAAATATTCAAAATTTCTACGGCCGCTGAGTTTGTGGCCCTCTTCAATTCTAAACCAGCGGCAAGCTTAGTTTTAACAGGCAATCTGGATTTTTCAAGTTTAGGTCCCATTAAATTGGGAAATGGTTTTAGTGGTACTATTGATGGGAACGGTTTTGAAATACGGAATGCAATAATAGAGAAATCCCCAGCTATTTTCGCTGGTACCATAAAAAATCTAAAAATCAAAAACGTAAAAAAAATTACAGATCCAGACTCCCTTCAATACTCCGCCATCTTTGGACATGAATGTATGGGGGCCAGGTTCATTAACCTAGAGGCTGATTCTGTTGAATCTACAGGAGAAAATTTTACTGGAATTTTCTGTGGTAATGCGGAGGATACTTCCTTCCAAAAAATTAAAATCAGTAATAGCAAAGTTAGCGGCTTAACTTTTTCTGGAACTCTTGCCGGAAACATGAGAAGAGTTATTGTTGAATCTGTTTCAATAACCGCAGGATCCGTTGCTAGCATTTCTACTCACGTTGGTGGAATTGCTGGCAACATAGAGCACTCATGCTTGAAGGCCAATTCCTACTCCGGCCTTGTAATAGGAGGAAGCCTGGTCGGTACTTTGGCAGGTGCCGTAACCGGTAAGGCCGAAATCAAAACTGGCCTGCCTTACGTGAAAAATTATTCTCAAGACGTTTTATCAAACAAAATAATATCGGAAAAAACCAAAGAGGAATTTATCACACGCATCATCGATTTTGAAGGAGACGGAACCGTAGTTGTCGGATCAAATTCGGGAGGTGGGATTGTTGGCGAGTCTAATTTTGCATCATTTGAAAACATATCATTTAGCGGAGTATTGAGGCATTATAACAATAATGAGGATCGCGATAAATTAACTTTTGATCCTGGGCCGCTGATCAGCGAGGTGTTGTGCTCATCTGGTGGCGCCTTTGGCTCTTTATCACGTAGCAGGGTTGATAACGCCAAGATCACTATCAACCTAATGGCACATGGTGGAAGCGGAGGATTCATGGCAAATAGTTTTAACTCCCACATCTTTAACGTAAATGTTTCATTAACTCCGACGGTGCTTATATACAGCGGGCCACTCATTGTTTCATGTTTGAGTAATCATCTTGCTGGCTTTGCAAGTAAAATACTTCCGATTGGACTAGATGGAACTAATAGTTACTTATGGGACATTGTGCCTGGGGGATCGACCATTCAATCATGTCAGACGAATGTTACTCCTGAAGTTGATGCATTTGTCGCTTCTCCATATGGTGGAGACAATATTATACAAGACTGGATACCGTAACTAAATTGTAAATTGCATGACACGACGTATATTCTCTCTCAAAACGCTCTTTGTTTCTTTCAAGGACAACTTTTTTCTTTGCTGCCTGTTACAAAAAAATATTGATGTGTAGGCATTTCACTGGAATCGATATAGCTAAGTTTAATTTTGGTATTGCTCCACTATTAGTCCGTCAAGGAAAAATTAAACTCAGAGATTTTTTGACGTAAACAAATCTGTAAGGCTTTCACAGCAGTCAGTGATTTAGTCTGATTTATCTGCC
>MEQL01000053.1 GCA_001770205.1 Bdellovibrionales bacterium RIFOXYD12_FULL_39_22
AAAAATTTTAAAGAGTAATGAAAAAGCGTAAAATCTTTTTTGATATTAAATGGTTAGTTGCTTTTTAAGCGGACAGTTACGAAAGAGATCTATTATATGCAGCGATTACCTTACGCGAAACAGTTCTGATGCTATTTTTCCCTGCCGTCATTTTTTAACTTCTCCGCCAATATAAACTAGCTCATATACTAGTTCGCCATTCTTGTAGATTTTTTCTATGCCATTAAATCTTTTGTAATCACCAAAGTTCATGTCGCGATATTCAAATGATCCATCAGTGTAATAAAATCCTCCCAAAAATCTTTTTTCATCATACATTTTTGTGAGCGCTTTTTTTAGAATAGTGACGGCTTCATCGCCTGAAAATATTTTTGGGTTCAGAAGGTATCCATAGTAGGCCATGCTCCAGACCGGCTCTTGCTTGAACGTGACATGTTCCTGGCCGCAAAAATCGGAGAACCCAACAAAAGAATCACGATAATGAAAATCTCCATCATCAAAAATAATATCAAATGCACCAAGGCGAGATGATGGTACTTTTTTTCCGCCTGCATGGGCCCCAACCCAACCGTTTGCTTTTGCGCTAACAATAAATTGTTCTAGTTCCATATTTGTCATAATATTTTCCCCAACCAGACTCAGTCTTTAGGTAGTTCATAATAAAAACTGCGCTTTGCACATTCTTCATAAGCATCTGTCAATAACTTGCCATCAACAACGACATTATCGAATGGATGTTCAGATATATGAATAACAGGAACCCAGTCCTGCTGTTTTGTTCCTCGTGCAAAAGCTGCGACGAGGGCCGCTCCAACTTTTTGCTTTACTGATCTTTTGAGCCTTGGGCTGTAAACTAGCATATGCAAATATGGCAAAGCGCCAGGTACATCGCACAATTGTCCTCCCATAGCCGCCGAGTCTTGTTCGTATTCAAAAAATCGAAGTCCCAATATTTCGGAAGAATGACCCGTAGAAGAGCAGAACGCCTCTGTCAATTCACTTGCCAGCGCAGATTTAATTTCCCGATTCACTTTCGGTAAAGATATTTCAATGCATGGCATGACTTTCTCCCTTTTTAATAACTTTAAAGTTCACTGATTTTTTTCTCCCAGTAGGTTTGAAAATATTCATAAGAAGATCGATCTGGCCCTGAGGGAAGTGATTTATTTAAAACTTTGGACATGTGATAAAAAAAATGATCATTTGTTTGATATGCAATTTTATATTTGAACTGTAGATAAACATCGCTACTCAACGCTGCTTCTAAACTAATAAACGAGTACCCTCTGGCCCTCAATCCTTTGATGAGAGATTTCATCATTTTCCCGTTTAGTTGATTAGCGTGAAGTAAAATGATCTGCGGAATTTGTTTTGAGAATATTTTATCAGAGGCCTCTTCAGCATATGAAACACAATCGAATATATGCTCAAGGTAAATTTCAGTGAGTTTGTTTGCTTTTTTAAAATCAGTGGTTAAAAAATCTCGATAGTATTGAGCAAATGCCCAATCAGAGGTGTCAACAGATACATGAGCTAGCATTGTTTGTGTTTCAAAAAAATAGTTGTTGGCAGCGATTTCTTGTTTTTTAGTGTCCCCCTGATTTAACATCGGGAATCGGAAGGCAAAAGGCCAAGGCCCGTATTGAGTTTGAAATGGTTTTAAAAATGCTTGGGTCTTATTCAAACTGACAAGAAATTCATCTACTGACTGCGAAGAATATTTTTCATGATCCCAAGTGTGATTAGCTAGAATTAGACCATGACTGGCCCAGTAATGAAGAGACTGTATTTGAACATTCGATTGTGCCGCTAATTTTCCAATTACAAATCCCGTGGCCGGAATTAATTCGGCGTTGAGTGTATCCGTAATTTGACGTAGGAATGGTTGAATGTTTTGATTTTGGCTCTCCCATCCTGGTAGATCATCAACTGTAATGGCAATGACTTTTTCAGCATGCGCATAAGAGGTAAATGCCAACGCAATTGCGCTGATGAGTAAAAACATTTTCATATTCAAATCACATTTCATTTCAACTCCTTTCATTTTCAATTCTTTTATTCAGTAAAGGGGAGAAATGCCCTTGATATAACTTTTGAAGATGCGGATCTTGCCAATCTTTACCAGTAATTTTTTTTCGACATTGCGTTGCCTTACATTGACAATCCCAGGACGAATTATAACTCGCATCACCGTCCCACATGGCGTAATCTGCTGTTATCTCTTCGCCAGCCTGAATTACCCTGCGTGCCGTGATAGTATAGGCATCATTCATCCACGCATTTGGGTCACAAGAATGATTTATCAAAAACGGAGTTTCGTCTTCTTCAGTTATCTCAACGCTAAATACATCCTCATCCCATTGCATAGTGAATCTGCCTTCTTCCAGGGCCTTCATTGCTCCTTCCTTATTGGTATAACTATTACCGCCCCAAACTACTATGACCTCGCCATCCTCGATGTCTGTAGAAGCAAACATACCCTTTCCCTGAATGATACTATTACGAAGTTCAATTTTTGGGTTAACCCATGATTTATGCAATTTGTGGCTCCTTCGCAGCCCTTCTCATTAGAAGGAAACTCTTATCGGCGTAATTGAGTCGATAAGAGTTAATGCGTTCTTGAAGGAAAACAGGAGCCTCATCGTCTGAGATTGTTTTAAAATTGATTGTTCCGTAAAAACGCTTAAGATGACCGTATGGAATGCAAAAGGTGTTTTTGATGTTATTCTTGATTAGGTAATTTTCAAAAGCGTGAAGTAACAGCTCACCTAATTTTTTTCCTCTAAAATCAGGATGAACATTCATACTGCGCAACATTGATACGCCTTCCTCAACACAATATCTCACAGTGCCTATTACATTGTTGTTGGCAGAATCGAGTAAAATAAAAAAAGTATCATCGTTTCTAGCTTGATAATGACTTTTTCCAACTGCCACATAAAATGGATCAACCAAAGCCTTTGCTTCGGCTCCATTCATAATTTCTACACGGGTAAGAACATTATTCATTTGCAATCCGCATGAGGATATTCTCAATTTCTTTTGAGAAATCATCTTCCGTCCAGACTACCATCTCATTTAGATTAGATGATTTTGCAATTTCTTCGACAACTTTAAAGCCTAAACAATAACCACGACGAGTTGGTTTAGTTTGACCGCCCATAGAAAACCAATCGTCATATATTTGTTCTCCACCAGAGTTGAGTGCCACCAAATACTCCTTGGCCCATGTCTTAACAAAAGCATGGTCATTGCAGTGATTTGCCAGCTCATTATCCATTAATAATACTGCGGTAGATTGAGTGGGATTTAAAAGACCACTGACATAAGTTGCAAATCCCTCAAGCCAAAGCGGCGTTGCCATCGTTTTCCAAATAGATCCATCAGGAAGTTTGTCAAAGTGATAAGCATGAAAAAATTCATGAGAGAATAAAACGTCTAAATTATCGCTTCGATAGGAAATAAAATCGACCCCCATCAATAATCCATTTCTCTTGAATTCAGGGAGGAGCATAACCCGTCCATTAAATGAAAAAATGGATGGCATAAAAACAACTGGTATATTGTCAGATAAATCAGGAAACAATTTTTTAAATGCAAATTCTTTTTCTGTAACCAATCGTTCGGCTGCATCAAAGAGTATATTCATTTTAGTTTCAATGTTTGGAAGTTCTTTGAAAAAAATTTCACGCCTCTTTGTTTTTCGAGCAGTCCAATCGCCATCCCCCTTACGATATACGCCTGTGTCGTAGAGAAATTGATTTTTGGATTCAAAGTTATCAAGCAAAATATTTTTTTGCTCATCATCAAGATCTCGCCAGCCACTCATGTCCTGATTAAATTGAGGGCCTAAGTTGATGACATTGGCAGCGTAGGAATTGGTAAATGACAGCGCAATTGCGCTGATGAGTAAAAACTTTTTCATGATGTCTCCCGTGGCATTGATTTCTCAATAAAACTACACAAAGTCAACAAATCCACCGTCTCCAAAGGGTGGACTCTCTCATTCGTGAGAGACCACTTTCTCACAAATGTGGAGCCAAATTGACGCCAAAATCACTCTCCCACGAGTGACTCACAGCGAATTTCTACATTTCCCCAGCAAAAACTGTGAAATAAGTGCACGAAAATCCACAGAAAAGGCCCACATCTTGCTTTTTGATCACCTCTGTCATAAAGAAACCGCGTAGCTTGGCCTACTTTTCGCTCTAGGGGTATTTGTAACTGAAACAATGCTTTGAAAGCGGGGGAAGTAAATGAAAACTTGGGGGAACATTTTTCTAGCAATCATAATTGGATTGTTGATCCAAGCTTCCCTGTACGCTCAAAATGAGGCCAGACCCTATATCAAAGGCCTTTACTCACTCCCTCTTTCGCTCGATCCCATTAAAATGAACGACACCGCCTCGCTGGTGGTTGGCAATTTGATTTATGATGGGCTTTTGAAATTCTCACCATCACTACAAATCGAAGGTGCACTGGCCGAGTCGTGGTCCACCAGTCAAGATGGGCTTACGCTCACTTTCAAACTCAAACCAAAAATTATTTTTCACGATGGCACTCCCATCACCGCCGCCGATGCCAAGGCCTCTTTGCTTCGCGCACTCTCTGCTGAAAGCAAAGTACGAAAATTTTATGATTGCATCTCTGACATTTCTGCTCGTGATGATAAAACTCTGGTAATCACTCTCAGTCATCCGTTCCCACCATTTCTGTCAGTGCTTGCTGGGGCCACCGCCAAGATTTTACCTCAGAGCAAATTAAGTGGTCCTAAATTTTTTGATCATCCCATTGGATCAGGTGCCTTTCGCTTCGTTCAACAAGACAAAAGCGAGATTCATCTGCAAAGATTTGATTCCAACTACGAAGCCAAACCGCAGATTGAAAAAATGATTTTAAAGGCGACCACTGAAGAAAAAGCCATCAAACTAGCACAGACAGGCGCTATGGATGATCTTGCCAGTTGGCCCTTGACCGCCGACAACGCTATTTTTGCCTCTGGAAAGAAGATTTCCGCTCCTGTTGCCGCGACATGGATCATCGGACTTAACACCACCAAAGCGCCATTTGATAACTTGGAAGTGCGACAGCGCTTTAAACTGGCCGTGCCAACAGAAACATTTAGAACTACTTTTAATCCTGATGCACTGTCGGCCACAGGCTATGTCCCTTATGGACTTCCTGGCTCCCAGGTCAAAACTCAGATTACTGTTAAAAATGCGCCACCTCCAAAAGCAAAAATTACAATCGCCATTCCAACAGAGCTTGCGCGTGCAAGTGAAATGAAACTCTTTTTTGAAAATGCCCTTCAAGCCAAAGGGTGGAATGTCGAATTTACGCTAACACCCTGGGATCAGCTCATGGATGGATATGCCAAGCATACTCTTCAAGGATTTTTAGTTTCGATGAACATGGATTATCCCGATGCAGATTTTTTACTTAAAAACTTTGAATCCACTAGTCCTGATAATTTCAGTGGACTAAAAAACAAAAAACTTGATGAGCTATTACAAAACTCACGCGCCAGCCGTGATCGCAAAAAGCGAGAGCAGTTATACGAAGAGGCCTTGCACTTGGTAGAAGAGTCTGCTGTCACTGTGAATCTCTTTTATCCCAGGGCCAACTATTGGGTGTCAAACTGCGTGAGTGGTTTTATTCCAAACATTTTATCCGATGTCTACATTGATTACACAAAAGTCAACTTTAACTCAGACTGCGCCATGAAGAGCGCAGTTACAGCTAAACGCATGGAGAAGCGAAAATGAAATACACATCACTATTTAATCACGTTCACAATTCCCTGAATCCTTACCGCTGGGCCTTGGCGATGGTGGCCGCGCTCATGATTGCAATTTTATTTGCCGGGATCTCTTTGAGCAGTCGGCTGCGTGCAGATCAGCAGATGGCGCAGGCCATCTCACCTTATCTTTCGACTTTGATTGAGTCATCTGATCGGCCAGAGCTGCTTCGGATTGTAAGCTCAATTGCAAAAGCAAAAGAATCAAAGGTGATTATCACCCAGGATAATAAAATCCTGGCCACCAGTGAAAGCGTTACCGATCTTGACACTCCGTTTGCGCAGCCTTTGGTGAAGGCCCAGTTTTTTGATTTGAAATTTACAAACAGTGCTCTTCTAACAAAAGAAGAGATTGCCAGCACTGGTGCCACTCTCTACATTATGACGCCTCTTGCGCCATCCCTCTTTGGAGCACTCGGAATCTATTTTGGAACTTTTTTTCTGACTTTTTTAGTTTCCTTGTTTTCTGCTCGTCAAATGAAAAAGGCCATCAAAAAGGCGCTCCGTCCTCTTAATCAACTGCATTCTGAAATTGAAGGACTCACCATCGAAGAGCTTGAACCGTCATCGGAGCCAATTTCTATTTATGAACTTGAAGAAATCCGAAACACCGTTCGAAAAACAAAAATTGATTTGGCCAACATCAAAGACCGACTGGCCGAGGAAAAAGCAAAAAAATTAAGTGCAGAATCCTATAAGCGCCTGATCCATGATCTCCACAATCCAGTGGCGGCACTCAAGCAGATGGCCAATATCTCAACCAGCACCACTCATGATGAGGAGACTCGCCAGGAGGCCTCCGAAAGCATTCCTCGTATCGCTGATCAGATTTTGGCGCAAGTGACTGCTGCTAAAAAAAATCTTGAAGAGGAACCCGCTTCCTTGCGCGAAACCAATTTGCTTACTTGCGTGCAAGAGGGCATCAAGCAAGTTTCGGCCCTCAGCAATAGCAAAAAAATTATTAGCTCCTGCCCAGATAGCGAGCTTTTAATTCCTCATGATCCAACACTACTCAAAAGGGCCATTGTTAATCTTTTAGAAAACGGCATTGAAGCTGCTAAATCTACTGTGCGTGTCTCTGTGCAAAAAGTAAATCAGAGTGCCTTTATCAAGATTTGTGATGATGGGCCTGGAATGGATGAACATCAAATTCCGATTTTCTTTCAAGGGCGCGGACAATCTGGCAAGGCCAAACGGCAGGCCTTTGGACTTTCATCAACGAATCACATCGTGCGCACCCATGGAGGGAAATTGATTTACCGAAAAAGTGATCTCGGAGGCTCAAGCTTCGAGATTCGATTGGGGGGACCATGATACAAAAACCATCTCTACTAATTTGTGATGATGACTCTGAAATTCTCCAAACTCTACATCTCAGTCTAAAATCTTCTTACGACATCCAAACCTCCAACTCGGTAGAAAAAGCAAAACTACTTGCCATCAAACATGAATTTGATGCGGCCATCATTGATCTGAATTTTGAAGGGCAAGAATATGATGGAATTCATCTTCTTGATTTTCTCACTAAAAACTCACCTGGAACTTTTTTGATTGTTCTAAGTGGAGATACTTCCACCAGGCGCGTGATTGAGGCCTCCAGAAGAAGACTCTTTGAATTTATTGTTAAAGAGAAAAACTTTTTTACTCTACTTCTTTCTGCACTCAAGAAGGCCACGCAAATCAAAGTGGCCAATCGCGAGCAAGCGCAAGCGAAATATCTCACCCAATCAACAGTGGTTAAAGATATGCTTCGCAAAGTGGACACCATTTTGCGAAGTAATTCAGAGGCCCCCATTTTGATTTTAGGTGAGACTGGAACCGGAAAAGAATTTTTGGCCCAGCACATTGCCATGAATCTTAAAATCAAGGCCGTCACCGCCAACATGGGGTGCATTCCGAAGGATATGGCCGAGTCCATTTTGTTTGGACATGAAAAAGGTGCTTTCACCGGAGCTGTTGCCAACAAGATCGGGTTGATTGAAGCGGCCCACGGTGGACTTTTCTTTTTGGATGAAGTTGGCGAGAGCCCCTCGGCGGTGCAAACAAAACTCTTGCGTGTGCTACAAGAAAAAGAAGTGCAACCACTGGGATCACTCAGATCGCGCAAAGTGGATGTGCGCTTTATCGCTGCCACCAACCGCAACCTTGACCAAATGGTAAGTGACGGCGACTTTCGCCTTGATCTGCTTCAGCGTTTAAATACGTTTGTTCTAAAACTCCCAGCACTGCGCGAGCGGCCCGAAGATATTATTTACTACGCCAACCTGTTTATTCAGGAGCTTTCACATAATGGCGCACGCTTTTACCTCACACCCGATGGAGAGCAAGCACTGCTCTCGCACAGGTGGCCCGGTAACATTCGGGAACTGCGCAATGTGATTGAGCGCATTGTCGTCCTTTCACCCAAAATGAGCATTGACCAAAACGTAGTGGTCGAGGCACTACAAACAGGACAGCTACCAAGTGAAGTTGAAATTAAGACAGTAGAAATTGTTGAAACCAACGCTCGCCGGGAAGAGGTTATCAAGGCCCTCACCGAATATAATGGCAACAAGCGAAAGGCCGCAGTCAGCCTTGGAGTAAGTGAGGCCACGCTGTATCGTTGGCTAAAAGAATTTGATCTTTCAAAAGTTTTAGGTGCAGATGCCTTTAAGGCAAAAACAGGAGCGCTCGTATGATTAAGCTGACAAACATTTCATCCAAAAGCAAAAACGCACCCACGCTTTTTTTAATTGCAGGTGGGCCTGGACTTAGCTCGATTACGTTGCGATCAATGGATGTGCTGGCACGAAGTTTTAATCTTGCCTATGTGGATATGCCAGGCACCAACGGCAACCCATACACCAAAGATCACAGTCATCAAGAGTTGTCAGAAGCACTGCAATTGGCAGTCAAACAAGTTGCTGGCAAAAAGTTTGTCTTGGGGCATTCCTACGGTGGATTTTTGGCCGCTGATTGTTTGCTGGCTGGCGTATGTGATGGGATTGTCTGTGTGGCCACTCCTTTTTCAGATGAATCTCTAAATGATGCTTCTAAAAATTACGAAACACACATGACTGATGCACTTGTGGCCGCAGGCAATGAGTGGGGCAAAAAGAAAGATGATCGCGCTCTTGCTCGCTGGCTCTCTGAGTACGGCAAACTTTATTTTTGTAACCCCGATGGAAAGAACTTAATTTTAAATGACAAAGTATCGGCCAAATATTTTATCGCCAACCGTGGAGACATCGGCCCGACTGGTTCTGTTGATAAAGTGGCTCTGCTTCGTAACCTCAGCGCATATAAATGCGTTAGGCTTTTTATCGCAGGAGCTGAAGATAAACTGCTTCCAGAAAAACTTTTAAAAGAGGATTCCAACCGTGGTGGATTTGATTTTGCAAGCGTCAAAGATGCAAGTCATTTTGTCACCTTCGATCAACCTGAAATTGTCGCCAGGCTGATTGAAGATAAACTGTTGCGATAATAACAAGAGGGGGAACTATGAAACATATTCTTCAAACTTTGGTGCTTGCTTTGGCCATCGCCGCAATTGCTCAGACAATTGCGCTAGCAAAGACAGACGCACCCAGCACAAAAGGATGCAACAACCGCCATGCTCGCGCCTGTGGTGAAATCCACGAGCCAGGAATTTAGCTGAATGAAACTTGTTGGCCCAATTAACCACTACAGGGCCGATCTGTCAGGATGGATTGGGTCTGTAGTGATGTTTATTTTTGCCCTGTTTGCCACCTACCGCTGGCACACGACTGGTTTAATCTTTTTTGCTCTACTGGTCGTGAGAGACTTGGCCGCGAGTTGGTTTTTGCTTTCGAGAAATCCAAGCGCATCGGTACAAAGTTCAGTGAGACCCTGGAGGTTGACCGATCTGCTTGCCTACATCTCCAGCGCACTACCGTTGCTTTATCTTCCTGCGGAGTCAGCATCATCTTTTGCTGCACTCGCCAGCACGCTACTGGCCATTGCTGGCTTTACCATCTCCACTCTGGCCCTGCTTGATCTTGGGACTTCATTTGGTGTGGCACCTGCTAACCGAGGCATTGTTCGCTCTGGCCTTTATCGCTACCTACGTCACCCTATGTATGCAGGGTACGTGATTGCAGAGGTTGGTTTTGTTCTCCTGAATCCAGTAAATGCGGTGATTCTTGCGGCCTCATTTTTTTTCTATATTCTGAGAGCAAAACTAGAGAATCGCATCTTTGACTAAGCTCAATAGCGCAGTCCGATTAAACATTATCTTCTTGTATTAGCTTGTCAAAAGCAGTCTTTGATGCTCTAATTTTAACCTAATTAAGGTTAAAACGCATAGGAGATACTTCGTGAACGAAACAGAACGATGGCTTTCAGTCGAAGAGATTGCTGCACATTTAGGTGTTTCTAAAGAGACCGTCTATCGTTGGCTAGAAAGAGAGAAGATCCCTGCTCATCGAGTTGGGCGTCTTTGGAAATTCAAGGCCAGTGAAGTCGATAAGTGGATTTGCGTAGGCGGAGCAGCCTCCTTAGATGGGCAACAGGAGCAACAACATGGCTAAAAAGACAACTTCAACATCGTCCATTTCTGATAGTTACTTAGAAGCACTTAGGGCAATCAACGAATGGACAACGGTATCTGAGTGGGCCATTAAAGTTGGAGAAATGTTCCCAGAGCTTTTAGAGAAAGCTAATGCCGAAGCTAAAAAACATAAACGTCCATCGACAGGAATCCGTGAAGTTGCAGCTCGAATAAGTTCGGCAGTGGCCATGGGGCGCTTTTCTGCAAAAATTGAAGTTGATGAATCTGAGCGACCTAAAAGGGTCAAAATTCTTTCTGAAGTTGATGCTGCAAATTATGAAGAGAGAGAAATTGAAGCTGATCTCGAACCATTAACCCGTGCACAACGAATTAAATCTGATGAAGAATCGTTGGGAACAAAAGAGAGATATCGGGTTGCAGAATTGGACGCCATCATAAGACAATTAAAGGAGTTCTTTAATCTTGACTTTGAACTTGAACACGCAAAGGCAATTTTAAATCCAAATGATCCTGGTAAGCATCATCCAGATAATCTTCAAATTCTTCTAAAGTCGCACAATCGACTGAAAAGCAACGAAAACTGGGAGCGATTCTCTCTTCAAGAGCAAATTGAATATGTTCAGGCAGTAGTAAAAGTTCAAAAACTCGTATCAACAAAAATGAAAATTGATCTTCATGAGGAAGTCATTGGATCAATTATCGAAAGACTGAAGCTAGTCTACTAAGGGAAACTTCATGGAAAAGCAAAAAGAGAAAAATGTAACCATCGCTATCGGCCTTGAAAAGCAGCTTTGGCTTATGGCCGACAAACTCCGCACCCACATGGACGGTACTATCTATAAGCACGTTGTCTTGGGGCTAATCTTTTTAAAATATGTTTCAGAATCTTTCGTGGATTGCTTTAATAAACTCAAGAACGAAGGAGATGGCTTCGAAGATGAGAAAGATGCTTACTTAGAAAAAATACGCAATCTTCTTTTCCCTAAACTGATCTCTGGGGAAATTTATTTAAAGGGTGCAAATGTCTAGTTTAACAGCGATAGAAAAAAATAAGCTCGAAAAGCTGTTCAGTATGAATTCTGGGTACGTTCTTCATTTTACAAATCGTACTTTTGAAAATTTCTTTTCTGATTTTGAGATAGAGATATATAACGAAAAATATAAACAGGGAGGTGACTCTAAAGCTAATCTTTTAAGAAGCTTTTGGAAGATTGAATCCGACCATTTGGTTGGCCAGGTTATTACTGCCTTGATCGAATCTGCAACCTCCTCTAATGAGGAAAAAGACCTGATTCAATCATGCAAGGAAATATCTCAAAGGCTTTTGTCTGGCAAAGTCAATCTCACAAATATTAAAACAACAGTTACCTCGTTCAATCTGAAGTATATTGAGAATCAGATTCGGCGAATCGAAAACTCAATAGACTCTGATCCAGATCTTGCAATTGGCACCTCAAAAGAGTTAGTTGAATCTTGTTGTAAGACGATACTGGCAGAGCGAGCCGTTCATTTTGATGATAAAAGTGACGACCTCCCGAAGTTAGTAAAGCTGACCCTTAAAGAATTAAATCTAATACCTGATTCAATTCAGGACTCTGTAAAAGGAGCTGATATTATTAAAAGGATTCTTTCTAATCTTTCTTCCGTTCTACAGGGAATCGGAGAGTTAAGAAATAAATATGGAACAGGTCATGGCAAACAAGGGAGTGCAAAAGGACTAAATCCTCGCCATGCACGACTGGTTGCTGGAGCGACGGCAACAATTGTTCATTTCATTTTTGAGACACACCAAGTGAGGATTAATTGATGGAAGCTATAGTTGGTATAGTCGGAGTAATTATTGGCGCAGGTATTACATGGGCGCAAACTTTGTGGATGCATAAACAAGAGCAGAATAAAAATGCTAAATACCTGGCTATTAGAGTCGTAAATACTCTACGGGAATATGTTTACAAGTGTTGGCTTGTATCTGTAGATGATGGTCTTAATCAAGGACAGAGAGATTCTAATGATTGCTTAGCTCCTCAAGCAAAAGACCCCGGACCTATTATTTACCCAGAAGATATAGATTGGAAGAGTATAGATGCAAATTTGGCATATCAACTGCTCTCATTGCCAAACAAAGCGGAGTCGGCTGATCGAGCTATTTTAGCTGCCGTTGAATTTTGCTCAGGCCCCCCTGATTATGAAGAGGTCTTTGATGAACGACACATTAGATATTCATTGATTGGACTAGGAGTCCTTTCGTTAGAGAAAACACTATGTAAATTATTTGAAATTCCACAAGAGCAATCATTGGATGACTGGGACCCAGCTAATGGTTTTCAAGAAGCGATTAAGCAAGTTGAGAATCGTCAGCTAAAACGAGCCGAGTCTCAG
The DNA here is from genome assembly GCA_001770205.1 of Bdellovibrionales bacterium RIFOXYD12_FULL_39_22. GTDB lineage: Bacteria > Bdellovibrionota > Bacteriovoracia > Bacteriovoracales > Bacteriovoracaceae > YD12-FULL-39-22. The sequence continues at coordinate 12,687 of MEQL01000053.1, forward strand.
AAAAAACTTATGGATGAACTTGATAATTCAAAAGGAAAAAAATGACATCAATTACTGAATACACCCTAGAACAAGAAAAAAAAATTGTTTGAAGTGCCATTTTATTAGTCGTGCAGGTCTTGAATTGCCGATAACAAATTGGAGTTTTTTTACAGAGAACGGAGAGATTGATGAAACAAAATAAATCGAAATATGGTGTTGCAGATATCATTCACACAGCGGAATTTTACGATGCCTTGAATACGTTCACAACAGACATTCCCTTTTATCTAAAAGAGGCCAAGAAAGCTCGTGGGCCTGTATTGGAACTGTGTTGCGGGACAGGGCGAATCACCTTGCCACTAGCTCAAGCAGGTATTGATATTACTGGAATTGATATTTCGTCTTCAATGTTAAATTGCGCCAAAGAAAAGGCATCTGCTTTAGGGGTGAAAAATGCAACTTTTCATCTCGGCGATATGAGGAAATTAAAACTGAGGCAGAAATATAAACTTATTTTTATACCCTTTAACTCACTTCAAAATACTTACTCTATTAGTGACATTGAGAAAGTTTTTTTAGCGGTTCGATCACACCTTACTCCTGATGGCAGATTTGTTTTTGTAGTCTTTAATCCAAGTTTAGAATTTATCGTGAAAAGTAAAAAACTACAAAAAGGGAAATATAAATTTCGATTAAAAGATGGAAAGAAAGTAGCGATTGACGAAATTTGCACTTATGATGTCGCTGGACAAGTAAATCGAGTTACTTGGTACTACCGAATTAATAATCAAAAACCTATTCCAGAAAAGCTTGATATGCGCTGTTTTTTTCCACAAGAGTTGGATGCACTTTTAAAATATAATGGATTCAAAATATTAAAGAAGTACGGAACTTACGATAGAAAACAATTTACAGGCGACTCTGCTAGGCAGTTGTATATTTGCAAGAGAACAGCAGAATGACTGTTTGTGTCGACGATATAACCACGGAGCTTGCAAAGCAACTCTGTTGAGATTAGGCAGAATGGTTTATTTGAAGAGTTAAAGGATTGATAAATGGAAAGAGATATACCAATCTATGACCCTACCTCAGTTGAAATTCCAGAAGCAGTAACACTCGCTGCTCAAGAAGGGTGTCTTTCATTTTTTATTGGTAACGGGTTATCAAGATTGTTTAAAATTCCTTCTTGGGATGATCTCGTAAATCGTATGCTGGAAGAGTTAGCCAAAAATGGCGTCATAAATCACAGCGATGCTTCTCTTCTGAAAGAACAGCCTTTGAAGGTCAAATTTTCGATTGCAGATCATTACTTTAAGAGAAACAGTCATGAAAAAAACTCTAACCCTAAAGAAGGTTTAAGTTACAAAAAAATGCTATCAATACCAAACGGTAGCGAAAAGAAAAGCATATTTAGACTACTTGCTAAATGTGGAGTCAAATTCATCACTACGAATTACGATACTTTGCTTGATGAGGCTCTTGTAGAAAGATTTAGAACAAAAAGTGATTTCAATACTCCTGAAGAGATAGATAATCTTGAACCCCAAATTGTTGACTCCATCGAAGTAATTAATAAAGAAAAAGAATTTTTAATTTTTAGCCACCCAAGTGAACTTAGAAGTATTGCACAAATAGAGCAAAATGTACTTTTACATTTGCATGGCTCCATTGCATCTCCGGAATCAGAGAGAAAAATCATAGCTTCTACCGCAGACTATCTAGGCTTATATACAGATGAAAAATTGATGGATAAAGTCCGAGATCTCTTGAAGGAACAGACTATAGTTTTTCTTGGATATGGTCTTGATGAACTAGAGATTTTAGAGCTTGTTCTACGATCCGCTGCCATTGTTGATAATCAGGCGGACTCCCAACAGCAATTTTTCCTTTTGCTTCCGGTGCTTTCCCATCAAGCACCTATTTTAAAGCATCTTTCAATCTATTGGGAGGAACAGCTAGGTATAAAAATTCTAGCTTATAATATTGATAAAAAAGGATATGACTCAATTGAAGAAGTTATTGAGACTTGGTCTGCTGTTTTGTCAAAGAGATCTAAAGCCCCTCCTCGTGTAAAACACGTTAACTTGATGGATGATCTCATGAGTCGATTTGATGGAGCTGTTGAATGAAAAAAGATATAATAATACATGATATAATAACTCTAATTGAAAAAGGATATCAAGATAAGATCTACTTTTTCACTAAAGCTAAAAACCATAACTACTTTCCAATTCTTAAAGAGCGCGGATATTTCAAGCCAAGCTCAATCGATTTCTCGACAGCATCATCGCATTTGCCTTTTCATCCCTGGCCACAAATTTTTTACCTACAAGAAATATCAAAACAAATTGCGTTAGGTGAAATAAGTTCTAATGAATTTATAAATAGCTTTTATGAATCCATTAGAGAGATTGATAAAATCCCTGATAATTTTCATCTACTCAGGGCTCTCACCGAGATAAATTTTGCAATACCTCTAAGCTACATTGCAGAAGATGATATAACTCGAGTTTTTAACCTAGTTGATCAGGTTTCATATCCCGATAGACTAATTGAGTTTTCGTTATTTGAAGGTTTTGGAAAAATTACGTCGCAAATTGCTAATGATGATCACTCTATCAAAATTCTTAAAAAGTTGTTTTGGTGGATACTTGATTTTTATAAAAAAGATAAGATATCTTATAATGAATATATTCTAAAATATTTTGATAACTATGGATACCAAGATTTTTTATCCAATAGACTAGATCTTCAAAATTTATACGATAAAAATTCGTCGTCTGTGTTAGCGCTAATTAGTATAACAGCAGATCGTTTGAACTCTCTGCTTAGAATCGCTTCTGATCTGGATGATTCAACTGAATATTGGAGGCCAGCCATACCTCCACACCACCAGAACGCTTATCATGACTCTGCTCCGTCCATTTTAGTTGATCTTCTGTTTAAATTTTCTGTTTTTGAACTTAAGAAAAAGCAGGAACTTTGTTATCTCCCTGAGTGGAAAAAATCAAATCTTGAGACGTACAAGAGACTATTTATTGCTCTAGCCACTGATTTTACAGATTTGATACCGCCGGAGGACACAGTCAGAATCATTCTAAAACAAGGCCTTGATGAAGGCTCAAGGTATGAGCGGTATCATTTTCTTAAAGAAAATTTTGATAAGTTGAGTTTAGAATCACAAAAAGACATTTTGCAAGCTATTACTGTCCTTGAAGATCAGTACTCCAAAAATGAAGAGGAAAAGAAAACATTTACTGCATGGAAACAAGTGAGATGGGCACAGGCTCTCAAAGAGTCCTCTTCGCAAGAGGCAAGGCAGTTATATAGTGACTTGTATAACCTTACGGGACAAAAAGAGGATGACCATCCTGATTTTTCAACCTATATGAGTTCTGGATGGGTGGGGCCCATATCACCTTGGAGTATAGAAGATTTTGGAAAAGCAACAGCAACAGATATCTCAAATTTTTTAATAAACTTTAAAAGTCAGGACAAATTTCGAGGACCTGATGAGGATGGGCTTTCCAGAACACTTGAGCAATATGTTCAGCAAGAACCAGAAAAGTGTTCATTGATACTTATGGATCTTCGAAAATTTAATTATCAATTTGTTTCTGCAATTGTTGATGGATATTCAAAAGCCTGGGAAGATAAGAAACCAACTCCAGTTCGAGAGATCTTAAATACGATAGAGGACTACTCGTCATTTGATCAGTTTCGGCATGATATTGCCAACAAGGAATCAAAAGCAAGATGGGTCGTATCATCAATCGCTAGATTTATTGGAGCCGGAACTAAAAACGATGAGAATAGTTTTAATATTGATACAGCAAAGCAATGTTTCACAATTCTTAAAAAACTCGGGGGTTTTACGCCGGAAGACGAGGATTATTCGAGCAACTCTGATGCATTCACAAGGGCAATAAATGAGCCACGAGGAAAAATATTTGAAGCATTTATATTACTGTCATTGCGTAGATGTAGGGCGGCTGGAAAAGACACTGAAAATCTTAATTTTGCTTGGAACGATTTCAAATTGATAGTCGAAGATGTTTTAAAAAATACGGAAAACGATGAAATATCGTTGCGTGCGCTGATCGGTGCATATTATCGACAGTTTCTGTTCATGAATAATAATTGGATATTTGATAACATCGATTTAATTCTTTCCACCGATGGTTCACAAAAGAGATGGCTTGCTTTCTTAGAAGGATTTTCATATGTAACAGTCTTTGTTGAAAAAATGTACAGCGAATTAAATGCAAGAAAGATGTTATTGGCCTTTCTTCGATACGACGACCAGTCCCGTAAAAATCAAAGCCGCTTAGACAAACTCCAAAAAAGGGTTATCGAGCTAGGCATAATTGCTTACTTACATTGTAAAGATGATTCCGTTATTAAATCAATATTGAGCCAGAAGCTGCCTTCCGAATGGAGTCACTTGTTCCATTCAATCTCAATCATTGTAAAGCACGATACATCTAAAGAAATCAAAAGCAAGGCAAAGAACTTGTTAGATAGTATGTTTGCAATTTACGAAAAGAACATAAATGCGTTTAACTCCGATCATTTTTCGAACGTGAGCTGCGTCCTGAATATTTTTACTGGTCCTGATGATGCTATTGTCTTGAAAGTTTTTGAAGTCTCTTCAAAATATGCAAAAGGGGGGTGGGAGTTTAAAAATTTGGTTGATTTTATGGAAGAACATGTTCTTACTTATCCGAAAAAGATTGGCTTATTATATGTGAAGCTTCTCGAATCGACTAGTTTTTTTCCAGCGTGGCCCGAGGAGAAAATTAGAAATATTTGCAAAACATTAAATGAAAGTAGAGAATCGTTGAATCTTTCTACGATTTGCAGAATCTATGGAGAGAGATCAATAAATTGTGAGCCAATCAGAGATATTTGCTCTGGCATAAAACCAAATCACCCTTGCGACACCAAACGCAAATGAGGCGACTTAGTTGGATAACGAATAGGACGATGGGTTTGGATATATTTCTTAAGGAGGTTTTTATGAACAAGGTAAATGGAGAAATTTCAAGTTTAGATGGATTTATCAATACCAAAATGTTTTTTGAAAAACACGACACTAGAAAACTTTCAAATGACAATCTTCGACAATTACTATTAAGAATTTCAACTCTCAACACTCACGTAGAACTTTCCGCCTTTATTTCTATTGTAAAGTCTGAGTTAGAATCACGGGATGCACACCGCAATTTCTTAATAACAACTACAATTGCAATTATTGCATTAATCACTTCAATTCGGTATGTTTCAGGTATTAGTGCAGTTTTTTGATAAGTTGAAAAACTTTTCTCAGCAGTATTCATATAGCTAATCATTTTTTCTTCTA
>MEQL01000054.1 GCA_001770205.1 Bdellovibrionales bacterium RIFOXYD12_FULL_39_22
GAAAAAATCCATGGCATTTTTAAAAGATGCAATAACGCATACTTGTATTTATAATTGAAATTTATTTCGTTACGCACTATATGGAAGGACAAAAACTTAATATCGTCGATGCAGATAAAAATATTATTCAAAGCTCTTCCAAAGGACGCATACGCCTTTCCTGGGAAGAAGCATATAAATATCAAGAGCATCCCCTAGTGGCCATTGCGAAGGGTTCTCATGCTATCTATCCTGCCATTGGAAATTACACTTTCACCATTTTAAAAGATAAATTAACTTTGCTTTCAGAATCGGCCGGTGGCAAAAATCTCCTACTGCCTAATGATTTGCAGCTAAAAAATAACTCTAATGCTCCTGACGATAACAACGGCGTTGTTGATTACAATGCTGATAACGGTGAATCATTGCCAACCAAAATTTTTCTAGAACGCTTTGCGCTTCGCTCTTTAGATATTGGTGAAATTACTTCCCATAGCTGGAATAATGTTTTGGCCTTCAGCGGAAATCTCGTCGATGTCTTCGGCTGGAATGATGCAAAATTTCCACCTTTTACTGAGAGAGAAATCCAGGCCGCATTATGGGTGAATGAGGCCGACTGGGGCGATAGTAGTAAAATGCCAGAGGCATCATACGAGGCCATGCGTCAGATCATTGGAGAACTTTCTCAGTATATGGAGAACAAAACACAGACCATAGACTTTTTCATTAAACCTCTGTCACAATAATAATTCGGTGATAATCAGAAACTCTTAACTACTTTTTTTAGAGAAAAAAAGTAGTTAGGAAATTACATTCAGAGGACATGTTGGCATTCTTTTTTTGTTACGTTTATTCTTGCGAATTATTTTAACGATACACCGTCGATCGTAAAAAATAGCCTATGGTTGTAACAAGCGTCCACCACATAATTCGCAACCTTTCTTTAACGGGAACTTCAATATCAGTTAAATCCTGGCCCCGATCAACTTCATCGGCCATTTCTGATTTATATTGGAGATTACGAATTATTGCTATAGGAGTACATTCGTTACAGCTACCCATGACTAGACCGGCAATGGCCGCAATAGGAACGACATAATTGCCTCTTCCACCAGTACCAACTAATCCAAAAACATCTTTTTCGCCAACTTTCTTTTCCAGTGGATCAATTCCGGCGTAGGCAAGAGGAGTATCCCAGTGTCCTTGAAATGATAGGCTTCCCCCCATTGTGTCAGTTATTACTATTGCAACTTTTTTTTGCACCTTTGACATAATTTCTGTACGAATTTTCTGCGCACTCTCTTTTGGATCTTTGGGTAGCAACGATACATAATCACCAGGGATATTAGATTTATCAATGCCGGCACTATCGGCAAGATGGCAACCAACTCTGGAAAACCATATGTATGAATATTGGTTCATTAGTGATGATTTATCTTGATCTATTAGACCATTAACACTCAACGAAAAAATCAGTTCATTTATTTTACGGTTAGTCATTAATTTTTTCATTGGCACAACACAGATTGGTTTACCCTCTCTTAAAATTAATTCTAGTTTTGCTGGATTAACGTTGTAGTGTCTTGCCAGACGTTTTGTTTTTGGAGATGGAATAATTTCTGCAACTTTTACACAGCGCCCCTCTAATATTGAAACAATTTTTGAGGTAACGGCGATAATATCACCATTCTCGACAATCATGTTATTTAATATTAGATCCGCCACTGAAAATTTTCCAAAATCCTCAGGAATAACTGGGGCGTTTAATTTTATAGGAAGGATTTGAATATTATAGTTGCCCATAGATTTCTCCTGTTTGTTTAATTTAAATTTATACCAAGAGAAGAATCATGATTCTATTTATGTCGTTGACAAAAAATAGGCCTTTGTGTCAAAAATTATTGGGAAAGATCATTTTAGATATTTCTTCGCAGGAAGATTCTACAACAGAGACAGGGAGTTCCGGATAGAAAATTATTCCAAAAAGCATGGCCTTGATGACTTGTATTTTTATCATCTCAAGTTGTGGAAAAAAGTGTTTAAGCTTTTTGAATAAAATGGCTCTCTGCTCCCGCAACGCTCGTCCAATAGCATTATCTTTTGTTCGATTAATATAATAGAAGGGAATGATGGCAGGGATCTTATCGAGAAGTTCTCGTGCGATTTTTATTGATGGTGTAATATTATGATTTTCCCATTCCTTCATTTGTTCAGGTGAAGTACCCAAAATATACTTATTAAAATAGCAAATGCTTTCTAATAAAATGTTCTCTTTAGATCTTCCAAAATAGTGATAGATAAGTGGCCTTGATACCTTCGCTTGCTTGGCCAAAGATGCGATAGTCCATTTTAAATGGCCAACTTTCATGTCGAGAGAAACTGCAGCATCTAAAATTTGCCAATATGTTTTATCCTTTCCATTAATTTCAAAAATCTTACATATTTTCATAGTTACACCGTATTTTTTTACCGATGGATTTACTCAAAGAATACTTCAAAAAGAAGCAGTTCGCATCTTCATTTAATTCCACTCCAAACTGGTTGTTTTTTCGATAATTGTTGATACAATAATCAATACGTAATTATACACTATCTTTTTCCTGTTGGGAGGATTATTAAATCACCTCTACTCCTCTCATTTCTTTAAGAATTCACTATAATGTGAAGGAACAATATGAAACATATAAATGGCCTTTTTTTTCGAAGAAAATTTAAATTTAATTTTTTTCTGTTATTGTTCTTTTTGCCGATATCTTCTGTTTTTGCATCAACAAATCCTGTCATCTTTTACACAGATATAATCGCAGGTCCAAACACTGGGGGAGAAGATAATAAGGGATGCTACCTGTCAATTTTTGGACTTAATTTCGGAGACAATTTGGCCAATGTAAAAGTCGAAATTAATGGAATTGAAGTTACCTCGTATAAATATCTTGGTTTTTCACTAGGCAGGCCAGATGTACAACAGCTTTCTATTCAGGTTGGAACTGGCACTCTTCCTAATACTTCAACAGGTCCGATAAAAGTTATAGTAAATGGACTTGCGTCTAATACTGATCACATTTTTACCATCAGAGAGGGGAAAATATTTTTCATCTCTCATACTGGCAACGATAGTGCTGGCATTGTTGGAGATATAAAGAATCCTTTTAGAACCCCGAATGGAGTTTGGGATAGAGCTGATTTTACCGCTGGAGATTTTTTAGTAATTCGCGGTGATGCTGCTTATGATTTCGGATCTGGGCAGGAAAATTTATTAAATGGATATCGCTGGATTAATATCGACAAAAGTGGAACTTCTGAAACATACGCCATCACTACTTACGGATATCCTGGAGAAAATGTGGCCGTTAGCTTTACCGCTACCAATCAAAAAGCTATCGTAACCTTAGCTAATCCCCGCCGCCAATATTGTGTTTTTGCAAATCTGACTTTTGACTTAAACAATACTGGAGCAATTCCCATCCAGCTCGGATGGTACTCTACTCCCACTGATGCATTGGATTTTGCACGACTCGTCAATTTAAAAGTTACAGAGGGGATGGTTGGTTATATGGGAGTAAATCCAATTTCTCTCCAACATGTTGACTATTTGAAAATGTATGGCATTAGCGTTGGTAATCAAAGTGCCTCTGCTCAATCAGATTTACAGTCTCATATGATTTATCTAAGCCATGAATTTAATAATGCTGATATAGGTTGGTGCTATATTCATGATAATAAGTATGGGCGTGGTGCTTTCAAGGTGGCAGGCGATGGCGCCCAGAGTATTATGAATATGAATGTAAGAATTCATCATAATTCATTCCAAAACCTTCCTCAGGAGGCAATTTCATTCGGAGAAGGCGCGAAAGAATGTTTTTTTTATAATAATATAATCAACAACGCCAACACAAATAAAGTGTCAGGTTTCTCTCCCCTCTCGATCCGTGGTGTTGAGGAAAATGTTGGAGACTATTACGTATATAATAATACTATATATTCTGCCGCAGAAGACGGTTATCCTGGTGGGATAATACAGTTTGGATTTTCACCCTCTGGCCAATATCCACATTCCGTTTCATTATATAATAATATAATTTATGCAATTAACCCCACAACAAATTATTATCAGATTAACCATCCTAGTTTCACCACCGATAAAATTACAGCTGATAATAATATCTGGTTTGGTTCCAGCGATCCCATGCCATCTTGGGCAGGGGCCAATAGTAAAAATGTAGACCCGTTGTTTGTTGACAAAAATGGAGGTAATTTTAATCTATTGACAGCAAGTCCGGCGAGAAACAATGGCAATAATGCCCCATCAATACAATCCTTAGTTACAACAGATTATTACAGTAATGAACGAAATATTATTGATATTGGTTCAGTTGAATTTTACATAGCAGCCCCCCAAATATTTTCAATTACAATAAGATAATGAAGTAGCTCGGCGATTATTTTCTTACTCTCCAAGATTTCTTTAATCTTTCTAAAATCAATTCATTGGAAGTGATATTTGCTTCTTTCCCGATATAGCGTTATAATTATAATTTGTATTGAAGAACTTTTAGATTTTGTGTGGGACGTCCGCTAACCGTGCATGTAACTTGATAGCAAAATCCAAAATAACCGTAAGGCCTGTGGCCAAATTTGTGAGCGTTCGAGTGGGTGCTGCATACGCTTAATACGGAATCTTGGGTGTTATGTATTAAGTTATTTATTTGCAAGCTGTTTTGTTAATAGCTATCTCTCGTTTTGGCCAGCATTGTGCCTTTATTTTTGGGTGCGGCCATGAAAACACAATTTGATTTTGTACAAAGTACACGTTTTTCTATTATCGCTTTTGTTCTCGGCCAATCTTTATTTTTTCAATCCTGCCAACAAGAGCAAGAATTTTACAAAAAAATCTACCTAGAGCAGGAAACAGAAGTTAAAGAGGAGGTTAAAGAACAAGCCGAGGAGGAAGTAGCAAAAGAAGAAGATTCCCCTACTGAAACAGAAACTGAAATCGCCGTTGCGATTGAAAACAACGGCCAAAATGAAATTGGAAATGCTAAGATCCCAGAGACAATACCGGCGACACAAGAAGGTAGTAGCGTTACAAATCCCGGAAACGAAAATGAACCGGTTGTAACTCCTACTCCTACAGTGACTCACTTGCCAGTAAAAGATTATTTCAGACAAAACAGTGCAGAGGAAAACCACAAAGTTGATATTTTATGGATGGTGGATAACTCTGGCTCCATGGATGATGAGCAAGCAGCACTGGCCTATAATTTTGATGTTTTCATACGAAATTTTTTAATTCGCACTATAGATTTTAAGATGGCCATTATCACTACTGACGGCCGCGATCGCTATAGCGGAGTAATGATAAATCCCACTGATACATTAACCTCGATACAGGCCGCCAGCAATGAACAACAATTTATTTCTGATTTTGAACGCTATATTCAAGTAGGAGTAAATGGATCTTCCAATGAAACTGGATTAAAGACTTCTTATAGCTTCTTTAATCGTTACACTTCCTTTTTACGGCCAGATGCCTATCTAATTGTCGTCATACTCAGCGATGAAGAAGACAAGTCCCCATTATCCACTCAGGAGTACACACATTTTTTTCAGGCACAAAAAAGTAATCCAGGAATGGTGAAAGTCTACAGTATCGTCAACACTCAAAGTATTTGCGAAAACACTACATCTCAATACATCAACTATTCCTCAACCAGCTTGTATCAAAATGGTGGCTGCTTGGTTGAGTCAATTGATGTTGGTGAGCGATACATGGAAGTTTCAACGGCCACGGGAGGAATTATTTCTAATATCCATGATGATTTCCATCAGATCCTTTCGATGATGGGTGGAAAAATTATTGATCTAACTGACAGTTTTGCTTTATCCAAAATTCCTATTGACGCCAATAATATTGTTGTTCGCATTAATGACATTTTAGTATCTGCAGGATGGCAATATGATTCTACATCTCACACTATTAAGTTTAACGAGAACTCGCTTCCTGAAGAAGGGGCCATAATTAGCGTTGAGTATTTTACGAATCCTTAAAAACTTAAAAGTAGGTCATACTTTTTCTGAGCAGTGCAACAATATTAACGGCAAATATGCCCTGCTCAGATAAGTATGATGCACCAGCGGCCACCCCATACGGCCATGGCCCATACGACTACCACAAAAAGTTGGCACTTTTTTAATGCCTGCTATTTTCTTATAAAACTTGCAAAAAATAGTATTCTGTAACTATGAGTTTTTGTTGCTCACACTTTTTATTTTTAGTTTGTACCACTTGTTGCGTTATACTGTGCTTATGAAATTCAATATCCACCGGACCAAAATCATTCTAATCCTGGCCATGATGGCCGCTTCGTTAGTTTTTACTACGGCATGTTCGTCCAAAGTTTCATTGGCAAATAAACCAAAAGTTTTACGCATACTCGCAACTCCAACTCCAACTCCAACTCCAACTCCCATAAACCCAATAACCCTTTTGAGTATCGAGAATGAATCAATCACTAAAACTGGATTTGCTGTGTTAATTAATTTTTCAGGAGACGAAAACGACAACGTAGTTGCCCATCTGTACTTCTGCAACGACAGCTTTATCACCGACTGCAATCCAACTGAAGCAAGTAATACTTTTGTGGCCATGACAAAATCAGATAGTTCAACGTTAAGCGGAACCGTTGCCGATCTAACAGCTCCGACAGCATATCCGGCCAACAGAATAAATTATACTGTCATCATAACTGACACGGATGGAGTAATCACAAACATCGAACAAAGTGGGTTTATAAATCTCGAAGCAATTTTAGGAGATGAAATTAGCTGGGATGAAGCCCCTGAAGGTGATGCTACTGGGCCAATTGTATACAACATCGGAACAAGAGAGCAATTAATTAGTCTGGCCACGGATGGTTGCTCAAGCGCATCTTCCGTAGCATGTGATAAAAATTTTGCTTTAAGCAGCGATGTTGATTTTTCGGGAACGGAGACTGCTCCAATCGGATCTTTTTCTGGATCCTTTAATGGTAACGGACATACCATCGCAAATTTTACTATTAATAAACCAACCGAACAACTTGTTGGACTTTTTTCCGAAATTTCAGGAACAGTGGAAAATCTTCACTTAGATGGTGCGAATGTTTCAGGAGAATCTTTTGTCGGTATTTTGGCGGGCAATGCCATTGGGACTTCGGCCTCTTCTAGTGCGATCATTCGATCTATCGTGGTAACCAATTCTGAATTAAATGCAACAGGCCTATATTCGGGCGGAGTAGTAGGCTTAGCTGAATATGCTATTTTTGAAAATATTATCTGCCTTGCCGAAATTTACGCACATTCTTCAAGTAGCGGGGGAATAGTGGGAGTTGCGGTGAATACATCTGTAGAAAAATCCTATTTCGGCGGCAGTATTCAAGGAGAAGGTGGATATTTCGGTGGCATCGTCGGAAACGCCTTTAACACAATAATCAAAAATTGCTATTCTCACGCCAATCTATCCTCTAGCGACGGCCTTGTTGGTGGACTGGTCGGTCAATTTAATGGCACACTAAGTAATTCATACTCCACTGGAAACATCACTGCACCGTTATATGCAGGCGGCCTTGTCGGATGGATGTATTCTGGAACAACCATACTAGATAGTTTTTCGACTGGTACGATTTCTACTTGTCTATCAAACTGTGGCGGATTAGTTGGTTATAAATCAACCACGCTCACTACTATCACCACCAGTTATCGCTACACTTCTGCCCCTGTTGCCGAAAGCGGAATTGGAACACTTAACAATAATCTTGATTACTACTATGATCCAAATACTTTCTTAACTGGTTTTGCTTGGGATACTGCAGTTTGGGAATTTACAACCGGAACTGGAGCAACATTTCCTGAACTAAAAAATATGCCAATTCAGTAATAGAAACTGTTAATTTTCTTTATTAACTACAAAACAGACAACTCTTAGTTGCAGTGGTGGCCATTACTACCATTGCCTCCAGAACACGCTAAATTTAAATTAACCTCCACCAACTGATTCCCTTTAAACGCTTCTACCGTTTCCCTTATTGTCGTATATCCTGTTTTATAAACTTTAATTTTTGCGGCCATTAACTTATTCAAAGCACCGGCCCCAATACCTCCGACCACAATTCCATCAAACTTTTCATGCCCTAAAATTTCCAATGGCCGACACATTCCATGAGCGTGATGTTGGTTGTTATTTAACACTGAGATGCAATCATTTGAATCTGTATCAACAATCATAAAATATGGTGCAGATCCAAAATGCTCACTGAGTGTACTATTAAGGCCATTATTCTCATTAACCGGTAAACAAATTTTCATAAACTTTATCTCCTCTGTATTAGTTTTGTTGCTAAATGCAAAATATAAGCAGGCAGCAAAACATACAGCATGCCTACGAATATAATAGTGCGCTATGTTGCACTTTTTTTTAAATCTGTAGATTCATCAAGCCGAAGAGCTTTCCCATCAATAATTGCTTCCGTTATTTTTCTATACGCAGAGTTTAGTATTCGCCCAAATGTTTGACGGGAAATTTTCATTTCGACGGCCGCTTCTTCTTGATACATATCATTCAAATGTGCCAAGCGTAACGCCTCAATCTCATCAGCATGCAAAACAATCTCACTCAACTTATCCATTGAAACGCCGCGAGGTTTGAAGTAGTTCGCATTAATTTTACAACAAGTATGACGATGTTTTTTTGGACGCATATTATCTACTTTCTGTTAGCTATCTAACTACTATTTTGCAGTATTTTAATTATGAGCGAATGCTCATAATTAATCAATCTTTAAAAATATTACCTGCAAACCAGAAAAATAACGCAGTGCTTAGAAAAAATAGGACACACCTCCAAAAAGGCAATTTTTCTTGGCAGTGCTTCTATGATAAATATGTATTATTTAAAACAATCCACAAAAAAATATTCAATAAATTAAGTAACTTATCCCCAATCAAGAAAATCAGTATAGGGTTAAGTAAATCTCCAAGTTTGTCGATAAGGCATCGTGGTAAACTACGACTATGGAGTATAGCTTGCGTATCATTGCCGTTATTGCATCCGCTTCTTTAACGCTTTTATTGGCGCTATCTTGCGTTCCAAATAGGCCAGTTGGCAGCGAAGTCTCTTGCCCTCCCCAGATGGAGTTTAGCAGCAAGACCAGAAGCTGCGAACCTTCCACTACTATCATTCAGCAAGTTACAATTTTAGAAGATAGTAGCGAACTAGTCGAACTAGATTACTACAATCACTACAATACTGTTGCCTCTGCTTGCTCAATTATCTCCGTCTCCCCTTCCAACGAAGAATTGATTGAAGTTACCAGTTGCTATTGTAGTGCCGGGATCTGCTACGCCATGGTAGAAGGGGCCGATAATGCTCACGGCAATGGCCAATTTCGCTTTTCTATCAGAGATGATGCTGGATCCTATGATCCAATTACGGTGGGTGTTACTGTTACTTCCGTTAACGATCCTCCTATTGCCGAAGATGTTACACTTCCCTGTGATGATCCAGAAAACGACTGTGGAGATGACCTCGTAAATGTTGACGGAGAGCTTGTAGGATACGATTTTCGTGACAATGATAATAATCTAACTTATCAGGTGACCGCAGGCCCCTCCGTATCACTAGGTGGTGTGGACTATGGTACGGCGGGCAGCGTAACGATAGATAGCGATGGAGACTTTCACTATCACCCATCTGAGAATTTTTTTACTACTGCTCCAAACAATCATACGAGCTACGAAGTTACTTTTTCTTATCGAGTAATTGATAGTGAGGGGGCCAGATCAAATCTGGCGACAGTAACAATCCCCATCACACCGATAGATGATCCTCCAGTTAGTGACATCACAACTACCGCTAGTAGTGCTACTATGCCCGAAGGATTGGCCGGAGTAGTTGGTGGTTTTAATGTTACGCTACACTACATTGATCCTGATGGTGACTTGGCCACTGGGTGTGCGATCACCGATTTTGCAGGACTCACTTTGGGTGGAGGGTGTATTTGCGCGGTGGGTGTCTGTACCATCAATGTCAGTGGCCTTGATAACAGTGATTACAATAATACGGCCCAATCTGACTATATCGTTAATCCTCCTTATCTTGAATACGAAGTTGTTGCTAACGCAATCACCTCTGATAATGAAATGGCCGAGCTTACTAATATTACCCCGGTGAACGACCCTCCTGCCCTCGATACTAATGATGCTGCCTCAGTTGAACCATTGGCCACCACTTCTATTGTCAATAATGTCTTCCCGGCCGTAGACGAAATAACTGCTGATGAAGATACCATCTTTACCATTAAAGATGTTCCCATTGCTGCTGGTAATCTAGATGACTATTTGGAATACTACCAGGATTTCACGATCAAGATAACAAGTTCGGACCAAACCATTGTTAGTGATGAAGATATTAAGATAAGCTTCAACGGCGGGGCCTTTAGTAGCAGTAACGAAACAACTATCTCTTCTGCCACTTTTATGGATGGATATGTTGGCCTGTATGATATTACTGAGCGTTACATCGATATTCAAGTTACTCCGCAAGCAGAGCAATCAACCCCTGCTCTGTCACCCATAACTTTAACAATTAACATTAAAGATGACGATTCAGATGGCGGTGTGGATGAAAATGAATCCTCATATAACTATACTCTGCACATAACTAATGTTGATGATCCTCCTACCGTGGCCTTTGATAGCGAAATCAATGCTGGATTGGTATCAAACGAAACAAATGAAGTTGTCGTAACCGGAATTACCCTCGGAGAAGGTGGCGATGATGGAGAAGATGGCCAAACTCTCTCTGTCCAATTCAGCTCAGATAATGAAGACCTACTGCCTGTTAGCATTGCTAATATCGCAGCGTATTTTGATATAGATAATGATGGACTGGCCGACTCAAACGAAGCGGTAACTTTAGATCCTATAACGGTAGATGGAGTGATTGAGATTGGCCTTCTAGGAAATCCAGGAGAACCAGCAGCAGACGTCTCTTTGCATAGACTAATTTTAAAACTACGGCCAGTTGCTGGAGCATATGGCGAAGTGAACGTAGGAGTTAGAGTTTCTGATGATGGCACATTTGATGACAGCACTGATGACCCTACCTCCTATTTTAAATTGACGATCAATCCCGTTGGCGCACGCCATGGCGGTTGGAAAAATATTTCGGCCGTTGGCCCCAAACAAGATCGTCGAAATAATGTGATTAATAAAATCACTTGCGATTTTTCACAAAACTCCTGTGGAACAACAACTCTAACCGATTGCTCAGGAGCAAAATCACCTCTTACTTCACCGGCCACCACCGCCGGCAAAAAAAATGCTATTTACTATGATAGTGCGAATAATAAGTGTTTCGTTAACACCTCCACCGATAGTACTGGCTGGAGTGAAATGAAATATCTCGCTTGTAATATCTCCTCCAGTGATAGTGAAGATGGTGTAGCTAGCTGTGCAGGGGCCTATTTGTTATCAGTCGAAGGGCCCTCCTATGCTCATAGCAGCGAATGTAGCAAATTTGTAGTAAACGCCATTGATGCCAATGGTAATCCCTTTACTCCTTACGAAGATCGACTGCTCATATTAACTGACGGTGCGGCCGGCGGAGATTTTTATTCCGAGGCCTCTTGCTCTACAGCGCTGGCCGGCGACAACATAACCATTGCGGCCTTCACCAGCAGCAAAGAATTTTATTATGAAGGTGATTCAACTGCCATTTCAGTGGCCGAAGTAATAGCTGGAACTCCCGCACTGGCCGCCTCAACTATGACGCTTACCACCGATAATTCTAGCAGTGGGTCCTTTATTATAGCTGGCCCTAGCACAACCACACCTATGGGATGCCATCACTACACGCTTAATTTAAAAAATCAATATGACAACCTTACAACTTCATACTCCTCAATAAATGTTACCATAACTACTAGCGATAGCAGTGGTATCATCTACAGCGATGATAACTGTCAAACTACAGACACCACTTTTACTTTAACCCCAGGACTGAGTTCTTTGGATTTTTATCTTACAGATTCACTACCTTCATCTATTGGAACTATTTCAGCGGCCATAACCAGCAGCAACTCGGCCTATACCACCTTTGACTTTACTTACAATACTTCCGCCTCCCCCAGTATCAGTTGTGTAGGAGATGCGGCCCCAACTATTTTGGCACGTAATGATAAGCGCGCTGGTTACTACTATGATAAAACCAATAAAGCTTGCTACTACTCCGATCCCTCTGGTGCCTGGCAGCAGTATTACGGAACCACTGATATAACTCTTGAATGGAACGATTTTGCCATAACCGGTATCGATTCATTTGAAGGTGTTACTATCTCTGGATGGAATGTTTATCGCCGAGAAGTTGGCAATGATTATGATTGGGAACATCCGCTTAACCAAGAGATCCTTGACGTCACCACCCTAAATTTTGTTGATAAAACAGCAGTTGATTCCAAAGTTTATTTTTATAAAATTCTTCCTATAGATTCTATCAGTTTATTACCAACCCAAACACGCGAAGTAATCTCAGAAGTGCGTCTAACCTCGCCACCTCTGAATATGGCATTCATTCATCGCTGGATGGCCAATAAAGAAGTATGCGAACTGATGGGAATGAACACCAGTAGCGCATCCCCATATAAATCATATCTAGAAAAAAACTACCGCTGCCCATTCTCTGGGCCCGGAGAATATAAAACAGCACTGGGTGCTACCTATGAAAGTAGCACCGATCAAACCTACTATGATCTAGGTAAAGATCTTCTCGTCGACTTAGTCGAAATTGGTTGTAATTACTCTTATGCCGCTGACTGTTCGGCCGATGGTTGCGTTGGAGCATACGACCCCACTACGGCCGGTGTAATTGCTGACAATAATGGAGATGTTTTTTACAATCGTGAAAATGGTAAATGCTACGTAGCAAGTGGTGTAGCGGCAGCGGCCACCACCTGGACGGAGGTAAATTCGGCCCTCGCCGCCGCAACTACCATCGGGAATTACTCGCACTTGCCGCCACTGACAAATGTTTCTCAAACACAGGCCAGTGCCCTCTGCGCGGCACGCACTCCGGCCTCCATTGCTGGCCATGCAGACTCTCCTCTTTCTTATAAGCTACCTACCCGGAAAGAACAGATTGCTTATTCCGCTTGGAGTGACGATCTCTCTGATTCGACAATTCATACCAATGAACAAGGCCTGCAATTAAATAGTTCTTCCAAGTGTAACTCTTCCGAGGCATCTGGTTTACATGATGAAGAAGAGGGACTTTTTGGTTACGACAATTCTGACGCTCCAAATGCAACTAATCTCTATTCACTGCCGGCCACCGCCAACTCTGGCATTCGTTCCATCTATACTGGTTCCTCTCAATTAGGGGAATACTACCTAACAGAAGCATGTATCTCTCGATACGGTGTTCAAGATTTCATCGGAAACGTTAGCGAATGGGCCAGTGATCAAATGGCCTGTTTCGGCGAAATTAGTGATAATACCAAATGCCACAACAGTGGCACTGATTCTGAGGCCTGTAACTTTACTTGCACGGCCCTTACCTCTCAAACAGAAAATGGTGCCCTTTTCCCAGCAGGGGTGTTGCGATTAGATCCCAACAATAACGATTTGGCAGTGACCAATGATGATCCTTTCTTTATCGACTATACTTTAAATGGAATTCAAGGCCCGTGCAAAGATGCCAATAACGATGGTGTCTGCGATCAATATCTCTCTAGCTGGACACTAGATACTAGGCCCAATTTTGCTGAACGCTTTATCTTTCCGATGGGACTTCCCATGAATTTAACCTACCCCACAGACTATGGGTGGAGTAAACTTGCCGCCAATGATGGAAACTCCTTTCTGTACTTACCACTCATCTCTTCCAATATTAACAAACTTCATGATGACGTAATCTCTGTCAATGCAGAAGTAGTAAGTCAGGCCACAAACGGAGTGGGTGGTATTGTCTCTGGCGGAAGCTATAAATCCTACGCCGGTGCTGGCCGCTATCATCTCGAATTAGTACCCGGCAGCGACACCGTTGGCGTTGCCGCCACCTTAGAACTTCCCAGACGACGATCCTACACTCTAGATTCTGGTGCCTCCGCTGATCCTGTTGCCAATACTACCTTTGCCACTATAGTAGAAAATAATCCGGAAAGTGCTTACACTATAATTTGGGCATTAGATGCCGCCGTTGATGATGATAGTGTCTCCATTGCTACTGCAGGAACTGTTATTACCGTAACCATCAACGACACTCCGACGGGACTTACCTATAGCGGATTAATTGAACAATTAAATAATAATGCGGCCTTCTCCACCCACTTTTATGCACTAACCCCTCAAGCAGTGATCTCTTCTTTGGGAGATGATTTATACAACGATCTTAGTAACATTCCTCCTGAGTTATCCGGCCCTGTGACTGATTATGATTCAGCATCCTATGTTGCTACCGGCCCTGCCGTATATGAGCTACTATTAACGGCCAACACTGCCGGATCAGCAGGAAATAATATTATGCTAGAATTAGTGGCCGGTGGAACGGCCGGTAACGAAGTCGTAAGCATTAGCAGTAACACCATCTCTATTCTGATTGAAGAAGGCGTTTCCACCAATTACGACATCTATCAAGCGATAATAAACGATACCATCGCTAACGCCCTCGTAAGCGCTACTGATGACGCTTCTCCACCTGTAATTCCTCCCGCTCCTCCTGCGGCCACTAATCCGCTCTTTGCCATCCCCCCAACTAATTTGTCTGGTGGCATTGATCCGGCCTATAATAGGCGGCCAGATATAGGTTTCCGCTGTCTAATTGAAATTGATAGTACCCACTACTCTGCAGATTCTATCCATGACAGTGGAATAAACCATTACAATTATAGTCCTGACTAAATGGTAATATATACTTCATTTCTCCCTCAGGAAATAATACTCACTCTGGCCAAACACTCTCCTCTCCTTGGCGATCTCTGGAAAAAGCAAGATCTTCGCTTACTGCCGGCGATATTGCTTATGTTAGAGGAGGATTATACCTGGAAAGTGATTCATCCTCTGTTTCACCAAACGTATCATTCATCCATTTTCTCAATAATAATCACAACGCTGGAACAGAAAATAATAGAATTGCCATTGCTGGTTATCCTGCTGAAGAGGCAGTTTTTGGAGATGGAACACCTGCTATCCCCAAATTTATGCGCCAGGCCGGTTACCAACCAACAGTTGACCATTTAGACTATTGGACCTTCTCCAAGCTAAAATGCCAAATGGACTTTTCAGTTTGGCACATGGGAACTGGTAGTGCTAGCACTGCCAACTTCTTGCGCATTGTTGGATTTGACGCCACAACAACATATGCAGATACAGGACATGGAATTGCCTTTTTATTTGCAGGAAATCTTTCTAATAACGATACCCGATTCCTGGGAAATTATGTTCATCATACAGGAAAACCACTAGATTGGAAGGCCGAAGATGGCCCTGGCTATCGAGTTGGGCCACTATATTTTCAGGGTTTTGGCCCTCATGGAAGAGTGGAAATTGGCTGGTGTGAATTTGCATATAATAACGGCCAATCTCAATTCTTTGGACACTACAGCACAGACAGAATAAATGAGCTACATTACCATGATAACGAAATACACCATACATCTACACCCCCCTGGATTGGCGGTGCAGTGGCAGTTTCCGCGGTGTTTGGAGGTGGGGATGCTAATTCAACCCTACCCTATTGTTGATTACGCATATCTAACAACGGCATATATATATAACAACGTATTTCACCATAATGGCGGAGGAATAAGAGTGGCCGATAACAACACACGGGGAGGCCATGGAGGAAACCATTATTACTGGCATAACACTTTTTATGGAAATACTGACCCCACTCAAAGGGAGTTTTCTATTGGGGACATCGACAATCTTACCTGGGTGAATAATATCGTCTACACCATCGTCTCCTGCTCTCAACACAGGTACAAACGTAACATTCACCCAAAATGACTTTCAAGGATGCCCGCGGCCCGATGAAACAATTAGTGATATTGGGGCATTCGAGTATTAAAATCTACTACTAGTACAGCTACTTTTTCATCTTCTCCAACGCATTATTGACCACCTCGGCCAAATCGGTAAAATAGTCAGTTTTTCTAAAATTAATCGGACGAATTATCCCATTGTTAAAAATTTCTAAAAAATGGGCCTTTAAACGGACAATAGGCCCAACTAAACGATGTGAAAAATAGATGGTAAATAAAACCGAGAAAACAAGTGAAATAAAACTGGCAATCGTCATGTTAACCATTAAATTGTGAGTCTGAATATTAATAAACTTAAAATAATTATGATCGGGGGGAAGATTGGCCCGCACTCCCAGGCCATTGATATAAGCAAAAGAGCGGTATATTTGTACCCCAAATACTGTAATGACCACGAAGAGAATAAAAGAATTGATGGCCACTAAAGTATATTGAAACTGGGGATAAATAATATATTTAAAACGCCATTTACTTTCTCCACTCATGCGCCTCTCCTTAATGCTAAAAGCTAATGCTAAAAACTATATAATCCTTTAATTTCACTATACTGCCTGAATATCAATATTATCCTCTGTAAAAAATCTCTTGGCAATCTCCCCAATAGGTATATTTTTTCCACTCCCTTCCCAACCACCTTGATTGGGAGTATATCTAGCAAACAATGACTAGCGAAAAGATAAACTATACTGTTGTCAAAAAGTGGCCGACTCAAGAGATCGTCGATCTTTACTCTTCTGCAGGATGGTGGAAAGAAAGTAGCGCCGCCCGCGATGCCATTCCCCAAATAATTACCGGAAGTTTTTGCTTTATGGTGGCCACCATTTATGATTCTCAAAAGCATTGCGAGCATGCAATAGGCATGGGCCGCACCTTGTCTGATGGTGTCAGTGATGCCTACATTCAAGATTTAGTAGTTTTAAAAGAATATAGAAAATTTGGTATTGGAAAAATTCTCACAGAGAAATTAACCAACTACTGTCAAGAACGAGGTATTGTATGGATAGGACTTATTGCGGAACCGAACACATCCAGCTTTTACGAAAAAATTGGTTACAAAGTAATCCCTCAATTTATTCCCATGAGATTTCCCACTCGGGAGTTGCCTTAATGGATGGCAGCTCTTTTCTCGGACTACCCTTTGCCCCAGTTTCCCTAGAATCTCATTCTAAAATTAAAACACATCTTGAGCGCAATCCATCGCCAATTGCCGGATATACCTTTGCTTCTATGGTGGCCTGGGCAGAAAATTACAACTTCCACTGGGCCTTCTTTAATCCTGATTGTTTGTTAATTGCCCGCCCTTACCAAAACGGTAATAATCAGGAGTGGCATTTACTACAACCCATCGGCCAATTACCAGACAATTTTTTTCCATGGCTTTTTAGTAAAGCAGAGCGACTCCCCTATCCATTAGAAATTTTAAGCTGTTCTGCTGATTTTTTAGAAAAAATTACTCCCTATACTGCACACTTTGAAATCGAAGAAGATCGGGCCGGTGCTAACTACATCTACTTAGCATCTGATCTGGCCACTCTGGCCAGCTCCAAATATTCTAAAAAACGCAATCTAGTGGCCCAATTTTTAAAACTCTATCCAAATTGGGAAGCAACCCCTATTTCTAAAGAATGCAATGCACACTGTTTGGAAATTCTCATGTCCATGGCATCCGCTGATGGAATTCCATCAAACGATCCCTCGCTGGCCGCCGAATTGCGCGCTTTAGAATTCACTCTAAAACATTTTAATGAACTAGATCAAGCAGGTGTGGCCATTCGCATTGACGGACAACCAGTGGCATTTTCTATTTTTGAACGCCAGAGTTCTGAAATGGCGGTAGTTCATTTTGAAAAGGCCGATCGAAAATATAAGGGGCTCTATCAAATTATCAATCGCGAAACCTCCAAGCAAATTCAATCGCTCAACTACACGCTTATAAATCGCGAGGAGGATGTCGGCGACGATGGATTGCGCCAAGCAAAACTCTCCTATGCCCCAGTCGAGCTAACCTCTGTCTTTAATTTACTATTAAAACAATGCAACAAGCTTCCATGCTAAGTCGACTCTCTGACTATCTCAAACATAACCAACTACCAAAGGCCCAGGCCTGGGCGGCCATGGCCCCTCCTGCCCGTCTTACTGATCTGGCCTTGTACAATCAAAACACAAATTGCCTCTCTCCGGCCGCAGTGGCCGTAAACCTTTACTGCAAAGATGGCCAATGGTTTTTTCCTCTTATCAGGCGAAATGAGGATGGCCTTCCCCATAGCGGACAAATGGCCTTGCCGGGAGGGCGAATAGAACCAGGAGAGAGCGCTATTGATGCGGCCATTCGTGAATGCCAAGAGGAAATTGGACTAGCTCTGCGGCCAACAAATGTTATTGGCCAACTATCACCACTTCCTATCCCTGTTAGTAATTTTCTGGTAATTCCCATCGTAACAACCTGCTCACCACCGAAGGCCTTTATCAGACAAGAAAGAGAAGTAGCGGCCATTTATGAAATAAATCTAACAGAGCTTTTAGCAAAAGACTCTAAAGATAGTTTTTTGTATCAAGGAACTCCAACGCCATGTTACCGTTTGGCCCAGCAAATTGTGTGGGGGGCAACTGCCATGATTCTATCAGAATTAGAATATATCTGGATACGCGGCCAAGAAAGTTGTTCCTAGTCAGCGTTCCAAGAACGCAACCGCGTATGGCAATTAACACATTTTGTCCCCCAACCAGTAACAGAATAAGTACTACTCGTAGTTCCATGCTCACTTTTTGCCTTATTAAAGTGACAAGGAAGACAGAAGTTAAAATTAGCATGATTAGTGCTCGAGGAATCAAATTTCCAAGTACTATATGACTTATGACAGCTACTACAATCTTTACCTGAATAGTGCTCACTTCCTGGATACGCAGGTACATACCTGACTTTGTCCCGATTTTTCCCCACTACAGGATATTAAATATGCTCTTCATCAAGTGCACTCAATCTTTCAAATTGAAATACCCGAAAAAAACTTTGATGAAGTCAAAATAGAGGAGTTGGTTGAAATGAATGAAAAAATTAAATCGTGCGAAATGGAGATGACTGCTTTGACAGAATATTTACAACAGAAGGGCCATGGGCAAGCAGCGACATATATATCCAATGCACAAAACAATCTTTTTACGTATCTTCGCTATTGGATGAAGACAGGTGTCGTCACCCCGAAAGTAACTTCTCGACTTGAAAGGCTGATGAGGGAAATAAATAGAAGAATAAAAAAATTTGCTTTCAACTGGAGCGAAAAAGGTTGTGCAAAAATAACAAGAATTATTATAAAACTAATTTGTGATCCAAAATCTTGGGAAAATCATTGGGACAAAAAAATGAAATTTGGGGGTAATATTAAACTAAGTTTCTGTGGGATTAGTTAGGACTCGCACATCAGTTCTGGGACAATATCCTAATATTAAAAATCTGGGCCATGCCCGTTATTTCTCAACTTTTATGTTCTTGCTCAGAAAAGCGCACCTTTCTGAGCATTGTTCATTAACTGCCAGCGTTCTCATTAATCGATCGATCACATTCCTAGATAATCCAATTATTGGATAAGATAATTCGAGTTAATATATTTCCCACTTATCCATTCAAGAACATTCTTATTGGCTTCATTCATTTTTTTTGACGGCGGCCATGATAAATAATTCACTCTACTATTAGAAGTACGACTACAAATGGAACTATCAGAATAGCGATTGATCCATTCATCGAGTATTTCAATATTCATTGGTTTTGGGTTAATTGATTTAGTAGACCCCCAAGAAGAAATCATTTCCAGCAGATCAGATAATAATAAATATGGAACTGATCTTTTCCCCATATAACTGTCCACCGCTCTCGACATATACTCATCTTGCATCATACCATTTACTGGGTAGCCATCACATTCGTATCCTTCAAAATAACTGCCGATAACATGAAATAATTCGTGGGCAAAAATACGCGGATCAGAGTAAATGTCCCACTCACTAGGGCTTGCTCTGGTAGCGTCCGGCTTTGCAACAATACTAATTGGAATTGCATTGGTCTGCATATCTTTATGCTTAGCTTCAACAGCATTTCTTAGATTCATTATGTATTGAGCATAATCTGCTTCATTCCTCTGCTCTGGACTGAGATAGTCACTGTCGTTTCCAAATTCGACCAATAAGTTTAAACGGGTATATTTGGAATCAAAATATCCTTCAATTGCTGACCTTAGTCTAAGAATGCTAACCATTATTCCTTGATGGTCTAAGAAGGAATCCAATTGCCTGCCAAAAAAAGATGGAGAGGGAGTGTAGTGAGGCATAGAAGAAGAGAGAACTTCATCGCGACTTGTACGCGAAAATGTTCCAGCTCCAAGAAAACGAATTGTGACCGTGAATGTTAGTATCTGGTCATGCAGTTCAACGTAAACGATCCCTCCACCAAACCCTCTGGTACCGGCACGGTATGAATAAGTGACACCATTTTGAAAATAATCAGCGGGTGAAAATGACTCACCCGCAAAAGTAAAAAAAGTACAAAGAGAAAAAAAAGTAATAAAAAATGTTACACTTTTCAAAAAATTACCTATCAGCTGGAAAGTCGTTCGCACAGTCTATTACAGATTGTGGGGGAACAAGTTTTATGGCCTTAAATGGGACAGTTGTATCCAATACGTAGTTAAATTCGTATCTACAGCCTTTATCTAAATTCTTTGGACTAAGAACCGATATCAAAGACGTTACATACAGGACTTCACCTGAATCTAAGTCAACGATAGCACCAAATGGCGAAATCTCAGGACTAACATAGCCTGTATAAACGCGCCCTGTGATGCTGTAAACATCTGCAAAAGCAATTTGCGATAAAAAGAGAACTGCTAATAAAATTGATTTCATTTTGAACCTCCTTAAGTAGGTGAGGTGTTGTAACACCAAACGAATTAATTAATTGCGGAATAATCTTTTTATCCGTTTAACATAATTGAAAAGATTTGCAAGGAGGCTGATCTATCTTTGAAAATTTTTTAGAGTAAAAGCTTGATTACTAACCTAATATTAATAATTCGGGCCATGCCCGTTATTTCTCAACTTTTGTGATCTTGCTCAGAAACGCTCGCATTTCCGCTCAAGATCTATTATCCGCCAACGTTCCCGAGCACAAGCCACTTACAACTAGTAAAATTATGTGATTATGATTAGAACGAATTAAAGATCATGGATTGTGTAGTTCGATTTCATTTTTTTTAAATTGAGCAACCTAGCTTTGGCCGTATTAAATTATGAGTAGTGGCCGGTTTTGCGTAATATTTTCCAGTCTATGGAAATCGGTGTTTAATATTAATATTTTAAATTAGATTTTTGAGTTCTCTTTTTATCGCCTATTTTCTTCTATTTTCCCTCATTTTCGCTAGCTTTCCCGCTCAACTTCCAAGCAAGTGCTGAAATTGATACTGGGTGTGATGTTAAAAATTTATTGACGCATCGTAGCTTTTAAGCTACAATCTTCTCAGGATGGAAGTTCAGACAAAAGAAATTGATTATTACGAGACGGAAGGCGGAACTTGTCCATTTAGAAATTGGTTGCTATCGCTTAGAGATAAAGAAGGCCGTCGAAAAATACGAGTTCGCATTGATCGAGTGGCGCTTGGAAACATTGGATACTGTGAGTCAGTTGGAGAAGGTGTTTTGGAGCTAAAGATAGATTTTGGGCCAGGTTATAGGGTATATTTTGCCTTGGCCGGAAAAAAGCTAGTTCTTCTTTTAACTGGTGGGGATAAAAGCTCCCAGAAGAGAGATATAAAAACAGCTCACGAATATTGGGCCGACTATCGGAGGCGTTATGACAAAAACTGGAAAAAATAAAAAAATAAGTTATCACGAAGATCTTATCGAATCACTTAAGGACCCAGAAGAGGCAATAGGTTATTTGAGAGCAGCACTTGAAGAGAGTGACTTGCCAGAAGTTTTTTTGGTAGCTCTTCGAAATGTGGCAGAGGCCCGTGGAATTTCTCAATTAGCAAAAGATACAAATCTCAATCGGGAAAATCTCTATAGAATGCTCTCGAAGCAGGGCAATCCTGAACTTGGCAGTCTTTATTCTGTTTTGGATGCACTAGGTTTTAAATTATCGATTGAGATTAAAAAGGCATCATAGTGCTAAGGAAAAATAAAAGGGGTCTCCCAACTACCCTGCCCACTAAAATCCTACACGAAATCCTAAAATCTTAGAACTAATTTTGTTGGCCAACTCTGAAATGTCCAAAAAACGCGCGCGTGAATTAAATCCAATGGCATTTAGGCCGGCCAGATCTCAAAGCTCTCTCGAGCTTCTAGCTGAAACTTCTCTGTATTGCATACGGATACCGAAACATGGCCTATTTTAAACTAAAAATAATGCAAGTATGTGGATATTTAAACTCCAGATATGTGCCAATGGGTTTTCAATGAGTTCAACTTATTTGTTAAAGAGGCAACCAACCGACCAATAATTATACGGCCACAAAAACTTTTCAGTATATTTTTCAATCGTCTGTTTTTGTGTTGGTTTTAAAAGTACAATCTAGACAAGAACAATACAAACGCATGATGTCTGACGATCAAGGAGAATACTATGAAAAAAATGGTTATGATTGGTTCATTACTTGTAGCTCAACTTACTTGGGCCACCACACAATTAGTTCCAAGTCCAGTAGTGAGCATGGGAGAACAAGCTGCTAGAGTTGCTGATATACTCCTAAACCGCCAACTTGCTCAATGTGTCTCCGAATTCCAACAAGAGAGCGCAGTTATCACTGATGTCACAATTCAAGAAGGAGATGCTCGCACAAGTTATGTAATCAAAGGCGAAATTCTCACTGGTGGCGACGTTATCACAGGGGAAATCTCCCTTATCATTAATGAAACCAAATCCGCTGGATATGGTTTTGGCACAACTACGGAGTATGCCTGCAATGTAGTAAAAAAATCATTACGATAAGAGACACACTCACTAAGGTTTTTAAACAGGAGTTATTATGAAATTACTTATTTTTTGCTTAACACTTGCATTGACTTCAATCGGGTTTGCATCGACAAGCGCCGGCGATTTAAAGACGGCGGCCACATATGTGGATGGTCAAAACGTTGTACTAGAAGGTTCATATGCAAAAATTTTTCGCGCAAACAACAACGATGATGATCGTGAGATCATCGCTAAATGTGGTGAGAAGTATGACGCATTTATATTAAACACACCTATCAATGTAAGCGTAACGAGTATGGAAGGTGACGCAACAACCACCGTTTCAGTTCACAGACTTTCGCTGCACCAAGCAATTGTTGATAAAGGATTGACGAGAGTTAGTGGCGAACTATTCCAGATAACAGCAGGCCTCTGCAATAGCGAAGCTTTCGGGATTGCTGGTAATAGATAAGTACCTCTTAGAGAGCAAACACCATTGCCAAGGCGAAAGAAGCGACCCTAGCTAGTTTTTTGCCAAAAACGATAGCAGGTTGACTTCAAGATCAATTCCGCTTTTGTCATCAATGCCATCAATCCAGTGCAGATGGTTTAGGGTTGCCTTGGTAGGAGTGCAGAGCGCTGGCAGAGCACATAGTCTTACCACATTGGATTTATCGTCTATAAGTGCTAAGGAAAAATAAAAGGGGTCTCCCAACAACCCTGCCCACTAAAATCCTACACGAAATCCTAAAATCTTAGAACTAATTTTGTTGGCCAACTCTGAAATGTTGTCGAATTTCCTCAAAGGGGACCGGCCTAATTTCCTTCAAAGGGTACCACTTGTTTTTTTGTCGGCCAGTTAATCTTTTGCTAATTTCCTCTGGTACCCTTAACTTTGCCCAATGTACTCATTGTCATGCGGAAGATGATTGGAAAAAAATCAAACGAAACTCTGGCAAATTTAGTCATAATTTTGATACCAATTTTATTATCGATGGCGCGCACACTAAAATAGAATGTGATGGTTGCCATAAAAAGAATATGAAACAGATTTTTTCTTTTCCAAATGCTCGACAGCAGTTTTGCATCTCATGTCATCCCAATCTCCACAATGGCCAATTCCCTAATCTTTCCACTCAAAAATGCAGCGACTGTCACAGCACCAGTTCCTTTAAAAAACTACTCCCCTTTGATCACTCAATAACCAACTTTGCACTTAAAGCAAAGCATACTGAAAGTGCTTGTCATAAGTGTCATAAGGTCTACCAAAAACAAACTTATCCAAAACCCTATACCTCAAATCCTAAAAGAAATTATCGCTTCTTATTTAATAGTGAAGATAAATGTATTAGCTGTCATAAGGATCAACACAATGGAGAGTTCGGCAGATCATGCACTCCTTGTCACAACGAAAATAGTTTCAAAAAAACAAGAGATTTCCATAAAAGCTTTTTACTCTCAGGAATACACTTCACCTTGCAATGTAAAGAATGTCATTTTGATGATCGTATCTTGGCCGGAACTGGTGATAATTGTCAAATTTGCCATATCAAAGACGATATTCACTTCGGCCAACTCTCTCAGTGCTCTGAATGCCACTCGCAATTTTTTTGGGAAATAACAAATTTTAAACATACTCAAACAGCATTTCCACTTATGGGAGTACATCGAACTCTTGAGTGTAATGAATGCCATTTTAACGGCCGCTACGAGGCCACCACTTCTGAATGTGTGCAATGCCATCAAAAAGAACGAAGCAATGTTGCTTATCCAAATCACAACCTGCCAGGTTTTACTGATTGCGACGAATGTCACAACCAATTTTCATTTGTCGGAGCGCACTAAAAAAAATTTAAAAATTCATCTCGCTAAAATCAAATGGATGTCCATACTCTGAATAATAGATCTTGTTGGGTAAAATTTCAAAATTACCACCTAAATAGTGGTTAAAAATAATTCTAAAAATGTTAACGGGAGTAATATTATCATCAAATAATTTAGTTTTATCCGGGTGATAAATGGCAGTAAAATTTGCATGGCGCGCTTGGCGAAAATCATTAGAGCTAGTATTGGAAACAATACGAGCACCATGATCAGATTGAAAAATTATTATGGCACCATTTGGAGTATTAGCTATAATATTGGCCGCCAACTCACTTAATTGTTTATCAACAAATACCATCTGATCAACAAACATATCAAAATGAAACCAGGCGCGCACTTTGGGCCCTTCCGTATTATCGGTATAAAGATCATTTTCTATAAAATTTCCATCCCGATCAAAAACAAAAGGAGGATGAGGAGGCCGCAAATGGGCCGAAACAAATTTAGGGCCAGGGATTTTATAAAGCTGGGACAACTGCTCAATTCCTTTCATATGGCACTTGGCAATATCGTGAGCAATATCATTCGTTAAAAACAGATAAAGCATGGTGGAATTGATAAAAAGATTTAAAAAAATATCATCTTTTTTTTCTTCCTCAATACATGGCAGTTCAATATCTGCATAGCGATTAGTTTTGGCGCCCATCCATGAATTCTGCAAATGATAATTCGTATAGCCTTTGGCATGCAAAAATTTGAAAACCTCATTATCCCACAATTCATTATAAACATTAAGCGTGTGACGGGAGCGCTGGCCATTGCGCTCAGCAAAATAATTGATGTAACGCATGTTCAAAGAAGAAGTGATCGATAAAAATGTGGCGGCATAATTTGAGTAACTGTTTTTTGCCACAAAAAAACCCATATCTTCTAGGCCCGCAATAAATTTAGAATTGTCAAACTTGTGATACTTTGCCAAAACATCTGCCCGCGGATGTCCGTCGGGAATTATATAATAAATATCTGGCAAATTAACCGTTGTAGCAAATAATGAATTAGCAGATGCCTTAACCTCTAACTTCTTACGACTTTGGCCGCTCTCTCCCCCTTTTAACCAAAGAGAATTTGCCAAATCAATGGCCTGGAAAATAATAAGCAAAAAAGAAACCACAAAAAGTGCCTGCGTAAAACGATCCAAAGTTTCTTGCTTAATTTTCCGAAGATACTTAACAAAGAAGAAATAACAAATGCCAAAAAGTAAAAACTGTGGCCAGGCCCAAAGAGTCACATCCGATACCTCCAGATGCAATTTTTCTTTTATCCGAACAAGAAGTGGCCCCACCTCCCAAAAACGATCCACAAAATCAAATGAAATGTGGCCCATGGCGAAGAAAATAACCAAAAATGGAAACAAATAAAGAGCACTCTTTTTGAAGTCTCTGATAAAAAGAAAAAAAAGGCCGTATAAAAGTGCCGTTACAATAAGCGATGCCAACACTACAGGATAAAATGATGCTCCTGAGGCTTCACTAAAATTGCTCGTGAACAAAAATAATGACGGATAAATAGCTAACAACAACGGATAAATCAGTTGAATTTTCTTCATTGCACAAGGCCTTCGTATCTATTTTGGCGGAGTTGATTTCTTAAAGATTTTATTAAAGAAGTTTTTAATTGAACTAACCCCACCTTTGACAAAAACCAAGGCACCAACTACTCCCGCAATAACCACTTGGGCAAACATAGATATCGAAGCAGGATCAAGATAGGCATACGCATTTTGAGGGAGCAGCAAAAAATAAACTGATAAAAGAATAATTGAAGAAATTTTTACGTTTGCATTTTTCATTATACTTAGTACCTCGCTGAATAAAATCAAATGATTGACGATACTAACTTAAACTATTAAAGCTAGCAACTTTTTATTATATCGTTAGTACGAAATTGAGGAACAAATGCGATAAAGTTTTCTTGCCAGCAAATAGATTTTTTCACTGAGAATTTTATCATTCTAACAATGTAAATATTACAGGACCACTTAATAGCATTCATAAAAACATGTAGAAGATTAATGTTATTAACCTCGCAATGGATAACGTATGAGAAATTCCCTACTACCACTAATACTGCTTTTCGTTGTTACAGGATTACTGGCCCCCGCCGCCTTCACGGCACCTCATAAACGGGGTACCTTTTCTAATGCTCATCCTTCCGTCGTTTATGGCCAAGATAATCGCACAGAAGTGGCCGAATACGGTGATGGAAATTTTCGTGAATATGCTAGATCGGTGGCCGGACTGGTTCAAAAAAAACGACTAGTTCATGATAAAATTCTTCCGTCAGGCCAACTTCGAATAAGGGCCGCAATTTTAGAAGAGCGCGAACAGCTCTGTTTTAGTGAAAGGTTTATTTCTCAGCAAGTGCCAATACTTTGCAGCGGATTTCTGATTGCTCCAAAAATATTACTCACCGCCGGGCATTGTGCGGCCGATCCAGAATTCTGCAACTCTTATTCCTGGGTTTTTGATTTCACTGAAGAATCAAAGGACATCATAAAAGAGGAAAACGTTTTTTCTTGCGCGAAGGTTATTACATATAAAATAAATAATAAGACTGGCATGGATTATGGCATTATCGAACTAGACCGCGAAGTAGAAGGGCGAGCGCCTCTATCAATTCGAAAAATTGGAGAGGTTAAGGAAGGTACTGCATTGGCAATTATAGGCCATCCTTCAGGGTTGCCTCTTAAGATTGCCGACGGGGCAATTGTTCGCAAAAATGACCCCCAAGCACCTTTCTTTGTTGCCAATCTTGACTCTTTTCAAAGAAATTCTGGCTCTCCGGTATTTAACATTCGCACCAATCAAGTTGAAGGCATTTTAGTGCGCGGGGATGATGATTATGAATGGAACAGCAGCAAACTTTGCTTTGAAGTTAAACAATGTTCAATGGAAGCTTGCCGAGGAGAAGACGTAGTCAAAACCTCAGCAATCAATAGAGAATTTTTAATCCCAGATTAATTTTGGGGGGGGATGAATAAAAATCTCAACATTCAACGTTAATACTATGGGAATGTAAAACATGATATCGATTAAAGTTACTGCGCTTGGAAGAGATTTTTGGTTATATCGCTTTGGCCAAGTAATTTCCGTCATTGGCGATGGCTGCATTATCGGGGCAATATTTTTTGGGAAAATTAGTCTGAAAATTAAAAATGATGTGTCATCAGTGTTAGGGATCGCCATGATAGGAATTGGGATTGCCGCATTACCTTGGATTCCAAACATTATTCTTCCCCTCGGAATGATGCTAATGGTTGGCGTAGGAAGTATGATGATCAATATTCCGCTGGGAACTCAAATAACACTGGCCAGACCAGACGCATACAGGGCCCGAATAGGCACATCTGTTGGCTTTTTGGTGCAAATTTCTGCTCCATTAGGCATTAGTTTGACCGGAATACTTATCTCTAGCATTGGACTTAATTGGACTATGTTCATTAGCGGATTTTTAACATTGATACTCAGCCCGCTACTCTTTTTGATCCCAAAATTTTCCACTTTTTTGCGGGCCAACCCTGAGGAGGCGTCTCGGTTTTATTTGGAAAATTATCCTAAAGCATTTTTTGAGGAAAAAATCAAAAATCCGATTCAATAATATGGCCCTATCAATTCAACGGCCTGTTTGCTAGGCAAACCGAAGTGACTAAGATGCCAAGAATCAATTAGATCGGAGTACATTTCGTCTTCCCCTCGCATACATTTTAGTACAAATTCTCCCATCCCATTCCTACTAGGATCTGTAGAGTTGGTTTGACAATACTCTTGAACCCAGGCCTGCTTAAAAGAGAGTGATAATTTATTTTCATATTCCTTAAATTGAAGAGCAAGCCAACTATCCTTGTCAGTCAACTCCTCTTCTTGTTCATCGATATCAATATTTGGCGCTTGATAACCTGGAAAGGACCAAGATTCTTCTTCGAGACTATCTTTGTGCTGAAAACTAAACTTTTGCCCATTTAACTTATATTTTGCTACCAACTTCAAACTCATGGATTGAGAGACCGTATCGATTTTATAGTTGTAATACCTAAGTTCACTTTTTTTCGTATTGGGATTTTTAACGTAATATTCGTATGTACGACTCTCTTTCCCTCGACTCATCGACTGTCCATAGCTACCCACCACATCAACTTCCAGATCGCCAACGCCTTGTGGATGGTACCATGCAGAATTGCGGAAGGCCGAAACGGAGTGTTGTTTTATTGCCTGTTCATCTATCCCCGAAAGCATGGCCACCATTGTGCTTGTAGATAATTTAGAAATTAGAACTGATCCAATCTTGGCGGCCTTACTATCATACTGCGAAATATCCATTTGAAAATAGTTACAAAATTTGGCCACAAACTGTCGCCAGAAAGGAAGAGAGAGCGAACCACTCTTAATGGCCCCACAATAACTCTGTCCAGTCTGCGTGATGGCCAGATCCATCCCGTCCATTTCTTGCTTATCTCCAATACTTTCAAAAAGCGGCCTATAGCGTTTGAAATCATACGAGGCCTTAAGGGGAAAATTTTGTTTAACAGCACTATCCACCATCTTGAGATAAGAAGGATATAACTTGGTCAACTCTCCATTGAAATATTTGGCCACATCAGGATCCATACTTGATCCCCATAATAGGTGTAAATCATGAATCTTAATTGCTGATTCCAACGCACCTAAGTGATCTCCCGCATCACGACGCCGCTTGGTATCCACCACATACTTGTTAGTTATTTCATACTCTGCTTGCTGTTTACCCTGCAGACACTCTTTGTCCGAGGGAGAATCTTGTAAGGCCATCACCCACATCTCTCTTGCCTTCTCCCACTCTCCGGCCATCATAAAATCGCGGGCCTTTTTCTTATAAGTTGCACAGCCCACTAATAAAAGTACGATCAGCATGGCCGAAATAATATTTAAAAATAGTCTCATTTCCTTTTCCCCTTATAGTTGGTTATCATTAATTGTAAAAATTAATCAACACAGTTAATCCTGTAAAATTATACCGATCTATTTTAATTTTTCTAGCAATCTTTTTTACATATCCAGCATATAACGATTGACCCATAGTTCATCATCATAGTATTTGCCATTTAAACAGTTCTGACTTTTCAAAGAGGAGATACTATGCCCACCTATTTAAGCAAACTATTTATATCAATTCTACTATGCTCATTGGCCATCATTGAAAGTTCTATCGCCGACAATGGCCAAATTATACGCCCTCAGCGCACAATACGTGCCACTCCTGTTCCTGGACGATCTACGACCTTTATTGATGCTAGAAAAATGCCGCTAGCTCGCAATGCCGTTTTTCAGACAAATAGAATCATGCAAAAACATCGAGGTTATAATCTAGATAGTTTGCAATTTTCCTCAGAAATACAAATTGGCCTACATCAGGCCATGGAAAGTAATCACTATCTTCCACTGATGACCCTTCCCAGAGGCCAAAATAAAGGGACTCATCGATTACGCTGGAAAACCCTGGCACCCAATGCTGGTTGTGCCGTAATTCAAATTTCTCCGTATGCTTTTTCTTCTCAGGATAACTGGAGAAATCCAACCGTTTTACTGGCAGAAATCCTAGATTGCAGCGCTCCGATAAACGGATATCGCTATGGTGCCATTGTAGACTTTGATCATCTAGAAAAATATCCTCTTTTCTCCTACCGCCGCAATGGCAACAATCTTCCAGTAATAATACGCCCGCGCCTTTTTGATACTAATCGCTATTTCATCCGGGCAATTCCTGTCAAAAGCGCAATGCTTCTACAAGATGTTGCCACGCCTTCTCTAGAAGCTGAACTGGCCTATAACACCACGCCACCAACGCCGCCCACCATCCAAGATGGACATCCCAAAATTAACTTTTCTCATCAAATAAAAATGCAACCAGATAATTATAATTTTGCTTGCTTTCAAAAAGTAATCAATGCGGCACTTTTCAATAACATTTTTTCTAATGGAGAAATTGTCAATGTTTGTAATCAAGACGATGACTTCCTTTCCGAGATAGGAAACTTCTTTGAGGATCTTTGGGAATTTATCACTAATGCAGTGAATTGGATTTCTGCGACATATGATAAAATAAAGGCCGAACTGGCTTCTATCGTACTGGACATGATCAATTGCCACTCTACCCTTTGCACTATGGCCGTCAATTCCGTAATCAACTCTTCTATGATAATGCTGGGATTGCCTCCAACCCTTCCAGACTCCGCTGATCTAATGAGTATGGGAAAAGACTATTTAGTAGAATCTATCGCGGCCAATGCTGGAGTAGATCCCGATTTAGCTCGTGCGGGAATAGATCAATTAGAAAGAATAACCGCGGACAATGAGACCGCCATGGCCGCTTCGCTTCCAATGATCCCGGCAACAGAATTCCAATACAAACCGTGGATATTAAATTTCAAAGTGGAGAAAAATAGTTCATATGTGGCAAAACAAGAATCTGCGACAATGATAATTGAAAATACAGAAGGCCTCTTTAAAACCGTTTCCATCGTTATTCCGAAAAATTTAAGCGGAACTACCGGAACCTATAACCTTCCACTCTTTTTACAACCTACACAGGATTATCGTAGATGGTTTGCAATGCACACAGATTCTATGAACTATCTGGCCGAAATGGATCTTAATGGATATATAACCAACGAACAAAACGCCTTTGCAGAATACGGCCGCTTTTATAATACCTATCTCAGCAATAACAGCGCCTATACTTTCATTATTAAAACTATGAACTCAAAGGGAACAAAATTTCAAATGAAGCTTAAGTGTAATATTAATTTTTGCGTTGGTTCTGCTCTACCCTAAGTGGAATATCCGCCCACATCTTCAGTCATAAAGGCTGCACCTACGCTAATAGAGACAACTTTTTTAATAGCATCTCCAAGCGAAATGTAGGTTAAATCGGGCCGACGACCTCGTCGTTGCGAACGTTGATCAATCTGCTCGGTTACCTGGCATGATGGCCAACAATAGCCCCCTCAACTACTCTTTCGATAACAAACATATTGGTGAAATCATTGACCACTCAAAAAAAAAGTTTTTTTATCTATTCAAGATAACATTTTCAACTCATAAAACGTTATACTTGCAAACTAGATCGAAAATTGCTCAAAAAAGGTTAATAATGTCGACAATAGATGACATCACAATTATGAATGGAATTAAAGCTGGTAACAGTAAGGACGTCGAGATGCTATTCGACAAGTACTCTCAATCACTCTTAAGACATATCCACCGAATCACCTTTAACAAAGAAATTTCCGAGGATATTTTAAACGAAACATTCATGACTATTATTCAGAAAATAAATTTTTATAAAGATTTGACGGAAGAAGGCCAAACCTTCAAAGCTTGGATTTTCAGAATTGCAACTAATGAGGCGATAGATGTTATTCGTAAAGAAAAAAGGGAGAAGATCAAAAGAGAATCTTTAATTGCCACCACTTCAACACCTGAGCACTGCTCTACCGAAGAGCAACTACAGTCTGTTCAAAATCAAGGAGTAATTCACTCTCTAATGATGGAATTACCAACGATCCAAAGGATTGTGATAAACTTAAAAATCAAAGAGGATATGTCATATTTGGAAATATCGAGAGTGTGTGGGTACAGTATAGAATCGGTCAAACAGGCACTTTTTAAAGCGCGACTAAACTTACAAAAAAAACTTGATCTAAGCGAAGGTGCAATATGAAAAAACAAAAAATAACAAAAGCAAATCTCCTTTCATATCTTGATGGTGAGCTAAATGATCGAGATAGTAAAATAGTAAAAAACCATCTCTTGGAAAACGAAGAGGATACAAATTTATTGCAAAAGATAGTAACCACCGACAGAGAAATTGCAATAATTACTGACATCACAATTTCATCTAATTTACGAAAAACAATATTAAACAATGCTCATCAACTGCTTCAACAAAAGAAAATGCACAAAGCCAAATCACGCAATTTTTCTAAATCATTTACTTCTTCTACTAAGCTGTTAACTAGCTCGTTAAAAAAACTTACGATATACATACCGGCCGAGTATCTAGCACTTGGTAGCTTGCTCGTTATATTTGTTAGTCTATTGCAGACACCTTCATCGCACGGAAACTTTATTGCATTTAACACCAATCCACAGGTGGTTTCTGCCGAATCTGATATCGAATACAACGTAACAGAATATGACAATAACGATTTAAACAAAGGAGAACAATATGACAAATAAGTTTCTTTTAATCACGCTACTTTTGTTGTTATGTCACGCTACCCTTTCTAAAACAATTTCCATAAAAGATGGAAAAGTTGCCCCTATGGACTTAACAGCTTTTTCGCTAGAACGTTTTATAAAAGAATTTGCTATCTCTAGTGATATTCGAATTTCTTATTCCAAAGATACCATAAAAAGCAACGATAAAATAGATTTCTACCTCCGACATGAGATTCCCCAAGAAGAATTTCTTCAAAGCATTATTAGAATACTCGAAAACAAAGGACTGACCATGACCATGCTAAAAGATAGTGGTGGCTGGAGCATTGTGGAAACAAGGGACATTCGTTTTGCTCCTGTTGAAATATATAATTCTAACTCATACCCAGATACAAATGAATACATAACCGTTATACACAAAATGAAATTTCCACTGGCCGACAGCACCATTAGAAACTTAAGGTCTTCAGTATCAAGACATGCAAGAATAGTTAGTTTTAGTGATGGCAGAACCATTGTGATCAATGAAATCGGAACAGCAACTTCCGAACTACTAAAAATTATCGAAAGTCTGGATACAAAAGAAAACTACGAGCAGTACTTACAAGGGAGAGAGAGTAAGGCCATAGTAGAAAGTAAAAAAACTCCCAAAGAAAAAAGTATTGAGGAACTAAACAACACGATTGCAGAGCTTGAAAAAGAAAACGAGTCCCTAAAATCTATCAAAACTCCCATGCTAGGTAAAAAAAACAGCGAGACAAAAACAGAAAAAGAGGAGAGCAAAAATGAATAAACTAATTAACTTTTTTGTTTTATTAGTAGTTATAGTTTTTTCCAAAAATTCTTTCGCCGATGTATTAATTAAAAGGGCCAACAATTATATAATCAGTTCAGAGGAAGTAAGTTTATTTCAGTTGGTCAAAAGCTATTCGGCAATTATTGGCCAAAATCTCACCATAGATTCAGACCTAAAGGACGAATCTGTCATAGTTGTTGGTAATAAAATATTTGATGAAAAACAGATGGAAAAATATATTTCCTTTCAACTCTATACTAACGACATGGCACTGATACGTAGTAAAAAAGGCGATTATGAATTAATCGAGGCGCGCTACATTAGATATAAATATTTACCAGTCTATCAAGACAAAGATGAAATACCGGACTCCCACGATTATGTTAGATATATTTATAAGTTAAAATATATTGAGACCGCTGAGCTGGCCAGAAATGTTCGGCCATTTGTATCAAGGTATGGCCGGGTAATAGACATCGATTCAGCAAAACAAATTATTATTTCCGACGTTGCTAAAAATGTTAAACGGATTATTAAGATATATGAAACACTCGATACTCCTGAAACATTGGCAAACCAACTAGAATTAAAAAAATTAAATGATAAGTATAAATCCATGAGTGATTACAAGGAAGATGTTTGGCAAAACATCGAAAAATACCAAGCATATTTTATGATTCTTTTTTCACTCATCTCGCTACTCATTGGATTTATATTCAGAGGCTACCTGATACGAAGGATAGAAGGGGGGCTGTAGAATTGCATTTTCGTTAATTATTATGTTTTCTAACGACGCAAAAAAATGCTAAAAAGTTGCCAAAAATAATAAGGAGAAAAAGTATGGGGCAAATATCTAATAAAATGTTAACTGAAGTGCGAACTACACTATCAAGGCCAATAATAAATATCGCCGATATCAGGAAGGCAAAAAAGAATGCCCAGGCAAAACTGAAAACAGTAAAATCGGTGGAAAATTTTTTAAAAGAGGGACACACTCATGATGAGGCCATTTATGGCAATACTCAGCACCTAGCATCAATGCTAAGTGAAGATTTAATCATGATTGATCCACTAGATCACATGTATCGCTTTTGGGTAAAAATGGAAGATCTACATATGCCCGCATTTCCACCAATAAGTCCAATGACTCGAACTTATTTTTTCTATTGGACCCATTTTGATGCCTCCTTTGGATCAGATAATGAGACTTTTGGGAATTGCCTTTTAAATTTAGTGGGCGAGTATGGAATTAACCCAGATCAGAAAAAGGCATTGCAAAATTTTTGTGAATCACGAATGGGAATTTATGAAGTTGTGGATACTCCATCAGTTGATCGGTGCGCTGTGCGCGAGTTAGTGACCAATTGCCATTTAGATGTTCAACTTCGTTCCGGATATAATGGAAAACGAGGGGATATAATTTTTATGCGACTACTTCCTAGTTTATCCGATGGAAATATGCACTACGGGGTGACAACGCCATATCAGCTGGAAGGATATTCTAAGAGTGATTGGTTGAATTATTTTGCCAGACAAAATATTGTTCCAGGAATAAAAGATGCCGAGGAGAAACTATATAGGCTTTTTAAATATGGTAATGGCGATAATGAATATTGGAGTGAGTTTGTTTGTCTTGCCTATTTAAATTATCGCTCGGATGCCATTTTTTTATGTGGATTACCAGATAAAAAATCAACTTGGCGCCACCATGACTCTTTTAATGCACTAGCAAATTACAATGCTGCCGCATTAAAAGCAATCTCACTTGGTTGTCTGCATGGGCGAAAATGAAAAATTGCATGAGCTAATTGTTCGCCCCAGCGGTGCGCCACATTTTTCTTCTGCCACGACGTCTTCTGAATTAGAATTTGAAAAGATTGTTGCCGAAAAAGGAATGGGATCTGCCCTTTTGTTTTTGGACACCAACCCAAATCTTGCTGATAAATACCAGGGCCTTAATTATTGGATTGATTTTGTCCGTATATTTCTGGCCAGCTTTATTGCCCAAAACAAAGAAAATGAGACGCAGAT
This sequence comes from Bdellovibrionales bacterium RIFOXYD12_FULL_39_22, assembly GCA_001770205.1. Classification (GTDB taxonomy): domain Bacteria; phylum Bdellovibrionota; class Bacteriovoracia; order Bacteriovoracales; family Bacteriovoracaceae; genus YD12-FULL-39-22. The sequence goes on from MEQL01000054.1 coordinate 35,902, forward strand.
GTCTGCCAATGTTTTGCTTGGAGAAGATGACCTTGCACGATTTTTGTTAACCAAACCAATCTGTATTGGCAGCGAATACATCAACGAGGATTTATTAAAAGGGCTGTGGGATAATCTAATCGGAACAATTACTACCCAGATAAAGGAATCTAAGCAAAGTATAGAAGAATTTTTTTCTGCCAGACACCAAGGAGTAACTTTACAGGGGAGAATTTGGTTTCATTTGGCAGAAAATAAAAATGATGAACATCTTCCTTTTGCCTTTTTGGCCACCTATTCAAATAAAGTTTCCAATGCCGGAAAAACTCAACATCTCCCACTTAACCGTGCGCTTGAAGAATATTCAGGAAAAAAAGACAAGCAGATTTTACTGCGACTTCTTGCTCCTTTATCTAAAGCATCTTCTGAGAGTAAATTTATAAAAAACCTAGTTGATGCTGGTGACATTTATCATCCGCAAAGATGGACTTCTGGCGATGCCTTTAAATTTTTATCGGATATTCCGCTATTTGAAAAGGCCGGAATTTTAGTGCGAGTGCCAAACTGGTGGAGGCCTAAAAATCCAATTCGGGCACAAGTTGCATTAAATCTTGGAAGTGATAAACCAAAAGGTATGGGACTTGATGCTCTTTTAGATTTTTCTGTTTCGGTTGATATTAATGGTGAGAGGTTATCGGAAAAAGAGATTTCAGAGCTTTTAAACAAAAGTGAGCGTCTTACCTTCTTTAGAGGGCAGTGGATTGAAATTGATACAATAAAATTACAAGAAGCACTTGTTCATTTCAAACAAATTGAAAAAGATGCCCGAGCAACTGGAATTAGTTTTTTAGAAGGTATGCGCTTGTTGGCCGGAGTGGGACAGCATTTTGGCGATAGCGATCAAGACAATCAGGAGTTAGTTAAGTGGAGAAAAATAGATGCCGGCCCATGGTTAAATCAGATTCTAGCTAATTTGAAATCACCTGATAATGTAGATATGAATTTGCACATTTTAAATAAATATTTACACGCAACATTACGTCCATATCAACTTCAAGGAGTTAACTGGCTCTATTTTCTAGACCAATTAGGCCTAGGTGCTTGCTTGGCCGACGATATGGGATTGGGAAAAACCATTCAGGTGATTGCACTTTTGTTACTGAAAAAATATGGTAATTCAACCGTAAAATCTTCTCCATCCCAATCATGTAGTTTGCTAGTTGCTCCGGCCTCTTTGCTTGGAAATTGGAAGTCTGAGCTTATGCGCTTTGCCCCGGAACTAAATTTTTTTATTGCGCACTCTTCCGAAAATTTAAGACTTCAGGCAATTCCTACTTCAATTGATTCAACTGATTTAGTAATTACGACCTATGGGTCTTTACAAAATATTGAATGGTTGAAAAATAGTCAGTGGAATCTGGCCATTTTAGATGAGGCTCAGGCAATAAAAAATCCAGGTACCAAGCAGACAAAAGCAGTAAAAATGTTGAAGGCAAAAAATAGATTTGTGTTAACCGGAACGCCAATAGAAAATAGTGCTGCTGATCTTTGGTCATTATTTGATTTTATTGCGCCAGGACTTTTGGGAAGTAGTGACGAATTTAGTAAATTTATAAATGCCAGCGCAAAAACTGCAAAAGATCAAAGTGTCGTGAGCAGAAAATATGCGATACTTAGAAATCTAGTTCGCCCATATATTTTACGCCGTTTAAAAAGCGATAAAAATATCATTAAAGATTTACCTGATAAAATTGAACTTAAAACATTTTGTGAGCTTAGTAAAAATCAGATCTATCTTTATCAAGACGCCGTCGAATCACTAGAGCGAGAACTGAATGTTGTTGATGATGGTATTAAACGTAAGGGTTTGATTTTTTCTTATATGATGCGTTTTAAACAGATTTGTAATCATCCTTCTCACTGGTTAAAAGATGGAGAATTTCGTCCAGATGGTAGTGGTAAATTTGCAAGGCTTATTGAATTAATTGAAGTGATAAAGGCAAAGCAAGAAAAGCTTTTAGTGTTTACTCAATTTCAAGAGATGACTGAACCTCTGAGTAACTTTCTGGCCCAAATATTTGGCCAGGAGGGACTAGTACTTCATGGAAAAACTGCAGTAAAAAAGCGCAAAGAGTTAGTGGGGAAATTTCAACGCGAAGATGGCCCACCCTTTTTTGTATTATCACTAAAGGCCGGAGGAGTGGGCCTTACGCTTACACAGGCATCTCATGTTATCCACTTTGATCGTTGGTGGAATCCGGCAATTGAAAACCAGGCCACTGACCGTGCTTTTCGAATTGGCCAAAAACGCAATGTGATAGCACATAAATTTATTTGCAGAGGAACACTGGAAGAGAAAATCGATGCACTTATTGATTCAAAGATAAAAATATCCAACGAAATCATTGGCAACTCAAGTGGTGGCGAGTTACAGTTTACGGAAATGTCTAATTCTGAAATATTAAAACTAGTTTCCCTTGATTTAAAATCGGGGCAGACATGATTGCATTTAAAAGCGAGGATAGATTATGAGTTATTACGGTTATTGGCCCAAATATGTTTCGGTGAGAGAAAAGCAAAAAAAGGCGGCGGATACTATAAAAAAACTTCAAAAAAAGGGAGAGAAGATCACCCCAATTACCATCGAAGGAAAAAAAATTGCAAATACCTTCTGGGGAAAAGCTTGGTGTGAACATTTGGAATCTTTTAGTGATTACGCTAACCGTCTGCCACGCGGAAGAAGTTATGTGAAAAATGGATATGTTGTTCACTTAGGAATACGAGCAGGCGAGATTAATGCTCTTGTGCAAGGATCGTCTTTATATCGCGTTAGCATTTCAATCACGGCCACGGCCAAGAAGAGATGGGAGCAAATTGTCAAAAGCTGTGTCGGTAAAATTGATTCACTCCTTGATCTGTTACATGGAAAATTGTCCAAATCTGTAATGGAGGTAATGACGCATAAACAAGATGGCCTTTTTCCAAGGCCTAAAGAGATCGAGCTTAGTTGCTCGTGTCCAGATGGCGCTTATATGTGCAAGCATGTTGCAGCCGTCATGTATGGTGTTGGTGCTAAATTTGACAATGAACCGGAATTACTTTTTTTACTAAGACAAGTTGATCAGGCCGATTTGATCGCGCAAGCAACAAAAGCACCGGCAATGGCAATTACTGCTAAGTCCAAGTCTGATATTAGTGATCAAAATTTGCAAAATATTTTTGGAATTGAAATCGATACTGGTAATTTTACTGCCGACGATAATCACAACAAGGGTTCTCCTATTGTGCCACATGTTGCAAAAAAGAATGTGACAAAAAAGGCCGCGAAAAAGTCTCCCAAGAAAATTGTAAAAAAGGGATCTCATAAAAAGCCTAAGAAAGGACGGCCCTAAGCATTACTTTCAAAAATGGCACTGCCAACTCTTAAATAATCACTTCCATGGGCAATGGCGATTTTATAGTCGTTGCTCATTCCCATGGAAAGTTTCAATGAAATATCTACTCCCAGCTCTTGCCGTGCACGCATCTGTATCTGCTGACGAATCGCCACCAATTGAGCAAAAGAACTATTCGCATCCTTTACAAAATCATCTGTTCTGATTTTTCCAATCGTCATTAGTCCGGTCAAGTGAAACTTACGGTGTCCGGCCGATGCATATTCTTGCGCCAGCTTTACACATTGAAAAATTTCATTCAGAGAGTCCATTCCAAATTTTTCTTTCTCTTCAGAAGTATTGGCCTGTAAAAAGTAGGCCAACGCTTTTCCATCAAAACTGGCGGCCTTTCCCAACAACATCTCCAACTGTTTAAAAGAATCGATAGAGTGAATCATCGCTAAATTTTTAATCTTAAGTAGATTATTTATTTTATTCGATTGCAAGTGGCCAATAAAGTGCCAACGAATATCCTCTTTATCCGCAAAATAAGTCGCCTTGCGGGCCAAGTCCAAAACGCGACTTTCTCCAAAATCTCGTTGGCCGGCCTGATATGCATAGTTAATTTCTAATTCGGTTGCGTATTTAGAAACCGCAATCAAAGAAACTGTTGAGGGAATTTCTTGGCGAATGGCCAAAAGATTGTCGTAAATTTTATTTGCCAAGCTCATCGTCTGCATCGGCCGCGACATCTTGGCCATTTTTTGGAATGAACTTTAGATCCGCCTGAATTTTAATATCATATTTTTCAATTAAGTGATCGGCCAAAATACGCACATCCATTTTGTCCAGATAAGAGCGAACCTCTTCTCGCACCGACTTTGTAAAGTCGGCCTTGGCGGTTTTAGCATTTTGCATAAGCCCATTTAAAATATCTTTGGGCAGTGGGATATCCGCCAACAAACCTTTGACGGCATCTTCGGTCATAAATGCCGCACCTACGCCAATAGAGACAACTTTTTTAATAGCATCTCCAAGCAATGATTCTTTACTTGAACTACCACTTTCCTCTTTTTTCTTATTTATCATTTTCCGGCCCTCTTGAAATATGACTGCATCATCGATGGCAAATTAGACGAAACCAATTTGTTTACTAACATCTTAGGAACGAATCCCTTAAAATCTACATCTATGCTGTAGGTAACCTCTGTTTTGCCGTTACCTAAATCCTTCAGCTTCCATGAGCCGTTATTGTGTTTAAAAATATCACCTGATTTTAGCGACCACTCTACTTTTTTATTGGGCGTCTGCTTCATCTGTAAAATATAAGAAAATGTTTTAATTAAATTCAGATCAAATTGCACCTCTAGAGAGTCACCTTTTTGTGATAGAATTTTAATCTCACTAACTCCATCTACAAATTCCGGATAAGAATTATAGTCTGTTATTACCTTATAAAATAATTCTGGGGTTGTATTGTAAATCTCTGTCCGCTCGACGGTAGGCATATTATCTCTCCTTTAATTATTATATGTTAATTTCATGTTCATAAAATCCAAGGCCGCACCACTTAAATATTCTTGGGGAATGCCGCCAATAATTTGAAGTACCGATCCTATGTATTCTTTCGAAATTAAATCATCTATTTCAAACATGATTTCATCCTCGGCCATAAGAGGTGTGTCATGATCTCTAAATTTTAAAATTTGCCCAGTCTTAATTCCAACTCCGTCTTGCCACTCTACAAATCGATTCATCATGATAATTTGAAATTTAGAAAACTCTCCATCTGAATGTTGCCAAATAAAAACTTCGAAGGGAGCATCGGCACGCAACCAAAATCGCAAATTAGGGGGAAGCTCCAAACCCATATCCTCAATATGCAACGGACGAATACCGGCCAAAATATTATCCACCGAAAGAAACTCTTGAAGCGCTCGCCTACCATTGCCATCTTGCTCAAAACGTAAACCCAAGCGTCGTCCCTTTGCCCACTTTACCACGCCCGAAATTGGCAAGATACTACCACGCCAATAGATCTCGCCGGCAATTTTATCGTTTACAACATATTGGTGGCCTCCATCTTTGAGGCATAGTTGCATTCCAGTATATGAGATATCTTTGATCTCAAATTTTTGTCCTTTATCGCGAAAGATAAGATAGGAGAATGGGAATCTGGGAAGTATTCTTTTTTCCACCGTCTTATAATCTGTTTTAATCAAATTGAATTGTCTCTCCATTTCTCTCCTCCTAACAACGCGGCCTGCGTTTTTTTGCTTTTCTTTACCTTCAAATTATAGAGGAAAATGGAAAAATTTATTAGAGAGCAAATATGTTCAGATTCCATTTGCCAAAATATATTTTCCATGAATTATATAACTAATAAATTTGTATCATCGAGGGTAATTGTGGAGCAAAAAACTCAAGCAGACTCCGAGTGGGCCATTGACAATCTCCCAAATCGCTTAACTATTTTTCGCATAACCCTTATTCCGGTTATCGTTGCTTCGTTACATCTTGCTCACTCCGGAGATGGTTGGTTTAAAGCACATTCTTTGGCATTTGGTTATCTGGCAGCTTGGACTTTTGTAATCGCGGCCATCACTGATTTTTTTGATGGATATATTGCCCGCACTCGAAAACTAACTACTATTTTTGGCTCTTTTTTAGACCCTATCGCAGACAAACTGTTGGTTGTTTCTTCTTTGATCATACTACTTGAGTTGGATCGCATCCCCGTCTTGCTGGTTATAATTTTAGTAGTCCGCGAATTCTACATGACCTCGCTACGCCTTTTGGCCATTGAAAAAGGACTTTCCGTTCCTGTTTCCTCCTTAGGAAAATGGAAAACTACCACTCAAATGATTGGCATCCCGCTATTAATGGCCAATGATACCGTCTGGTTTTTACCTATGAATTTAGTCGGTACTATTGCCATATATATCGCTTCTTTTTTGTCTATCTACTCCGCGCTAGATTACTCCCTTGGTATATTGAAAAAATTTAAACATAAGATTGATGCCGAAAAGCTGGCACCACTTATGGCATTAAAAGAAAAAATTAAACACAAAAAAAATCGTAAACGCCTGCCGACAGAAAGTGAGTTAAATAGCGATATCGAAACCGCAGATGATGAATAATTTCTCTACTTGCCAGTTATCAGCAAACTGATAACTAGTCTTGACCAGTTATCAGTTTGCTGATAACATAATCATCGATCATGAACCAGCAAAGATATATACAAGACAGCATAAAAAACGATGCCCTGGCCGAAAAAAAAATGGCCTTTCTCTCTGGGCCACGGCAGGTGGGTAAAACGACATTGGCAAAAAGCTTCCTTACAGACAAGGCCTCAAATTTTTTTTCATGGGATCAACAATCATTTAGAAAACAGTGGGTAAAATCCCCGGAGATGGCCATTGCAAATCGAAACACCGGCCCAATCATCCTTGATGAAATTCATAAAGACCGCAATTGGAAAAATCGCCTTAAAGGCATTTATGACACCGAGGGAGAACTCCTTGAAATAGTTGTTACGGGAAGTGCTCGCCTGGATATTTTTCGTAAAGGCGCTGATAGTTTATTGGGCCGCTACATTCCTTATCGCATTCATCCGTTAAGCGTTTCTGAAAATACCTCTCCACCATTGCCCCATCTCCTTTTTGAAAAAAAGAAGGTTTCATTCCCATTGAAAGATCTGCTTAGACTTGGTGGATTTCCCGAACCTCTCCTGCGCGGAGAAGAATCAAAGGCCTTGCGCTGGAGCAGATTACGTCTTGATCGATTAGTTAATGAGGACAGTCGTGACTTAAAAAATATTTCCGATCTGCAAACATTCCGCCTAATGCTAGATATAATCCCTAGTAAAATTGGGTCCATTTTTTCGATCAACTCTATGCGTGAAGATCTTAGCGTGGCCTACGCAACCTTGCGTGACTGGGTTCATCTTTCGGCCGCACTATATTACGGATTTTTTGTTAAACCATATTCAAAGTCTATTACTCGCGCACTACGATCCGAACCGAAATTCTACCTATACGATATTTTGCAAGTAGAAGGGGAAGCTTCTCGCTTGGAAAATTTAACAGCTCTTCATCTTTTAAAGTCCTGTCATTTTTGGACTGATACCGCACAAGGATATTTTGACCTACACTTTGTTCGTAACAAAGAAAAACAAGAAGTAGATTTTTTAGTCACCAAAGACAAGCACCCGTGGATGCTTGTTGAATGTAAGTCTAATGATCGTAATCCAAATAAAAACTTAATTCTCTTCGGCCAAGCACTAAATCCTAAACATAAAATCCAGCTTATTACTGGCCCCAACACAACCTATAATCGCAACTACCCCGCACACGGGATCACTGTAATGCATTACCAAGAATTTTTCTCCCATCTTGTCTAATTTAGCGATCTAATTAGCAATCACGTCGCCCTCAGCGGCCAGTTATCATTCTTTTTAACAATACCGGCCTAGCAATTTCTGGATTATCGGCCCAATGGTGACGAGGATAGTCGCGTTCCAACTCTCGTTTCATTTGCAAATATCCCACCCGCCAAAAACTTTGCAAATCTTGAGTTATTTGTACTGCTCGCTTATGAGGGCCCAGTAAGCGAACTGTGAGTCGCAAACGCCCCTGGGCCACAGAAGGGGTCTCTTTTAATCCGTAAAAATCTTGAATATAACCTTCGACCCAGGGGTTTTGCTCATAGTGAATTGGTAGCACTCGCCTGTCCGTTAAAGTAAGCATCGCTGGTAAATTCTCTCTTAACGGATTTTGTCTTCGGGGATCAAGGAAATTTTCTAAAGCACAAGTGAAGGCCTCTAATAGTTCCTTCTCCTCATTTTCTCCCCAACTAGTGCGCATCCAGCAATAGTCGTAGGCCCACTGATCTAGTTTAAAATCATCAATTTTTTTTTGTCCAAGACCTAGTGATTCATAAACTCGATATATGGCAAACTTCTCACTACCTAAAAAAGTGTCCAACACTTTTTTGGCCTTTTGCATAATCAGTTCGCAAATAAGTTTTTGTTTTGCATCTGATTGCTCTGCAAAAACAATATTCTTTTCACTGACAGAAAGTTGTATTTGTCCAATACAAAATTCCTCTTTTTGCATGGCCTTGCCACGGCCATCATCAAAATAAATCTCTTGATATTCTTCAATTGGGCAAGGATCTAAATCATAAAACCACTCTTCTTCTAATGAACAAATTTTAGAGATCTCCCCTCTTCCACCTATTTCCAATACCAACCAAAAATCACAGGCCGGATCAAAAAAAGAGTGTAGCTCTTTTCCAATTTTCAGACATTCGCCAGAGGCCAAAAGTAATTCATATTTATTACTACGGCGAACTCTACCTATACGATCAACAAATCCTGCAAGCAGTGCTCTCTCTAGACAAAAATCAGGCCGCGCACTAATTGTAAGCTGGCCGGCCAAACCTTCTAATCGCTTGCGTAAATTTTTTTCCCGATAACCCCCTTGCCATTGTGCAAGATATGCGGCCATCTCGGAAATAGCATTTTGCCCATAATCAGCAGCGGCCAATAGGGCCCTGGCCAATCGTGGATGCAATGGAAAGCGAGAAATCTCTTCTCCGATTACTGTTAATTTACCTCCATTAGTTGCTCCTAAAGCAGCAAGTCTGGCCTGTGCTGCGCGCATCTCTACTTCCCCTGGAGATTCAAACCAATTCAATTTTTCCAACGAAATATTTAATTTAAACAGCAAAAGAAGTAGTTCTGATAAATCTGCGCGCAAAATTTCTGGTTTATCAAAATCTGGCCTGGCCACAAAATCTTGCGGCGAATATAATCTAAACACTGTTCCAGAATTTGTGCGAGCAGCGCGGCCGGCCCGCTGAATGGCCGATGCCTTAGAGATCTCTTTGGTTACAAGCGAAGTAATTCCTGACCATTTAGAAGATATGCTCATGCGATGCAGACCGGAATCAATCACCAAGCGAACTCCAGGAATAGTAAGTGAACTCTCGGCAATATTGGTTGAAAGAATAATTTTTCTCTTTTTCTCAGACACCATTACAGCACTCTGCTCCTGTGATGTCATCTCTCCATGCAGAATATGCAAGTCGCACCCATGCCGATTAGCTAGCCCCTCTATAAGCTCTTTAGTGGCCAAAATTTCTCGCATCCCCGGAAGAAAAACTAAAATATCTCCTTCCATCTCCAAGGCGTTAAGCATGGCCTGATAAACTTTTTTTTCTAATGAAATTTTGGCCTGTGCAGGACTATTATCTAGGTATTTAATGGCCAGCGGGAATATAGGCGTCTCAATATCAATTACTCCCAAAGATCTGAAGTAGGGTAGAAAGCGCGAGGCCTCAATGGTAGCAGACATTAAAACTATTTTTAAATGGCGATTTAGCTCTTTTTGAATCCAATCTAAAACTGCCAAGGCCGCATCTGTCTCCAAATGTCTCTCATGAAATTCATCTAATATTACCGCCGATACATTTTCTAGTTTTGGATTTTGCTGCAAATAACGAAGAAAGGTTCCTTCGGTAAAAAAGATAAGTCGAGTATTGCTAGAAATTTTTCGCTCAAAGCGAAAACCATATCCTACTTTGTTGCCAACTTCTTCACCGATCTCTTGAGCAATTCTAGTTGCCGCAAATTTGGCCGCTAATCTTCTCGGTTCTAAAACTAAAATAAGGCCACTGCTGTTTTGCAAAAGTGCCAGAGGAACGCGCGTAGTCTTTCCCGATCCCGCAGAAGCGCGAATCACCAACGCATTGGTATCAGTAAATCTTTTTACAATTTCAGGAAGAAATTTATCAATTGGTAATTCGGCCGATACACCCATATTCTACAATGGCCTAGGCATCAGGAATGATTCAATACTGCCGGAGAGAGCTAAACTCTGCATGCTCTACCCATTCCTCTGGACGAGAGACAAACTGAACTAACTCATCCATTAAAACGTAGTGCTTATGCTCTTCGGCAGCGAACAGTTCATAGATTTTTTTGAGTTTGGAATCTTTTTCATCTTTGGCACATTTTAGATAAAACTCTTCACTCTCTTTTTCAAATTGCCGCACTTTGATATATAGGTCGGGTTGCGAAACATTTAGATCAAGTATGCTTTTTCGTTGCTTGATTGTTTTCAGAATAGATTTTGCCTCACTAATCAAATCTGACTCTATCTTTTCATGACTGCTTTTTTTCTCGAATGACTCTATGATTTTATAATGCAAGTTTTCTTGATCGGCCAACATGGTTAAAATCTTTTTTAACCCAACATTATGGGTTTCCTGTGACAACTCACGAAACAGGCCTTCCATTTTCTTTTCCCGCTCTTTTGCAAATTCAAAAATATTCATAGGCATAAACTATCTCCTTTAATAAATCCAGTTGGGGAGATAGTAGCACCATCTCGGCCAACTTCTCAAACACAAATCAATTTTTTTTTACCAGGCAGTTTTAATTCCCTTACTTAAAATGTAGACTATCACCCATCTGATTTTTTAATCAAACCAGGAGTATCAATGAAAATTACCACACTAAAAGAGACGGCCTCTGTGGAGATGAAGATGGAAGGGGCGGTAAACGTCTTAAAACAAGTCCCTCTTTCTAAAAATGATGGCGCCCCCCATTTTTCTTTCCGCGTTTTTACCATTGGAATAAATGGCCATACCCCCTATCACCAGCATGAAGTTGAACATTTAAACTACGTCATTTCTGGAAACGGGGCCTTAGTCCGCCAAGGAGGCCAAGAAACACCCATCGGCACAGGAAGTTTTGCCATGGTTTTGCCTGGTGAAATGCATCAGTATAAAAATCTATCGCAACATGAACCGCTGGTGGTTATTTGTGCCGTACCTAAAGAGTATGAATAGATTCTTCTATTTGACTGTTATTTAAAATCCTTTATAATTTTCTTAACAGTAAACTGCTGGCTTGCTGGCGCGTAACATTTAACAAGGATGTTTTTATGAATACCAGATTGGCGCTTATTTTTATTCTAACGCTTCTTTTCTCCTCTTCTGTCCTGGCCTACGGATATGGAAGCTCAGGCGGAGGCATGTTCACCTTTGGACTTGGCGGAAGCTCGGTCTCCAGCGAACAAAAAGACGTTAATAAACTGCGCGCCGATGCCAACACGCGGGAGGGAGGACTTAGTGTTAGCGATCTAGACAGCGCCCTAGAAATCAATGGAATCATCCAACTTCGTATCCCCTCTTCTATAATCGGCTTTCAAATTCGCCCTTCCTATTTTATGCAAAGCGAAGAGGGAGACGGATATGAATACTCTACCAACGGAATGAACTTTGCGGGATATTTAAAGTTGTATCCGATGGAATCAGATTTCATGCGCGTCTTCTTTCAAATGGGAGTATTATGGGGATCTCTTGACACACTGATCAAGGAAGATGATTTTCAAGTAAAGGCCTCGGGTTCTAATTTAGGATATGCTGGCGGAGTTGGTTTCGAAATTTTCTTTGACTCTCATACCATCTTTTTGGAGGCCGGATGGCGCTTTCTTCCCATTCAGCAAAACATTGTTAGCTCGATGAGTGGAACCAAACTTAACGATGATCTCACACAAGTTACTGACAACTCTGAATTAGAATATCAAAATAAAGATTTGGAAACCAACATGTCGGGAGTTCAATTGATGCTTGGTTATGGAATTTCCTTCTAATTTGCCAGCTTGCAAGATTTTAACAAACGATGAACGAGGCAACTAAAAAGTGTCCCTTTTGCGCAGAGGAAATCAAGGCCCAGGCGGTTGTCTGCAAGCATTGCAAATCCAATTTAGAAGAAATAGAAGAAGAGACGGACACCACCCAGACAGTTCCTAGTTTTTTCGTTAGAGTTAAGCGCTTAATTTTTGGCCAAACCTCCGTAACAGATTTCAAAGATCGCACTATTAGTCGCTACATTCTAGATAAGCGTAAAGAGAAAACGGCAAATATTTCTTACCAAAACAAAAAAGAAGGCCAAGGGCCAGAAAATTAAAAGAATAAGACGCGGCAAACAGTACCTCTTGCCCATAAAACATTAGTAGGTGTAAAATGTTTAGGGATGCGCTTAGCTTTATCATGAGGGGTTTTCCATGGACAAATATCTATTTTTTTTACTAGCAACACTTATTTTTTTAGCTGGAAGTCAACTATCTGCGGCTCCTGGTACGAACGCTGATGGGCGCTGCTTTGAAGAAAGAAAAATTCCGCTATACGCGGTTGACTGGTCGATCCTCGGCGAAACCAACGAAAATCCTCATATTCCCACAATAGCACCAGACGCGATAACTACCTCTCCAGCAATTGTCAAAAAAAGCAGAAATATCGTTGTCGGAGCAGGAGATAAACTACATTTTTTTTCCTCCAATAACACCAAACCAATCAAAGTCGTTAAGCTAGATTCCATGATCTACGGCACTCCCCTTGTTGACAATGAAGGTGTTGTCACGGCCCTAACCGAAAAGGGGACACTCTATTTTTTCGATGACAAGGGAAATGAGGTCTATCCCAAAATAGCGACAGGAAAAATTGTTAGGATGGAGATGTCTCCTTCCATGGATGCAAATGGAACCATATTATTCGGGGCCAATACCGGAATGAGTTCTATTCGAGACAGTGGAGAAATCATCTCTGTACAAGGACATCAGTCTATTTCCTCGCGCCCTCTCCCTTCTGTAGAAACGCCTTATTATGCACTTGAACTTGCTGCTGCGGTCAGAAATAAACCTCCTCTTAACATGAGTCGTCTTCTGCCTGCCTCTGTAACCTCTTCTATTGCTATCGGAGCAAAAGGCACCATCGTTTGCGGAGGTAGTGGAGTAATTAGTGTACTACCAACAGAAAAAGATCCATTCGCTATATCTATATCGCCCACGTCTCTCAGCACATATGACGTCATAGCTACCCCGGCCATTGACGAAGATGCCAATCTAATCGTAGCGGGGGATGGAGAAGAATCCACTGAGCATCATGTTCTTTTTTTTAATTTTGATGGAAAATCAATTGCCTCTCCTTTTAAAACTAGCAATCGTATTTATGCTTCCCCGACACTTGCCTCAAAAAACAAAAAAGTTATTGTCGCGGATATGGCCGGAATAATTTATATTTTCAACTATGACGGATCACTTCATGCACGCTACAATACTGATGCATCCACCACTTCCACTCCCGTAATGATTAACGATAACATTTTTGCATTGGCCTCAGATGATGGTGTTATGCGTTTTTTTGATTTAGATGGTAATCTTGTTGGTGAAATTAAAAATAAATTAGGCAAACTTACCCGCCTAACGACTCCCACCTTGGATGAAAAAGATGGTTCCGTAATTATTGGCGACAAAGATGGGTATCTCCATAGCTTTAAATTAAATTTAAATAATATAATCAAGATGCAAAATAAAATGGTGCAGATAACATGTCCTGATATCAACGATAACGAGAAAAAAGTTTCTGATACTCTAAAAAAAGAGGGGGGTGATACTAAGCAAACAGAGGAAAAATCAAAAGAAGGGACGAAAAGATGAAAGATTTATTAAGCGTACTTATGCAAATAGTTCTGTTTGCCGGCCTAACCTTTTGGGCCTTTGCCCAAGAGGATAATCTAAATCGCCCCCCTGCATTTAAATGCGTTGAGCTGTCCAAAAAATGTGCCATCTGTACCGATGGCAAAAAACACCCCGCGGCCGACGCCAAATCGCCAGAGCTAACGATAACTGATTACGAATGCGCGCAGGGTTTTGCCGGCCCGGCCCCACAACCCCAAAAAATAATGCCTGCCATTTCTGCCAAACTGGGCAAATGTATCATCATGAGTGATTTTTGTGCCATCTGTGCAGATGGCCTGTTTATCTCCACCTTATCAGGTAATAAAATAGACTCTGATCTATATGAATGCGTCACTTCTCCAAGAACTATGAAAAAATAAACTACAGCGTCCGATGAGGTAAACTCTCCACTCTGCCGGCAGGAGTTACTTCAATATAATTGAGCTTTCTTTGTAATTCGCGAATAGTGGCCGATCCCGCATAAGTTAGGCCAGAACGTAGTCCACCAATAATATCGGCGATAATAGCATCTTGTTCCTCAGAGTATGCTACCTCCGTGGCCACCCCTTCGGCCGTCTTCCACTCGGTCAATCCTCCCAAATAATCATCGGCAACTTCTCGACTGGCCATACCTCGATATAGTTTTACTTTGCGTTCTTTGCCATTTGCATCCTTTCTAACAATAACGTCTCCGGGAGTTGGCGCCGTTCCGGCCAACATGCTACCAATCATTACAAAGTCCGCACCAAAGGCCAAGGCCTTAACAATGTCACCAGAAGTACGAATACCTCCATCCGCAATAATCGAGCGGCCAACACGGGCACAATCTTGAATGGCCGTTAAATTCGGAACTCCAAAGCCAGTTTTTATTCTAGTAGTACAAACCGAACCGCCACCAATTCCGACCTTGATTATATCTGCACCGCATGATGCCAGATAATCAGCTCCTGCATAGGTGGCAACATTACCGCTCATAATACAGGCATCTTTACCCAACATCTCGCGCATGCTCTTCATTGTTCTTCCAACATATTTGGCATGCGCATGCGCCACATCAATACAAAAATATAATGCCCCGGCATCTCGCAATGCTTCTACTCGCTCTAGATCTTTTTCCGAACAGCCAATTGATACAAAAGTTTTATGCTGACACTTTTTAAACTCTTTTACATTGTCTTCAATGGACATAAATCGATGCAATACTCCAATACCTCCCTTACCACCAATATAATTTGCCATAGCATGCTCAGTAATAGTGTCCATATTTGAGGTCATGACGGGCAAGTCTAGTTTTAACTTTCCAGCTTGATCTCCACTGCTAATATCCACTATCCTTCTTGACTCATAGTGATTGTACGCCGGAACTAAAAGAACATCATCATAGGTAATTGCTTTTTGGCCCATTACATCCTCCCTCATCAATTCATTAATTACGCTTTCCGATTCCCTACTATCTATATCTAAAAAAAACTATGCTTTGTATACACCAATGTAGGGCAACTCTCGGTAGTAACCGTCATAATCCAATCCATAGCCAATCACAAATTTGTCTTCAATCTCAAAACCTAAATAATCAATCGTTAACGGATGCTCCACCCGCACTTTTTTAAAGAGGAGCGAGGCCAATTTCATGGATGCTGGGTTTCTAGATTTTAACATTTTGGTAAGTTGAGTTATGGTAAGTCCGGTATCCACAATATCTTCAATAAGTATTATGTGTTTTCCGGCAATATCTCTTTTCAAATCCAAGTTTATCTTAACATTACCGGAACTAGTGGTAGTGGCCCCTTCATATGAAGAAGCGGAGATGAATTCAATACTGTTTTTTATGGTAAGATAACGAACTAGATCTGCACAAAAAATAAATGATCCAGTAAGAACACCTACCAAAACAACTTCTTTGCCATGATAATCGGCATTAATTTGCGCTGCTAACTCTTTTACTTTCTTTTCTATTTGTACCTGAGAAATATAAACTTCAATGGCCATGTAACGACTCCTTTGCCTATAAAAAGAAAGGCCCTAAGATAGCTCTCTAAAAATTATGAGTCTATTAAAATCTAAAACCCGACCAGGCCGCTCGGGTTAACCAAATATTTTACGAAAAAGAAATTTCCCATAAAGATAAAACGGGTTAAACTCAAGTTAGAAAATTAGATAACTCACCAAACAACAAGGAATCTTCTATGAAAAATACTCTTGTTTTATTTTTTTTATTGTCTACGTTTCTGATCTACCAGTACGCCAGCGCACAATCTGGCCCTCGCTATGTAAAAGGATTATCTGTTTCGCTTTTGGCAGAACCCAAAAATGGCTCCACGGTAGTTAATAAGTTGGAACGTGGGGCGGCCGTCACACAAGAAACAGAACAAGGATTTTGGGCAAAAATTGTAACCCCGCAAGGAACAGGCTGGGTTCCCAAGCTTACTCTCTCTGCTTCTCCTCCTGCCGCTCAAGAGAGCTTAATGGATAAAAAAGTAGATATCTCCTCTAATGCCAGAAAACGGGCCTCTAATTTTACCAGTGCGGGTTCGGCACGAGGACTAAATGAGAGCAAGGCCGATTTTGATAAAGCAAATCTTAAGGCCGACTTCGCGGCCTTAAAAAAGATGGAATCATTTTACGTATCACCACAAAAAGCTTTAAGGCTTTTGGGAGCAATGTAGTTATGAAAAAATTAATTATTATGGCCTCAATGATTATTACTTTTCTCCTTCCAGCAATTGGCGCCACTACCACTACTGACACTGTCAACGAAGATGCCCGCAAACGGCTTCATCAGCTTAATGATGGTGGATATACTCAAGATGATGTACAGGCAGAAATAGATTTTGGAAAAAAACTGGCGGCCGGAATATTAGGAAAGACTACTATTTTGGCCAACAAAAAAATGAACTCCTATGTGAACACCATTGGTTCACTTCTTGTTTCACAAGTAGGCCGGCCAGAGTTACGTTATCATTTTGCGATACTTGATAGCGATGATGTCAACGCCTATGCCTGTCCAGGGGGATATATTTTTGTTTCCAAGGGGGCATTAAAGTTAATGAAAAATGAAGGCCAATTAGCAGGAGTTTTGGCCCACGAAATCACCCATGTAAATCAGCGACACATTGTAAAACAACTTAATATCAAGGCCAAAGATGATTCTCTCAATAGCAACATAGCGGCCGTAGTGGGTGGCGGCTCCACCGCTTTTTTCACTATGCTAAATCAGGGAATGGATCTGTTATTTACTGATGGCCTCAAACGCGAAGATGAATATGAGGCCGATGCTATTGGCCTTGAAATGCTCACGGCCTTAGGTTACAACGTAAGAAGTTATTATGATTTTTTAGAAGAGGTTAAAAGATCTAATGAACAACATAAAGATCAGGTTATGAATAAGACTCATCCTTCAATGGATAGTCGACTTGAGCGCATTAAGCTAATCATGACACAAAATGGCCTACACCAGTTAAATGGCAATACTAACCAACCGAGGTTTTCAAAATATGTCACACTCTAATCAATTCTTCTTTCTACTACTTACCACTGCTGCTATTACTGTTAGCTCCTACTCTCTTGCCGATACAACTCACTACCGAGACATTTTGATTGGCGGCCGCGCTTCCACTATGGGTGGTGCCTACACGGCCGTAAGTGACGATGCCGCTGGGCTAATCTATAACCCCGCAGGCATGGCCATGGCCCCCAGCGACAGTATTTCTGGCAGTGCTAAGATTTTTCATAACGCAGAAACAACCTATAAGGAAACTATTGGGGTAGAAAATTGGGAACGCACCAGCAGCAATTTTTTGGCCAATTTTTTTGGCGTCATTAAAAAACTAGGCAACCATACTCTGGCCATCTCCTACGCAATTCCAGATGCCGCAGTAGAGCACCAAGATCAAACTTACTACGACCCAACTCAGAGCATCTCTGATTACACTATGAATTTACATACTGAAGATGTAACCGATTTAATTTCTCTTGGCCACTCCATGCCCATTTTTCCCGGAATGATAGTAGGAAATTTAACCTACGGTATCTCACTGGGATATCTGCATCGTTCCTACATTTCGACCTTTCATCAGCAGGTTGAATACAACAATAACACTGACTATATGGGTTACAGTACCACCACCACCAAAGAAAATGGCATCAATGGGAAGCTGGGACTGCTCTGGCAATATGGCCAGTTTGCTGTTGGCGTGACTGCCGCCAATACCGTGCTAATCAATAGCTCCACCATCGTGCAAACTGATACAGAACAGACTGGGGCGACTAACAATATTTTTCTAAAAGGAACCTCTACCGTAAAACGCGAATTCCCCTACGAATTTAAAGTGGGATTTGCCTTTTTTCAATCAACAACAACCCTCTTTGCCTGTGATTTTGAATATTATATAAGCAATAATCCGAGTAATGTTGACACCTGGAACTTATCCTTCGGAACTGAGCATTACCTAAATCAAAGTAACTCTCTACGCTTAGGATTATACACCAACAATAGCAACCAACTTTCCCCAGAAGAAGGGATTACAGAATCCCTCACTCACATAGATATGTATGGTGCGACAGTTGGTTACACCAACTATTCAAAAGAATCATCGGTTACATTAGGCCTTATTTATTCTATGGGAGCGGGAGAGACTCAGCCATACGACACTGGCGGCCTTATCCGCGACATAGAAAAAACCTCTATTTCGGTGGTCATGTCCGCCGACTATGGTTTTTAACATTAACATGATTATCTCTTCCCCCTGTTTTTTATCTGGACAATCTTATGTTTCATTTGAATAGAAAAAAAATTATCTGGGCCGCACTATTTGTACTTTTGGCAAATGCGATGGCACTCTTAGTTAATCAGAGCAAGTTTGTCGATTTTTTGGAAAATAAGACTTTTGATATTCGCCTAGAGTTGGCCAACAAGAATAAGATTGCCAGCAAAGATGTTGTACTAGTCCTGGTGGATGAGGCCAGTCTCTATTCCGCAAAAAAATTACTTGGCCGCTGGCCCTGGCCTCGTACCATCTGGTCGCAAGTAGTCGAATTTTTAAATGCGGCCGGGGCACGCCAAATTGTTTTTGATATTCTCTTTTCTGAACCACAGATTGCGCGCAATGAACAAGAGGAACTAGGCGAAGATGATATCAATCTTGTCTCTTCTTCCGTCAATGGAAAAGTTTATCATGCCTATCAATTAATTCACGATACCCAAGATGAGTATAAAAAAGATCTGCTTCTTAACCAACCACTCCCTTCCGATTTTATTGATAAGTTCTCTCTCAAAGTTCAGCTCGATAACTATACGCCCAATGATAATTACAACAACTACTATCTTCCCATTCCCGAGTTATATCAGGCCAGTTTTGGAGCAGGCGTGGTAGAATTTGCCCCTGATCAAGATGGCATCTTTCGCCAAACAAAACTTCTTCGCTCCTACCAAGGAAAGTTTTATCCAACGCTCTCTATGGCACCCATAATAGATAAATTGGATATAAAAAATATCAAACTCTCACCTCGCACTCTCTTTTTAGAAAATCTCCCGATTCAGCTCAACAACAATGGCCAATATTACATCAATATGAAAAAGAATTTCACGACCATCTCCGCTGGTGGGCTGCTGGCCACCATTCAAAGCATAAACCAAGGCAATATGGAGGGAATGATTGTCACGCCAGAAGAGTTTAAGGATAAAATTGTTTTCTTGGCCGGAAGTGCGGTAGGAATCGAAGATTTGAAAGCAACGGCCTTAGGCCAACTCCCTGGTGTCTATCTTCATGCTTCCATCATCGATAATATTTTGAATGAATCATTCATTAACCAGATCGAACTAACCTCTATTTTGCCCTACTTTTTGCTGGCCTCTATCATTGTCACTTTATTTACTATTGGCGGGGCAAATCCCTTTGTTCAAAATATCAGCTTCCCTTTAATCTCTGCTGGATACCTCTACTTTGCAACTTTTGTTTTTAAAAATGATTATACTTGGTATCCCATAATTACCCCGCTCCTGGCACTACTTCTTTTGCCCTATGTACTATCACTTATTTTCGTCATGATGACCGAAGGAAAAGAGAAGCGTTTTTTAAAAGCGGCCTTCAGTAACTACATCTCTCCAGAACTTATTGATCAAATGCATCAATCCGGAGAACCTCCCAAATTGGGCGGCGACGTAGGTTTGCGAACTGCCTATTTTACTGACATCCAAGGCTTTTCTTCTTTTTCAGAAAAGCTATCTGCTCCTCGCCTTGTCGAGTTACTTAATGAATATCTTACCGATATGACCGATATTCTTTTGGCCGAAGGAGGTACGCTGGATAAATATGAAGGCGATGCCATCATCGCTTTTTTTGGCGCCCCTATGCCAATGGAAGATCATGCCGTGCGCGCTTGTCGAGTTGCGCACAAAATGCAAGTACGCTTAGGCGAACTGCGTAACAAATGGACAAAGGAGGGAGATAAGTGGCCAGCGATTGTGCACAATATGCGTATGCGCATTGGTATCAACTCGGGAGAAATAGTTACTGGCAATATGGGCTCAAAAAAACGAATGAACTACACCATGATGGGCGACGCCGTTAACCTCAGTGCCAGGCTAGAGGCCTCTGCCAAGCAATATGGGGTTTTTACCCAAATTGCCCAAGATACGGTAAAACTAACGGGGGATAATTTTGAATTTCGTCAGCTTGATACTATTCGGGTAGTGGGAAAAACTCTACCAGTTACCACTTATGAATTACTAGGAATGAAAGGAGAAGTTGATGATAATTTAAAAAATCTTAAGGCCTTTTTTGAAAATGGCCTGGCCGAATATAAGCAACAAAAGTGGGACAAGGCCTTAGATTTTTTTAAAAAATCGCTAGAGTGCGAACATCGTCGTTATCCGGAACTTGTGGCCAAGGATAATCCTTCGACCATCTACATCGAACGATGTGATCAATTTAAACAAACGCCTCCTCCTCCAGATTGGGATGGAGTATTCACTTTAACCAGTAAATAGGATGCCTCACGATATGACAAAACCCACAGAACCAAATACTTCACAAAATACTAAGAGCATTATCTCTTATCTGAAAGAGGCCTTAGAATTAAATGAAGAAATTACGGCCGTAGAACAGCTCTCTCAATTCACCGAATCCATCGGAAATAAGTTGATAAAACTCTATGATCTTAAATTTCCCAAAAAATGTAACACTTGCGGCCGAGTTTATCAGACCAGAAATGAGTATTTAAAGGCCACTAATCCCATTAAAGGAAGGACTGGTACCGTTTTTGCTAAAAATAGTGTGCAAGAATATCGCAACTGCATCTGCGGATCTACACTGATTGTTATAACAGAAGAGCGGCGCGACACCTCTTCTTTTGGTAACGCCCGACGCGCACTTTTTGATCTTTGCTTAGAAAAATTAAAGAGCTTTTCCAAAAAAGATGAAAGTGAATTGAAAAATATCATTCGCAATATTTTTCGCACAGTCATTGAACAGTCACAACAAAACCAAAATGGCCTAGAAGATATTAAATATCGTGATCTTTAAGTTCTGCTTATAACTGATGATTAGCGAATATCTGTAGGTAAAGTAACAATAAAACGACTTCCAACTCCTACTTCACTTTCTACTTTGATCTCTCCAAAATGAAGACGCACGATCTCTTTCACGATAGGAAGGCCCATCCCATTTCCGCTGGGATTAATGGCCGCCGCATCATTGCAGCGGAAGTGTTCATTAAAAATTTTGTCTATATTTTTGGCCGCAATCCCAATCCCTTGATCAATAACTTCATAAACCATTGCCTCTCTTTCTAAATGTGGGCCACTACTTACAATTTTTCCGCGAGAAATAACTACCCGAATTTTACTATTTTCTTTGGAGTAATGGATTGCATTGATAATCAAATTATCAAAAAGAATTTCAAAAAGATTGGGAATAACTTTTATACTCAGAGCGCCTTCGCCTTCGCTCTTAACCTCTAACTCGATACGAATTTGTTTGCTTGTGGCATAACTACTATGCTGCTCTATTTTAGAGCGTAGTACCTTTATCACCTCCGTATTAACAAATTCTCCTTCTTTAAACACCGAGGTTTTTAGATTAGAAAGTTGAATAATATTTTGAATCATCTTAGTTAGAGAGCTACAACGCAGATCAATTTTCCCCATAATCTCTCGAACTTTCGGATTAATCTCTCCCACATGGCCTTCTAGAATAACCCCAATATAGCTCTGAATGGCCGAAAATGGGGCCTTCAGCTCATGCGTAGCACGCAACGTATATTTTTGCTTTTCTGCATCTAAATTCATCAATTGCTGATTTTTCTCTAAAAGCTCCCGCTTATTTTGTGCAATAAATTTGACTAACAGACTAACTAGATAAAAAATAAAAACAAAAAGTGAAATATTAAAAAGCAGTAATGCCAAACTTCCACTTAAATTAAATCCCAGCTCCAAATAGGAAGTAAAGGCCTCATCTATTAACCTTGACTGCTGTAGTGTCATGATAAAAATTATAATTAAACTGGCCAACATAACTAGAAGGCCTGGCCGAAACTTTTCAAAAACAATTGAAGTAATAATAACATGAGGCAAATAGAGCACTGCCAGATTGAT
Source organism: Bdellovibrionales bacterium RIFOXYD12_FULL_39_22 (assembly GCA_001770205.1). Classification (GTDB taxonomy): domain Bacteria; phylum Bdellovibrionota; class Bacteriovoracia; order Bacteriovoracales; family Bacteriovoracaceae; genus YD12-FULL-39-22. The sequence continues at coordinate 58,377 of MEQL01000054.1, forward strand.
AGGAATCATTCCATATTTATCTATCAACATTGTGACACAAAGATAGTCGACAAAAACCTGGGCAAAAAAGAAATAGACCCTAATTTTACTTAGCGAATCATATTTATTATGAAAAAAAAGATATATCAGGTAAAAAAATAAATTAGCTCCTCCCAAAATAAAAATAACGCTTTTTATGGTTACAATACCACCAATAAAAAAACGTAAAAGTTGAAAATGCTGTAAAGTGGCCAGCAGCGAAAGAATTAAAAAAACTATCCAGCGCAACTGAATCAACCAGTAGAGCCTAATCTGCAAAAAATCACTTTTGCGCATGGTAAAAGTGGCCATTAGTTTACTTTACCAGCTCATTTATCTTGGCCAGTAGTATACTTGGGCGAATAGGCTTTTCCATGAAAAAATCTGCCGGAATTGACCCTTTTCCACTTACTGAGTTAATTGCTGAGGTAAAGGCCATATTAAATTTCTCGTTAATGGCCGAAAGAATTATCACCGGAATATGCTTAATTCGTAAATCTTCTTTGATGGCGCGGCATAATTCAAAGCCAGTCGTCGGATTTTCTGGAAACATTACATCTAAAATTACCAGGTGAGGCATCTCTTTTGCGATCATTTCTATGGCCTCATTTTCTGAACTGGAGGAGACCACCTCCATACCAGAAGACTCTAAGGATATCTTTAATGCCTCTATTTGATCTAGATCATCATCTACAATTGCTATTTTTCGCTTACTCCCCATATCATCAACTCCTTCACTGTTTCTACTATTTTTACGGCATATCAATGCTGGTAACGTAATCTAAACATTGTGTCAGCAACTCTGATTTTGGATAAAGTTTTAACCCTGCCCGATATGTCTCTATTGCCTTAATAAGATTTCCATTTTTTTGATACATCTTGCCTAAATGGTAGTAGGCGACGGCATTTCTTTTGGTCAACTTCAGCACATGCTCGAAGCACTTGATTGCATTTTCCGTATCCCCAATTTCCTCGTAGGATAGTCCCAGCTCACAGGCCACGATCGACCACTCTGGCGATTCTCGTAAAAGTTCCGAATATATGGCAATAACTTTCCCGTGTTCAAATTCGAATTTATGGCACTTTCCTAACCAATAATGTGCCATTTTCATATTAGGTTCAAGCGCAATAACCCTTTCAAAAGCAACCTTGGCCGCTTCAAAATTGGCCTTATAAAACTCACAAATCCCCAGTTCATAGAAGGCCATCGCATTTTGGCCATCGATGGCCGTTACTAAGCGAAAGCCCTCTGCCGCCACCATGGTGTTTCCACGCAAAAAGTTAATGCGACTTAAAAATTGGTGCAAACTAGTACTTTCAGGGTGCTTGGCAATCAACGTTTTTAAGGCAGAAAGAACCCGTTCAGGCTCGTGAAGATTCATCAAATCATCCAACGTTAATCCTTCTAATTCTGTTAATGCTACCATAAAACTCCCTCTGAACATCGCACTAGGCACTGCTAAACATTATCTAGATATAAAAAGGATAACCACTCGGAGTACTCCCGTCAATCATCAAATCATCAGAAAATATTAAAGAGATAAATCTCTTCTTGCCTCAGCATGAGCATCATATTATTATGTTCTACTCTTCTGTAATTTAACTGTAGCAAAGTGCAACTCCAAAGCAATTTATATAAGTAAATTATAGGTAATTTATAAACTTCAACCCGATATATAACCATGAGGAAGGCGCAGATGAAAAAAATCAAAGTAGCAAACCCGGTAGTAGAACTTGATGGCGATGAAATGACCAGAATTATCTGGAAATTTATCAAAGACAAACTTATTCACCCATACCTCGATATTGACATAAAATATTACGATCTTGGCATTGAAAATCGTGACAAGACCGAAGATAAAGTAACGGTTGAAGCGGCCGAGGCCATAAAAAAATATAACGTAGGAATTAAGTGCGCCACGATCACCCCCGACGAAGAGCGAGTAAAAGAATTCAACCTCAAAAAAATGTGGAAATCACCCAATGGTACCATCCGAAATATTTTAGATGGTACCGTTTTTAGAGAACCAATTATCTGCAAAAATGTTCCCCGCCTAGTTCCTGGCTGGACAAAACCTGTCTGCATTGGCCGTCACGCGCACGGAGATCAATACAAGGCCACCGACTTTGTAACTAAGGGAAAAGGAAAACTTACGATAACTTTTACCCCAGAAGGTGGCGCTCCACAAACTCATGAAGTAAATAACTATAAGGGCGATGGAGTTGCCTTGGCCATGTTCAATACCGATGAATCAATCGCCGGTTTTGCCCGCAGCTGCTTTAATATGGCCTTAAGTAAAGGATGGCCGCTATATCTTTCTACTAAAAATACTATCCTTAAGCAGTACGATGGCCGCTTCAAAGATATTTTTCAGGAAATTTACGAACAAGAGTACAAATCAAAATTTAGCTCAAAAAAAATCACCTATGAACATCGCTTAATTGACGACATGGTTGCTCAATGTCTAAAGTGGAATGGCGAATACGTTTGGGCCTGTAAAAATTATGATGGCGACGTGCAGTCAGACACCGTAGCGCAAGGTTATGGTTCATTAGGACTTATGACCTCCGTCCTTATGACACCAGACGGGAAAACCATTGAGGCCGAAGCTGCTCACGGAACCGTCACCAGACATTATCGTGATCATCAAAAAGGTAAGTCCACCTCCACAAATCCTATCGCCTCTATCTTTGCCTGGACTCGCGGATTAGCATTCCGAGGAAAACTAGACAACAACCAAGAATTAATAAAATTTGCCGATACACTAGAGCATGTCTGCATAGAAACAGTTGAGTCCGGACAAATGACCAAGGACTTGGCACTATGTATTCATGGAAATAAACTAAATGATTCACACTATCTAACAACAGAAAAATTTCTAGATGCACTAGATAGAAATTTACAGGCAAAATATAACAATAAATAAGAAGGAATTATATATTAACAAACCCCAAATAACTAACAATTATAAGGAGCATTTATGAGTGGCAAAAAGGCCAAAATCGAATTAGAGGGAAAAACTTACGAACTACCAACTTTTGAAGGATCTGAGGGCGAAAAGGCCGTTGACATCAGCTCCTTGCGCAACCAGTCCGGTTACATCACCTATGATAATGGCTACGGAAATACTGGCTCTACCAAAAGTTCAATCACTTTTCTAGATGGAGAGAAAGGAATATTGCGCTATCGCGGATATAATATTGATGAGCTTTGTGAGAAAGCATCTTTTCTAGAAGTGGCCTATCTACTTATCAATAAAGCTCTGCCAACAAAAACCCAACTGGATGCTTTTGAAAAAAATATTAAAGAGCACACCATGATCAACGAAGACTACAAGCACTATTTCGATGTATGGCCACGCTCCGCTCACCCCATGGGCATTTTGGCCTCGGCCATCAGCGGACTTGCCGCATTTTATGATGACTGCCTCAACCCCAATGACCAAAAACAAGCACATATCGCAACCATCCGCCTATTAGCAAAAATGCCGACCTTTGCCGCCTATGCTTATAAAAAATCCATGGGCCAGCCTTTTATCTATCCTAAAAATAAATTAGGCTACTGCGGAAACTTTTTAAACATGATGTACTCCTGCCCAACTGACGAATATAAAGTTGATCCCGATATGGAACGGGCCTTAAATCAACTACTAATTATCCACGCAGACCATGAACAAAACTGTTCCACCTCTGCCGTTAAAGTCATTGGAAGCAGCCAAGCAAATCTTTTTGCCGCTGTTGCCGGAGGAATCAATGCACTGTGGGGGCCACTACATGGCGGTGCCAATCAAGCGGTGCTAGAGATGCTTGAAGAAATTCATGTTAATGGAGGCGACGTAACAAAATATGTGGCCCGTGCTAAGGATAAAAATGACTCTTTTAAATTGATGGGCTTTGGCCATCGGGTTTACAAAAACTTTGATCCTCGGGCCACCATCATCAAACGCTCTTGCGATATCATCTTAAACAAGATGGGAATCCATGATCCACTTCTAGATATTGCTAAAAAACTCGAAGAGATCGCACTTAAAGATAGCTACTTCATTGAGAAGAAACTATATCCAAATGTTGATTTCTATTCCGGTATTATCTATAAGGCCATGGGCTTTCCAGTTAATATGTTCACAGTTTTATTCTCACTAGGAAGACTACCTGGTTGGATTGCTCAGTGGAAAGAGATGATTGAAGATCCTGAAAGTAAAATAGCACGGCCTCGTCAAATTTATACTGGTGAAAAACAGCGAAATATTGTTCCCATCATGGAGCGATAACTTTTAGCTTATCCTTTCTCTAATCTGGGCGATAATTTCATCGCCCAGAATGGGGATAAGCTTTTCCTTATTTGAACTAAAGGCCACCAAATTTCCAAAACTTTCCTCTACCGTTGAATAGCGATCTACTCCTAATCCACAGGGATTTATCTTGGCAAGTTCAGCAAAAATAGTGTTATCAAATAAAACATTCAAGGCCAATCCATGATAAGTTACGAAGTGTTCCAGAGCAAATCCGATTGAAGCTAATTTTTTATCCTTATGCCAAATTCCCAAAAGTGGCCTATCGTGAGACAGCGGGCCGCCCCCGCGCTTAAACAACACCTCTTCAACTATTTGCGCCAAAAAATTAATTAAACTTTTTACACTAAACTCTCCATGGCCTAAATTGACAATCGGATAAATTATAAGCTGTCCTGGATAGTGAAAGGTTATACCTCCTCCTCGTTTAATTTGATGAGTAGGATAACAAAGCTTGCTGGCCTGCGCCCAGTCAAAATCAATCAATCCTGCCTGCTGCACCTCTTTGCCTTTCTGTAATCCTCTTCCCATGGTAAAGCAGTGCGGATGACTGCAGAGAATAAAGATCTTGATCTCTCTATTGATTCTTACCAACTGCACCATCTCCAATTGAAAGGCCAAGGCCTGTTGGTAGTCCCAGCTCCATTTAATAATAAAAAAAGTATCGTTTCCTTCAATTATCTGGCAGTGGTAAGTATCGGCCAATTTCAAAATAAATTTTTTACTTGCTTCCATTTTTTACTGCTAATGCATCGACATATTCGTGGGCCCGATAAGAACTTCTTACCATGGGCCCCGCGGCCACAAAAGAAAACCCTAAATCATAAGCGGCCCTTTCTAGACGAGCAAACTCCTCCGGCGTGTAATATTTGGCCACAGATAAATGGGAACGTGATGGCCTTAAATATTGCCCTAACGTCACAATATCTACTCCCACATTGGCCAAATCTTGCATGGCCACAACAATCTCCTCAAAACTCTCCCCCAACCCGGCCATAAGGGAGGATTTGGTAGCAATATGTGGATAGTTACTTTTAAAAAATTTTAAGACAGAAAGCGAGAGATCATAATTGGCCCGCCGATCGCGTACTCGGGTAGTCTGAGAGCGAACTGTTTCTAGGTTGTGGGCAATCACAAAGGGTTGACTTCGGCCCAAGATATGTAAAGAGCTCTCTTCGCCCTTAAAGTCCGGGATTAGCACTTCCACCAAAAGTTTGTCATCCGACTCTTTCAAGGCCTGCACCACTTTAGCAAAATGCGCCGCCCCACCATCTTGTAAATCATCACGATCTACGCTGGTAACTACAATGTATCGCAACGCCAAGCGAGAGGCCAATGCTACCGTCGAGGCAATTTCATTCTGATCAATAACCCCTTTTGGATTTCCTGTTTTAACATTACAAAAACGACAGCCTCGCGTACACGTGTCCCCTAAAATCATGGCCGTGGCCGTGCGCTCTTGCCAACACTTGCCCAAATTAGGACAACTTGCCTCTTGGCAGACCGTGTGCAATTTATTTTCCGTTAAATATTTTTTGATCTCTGTAAAATTTTCGCCACCTGGTATCTTAGAGCGAATCCAGGGTGGAATACGCAAAGGCCTCTCTGCTGTGGAACTATTCATTTCCACTTCCGCTACTTTGTGAGGAATTTTTGTTGTCAGCTTTGGCCATACTCTCAACTATATCCCGTAAATTTTTTATCTCTAGCTTTAAATTATCTATTTCCAATTTCAAGCTCGTAATGGATTTTTCTTTTTCTACCAAATCTTCTTTTAATTTAAGAAGTGTCTCATTTTTTAAATCAGTAACACTCTTTTCTAACTCTAAATATTTGGCCGTAAAGTTTTGCAGGTATAGTTCCAAATTATTAAAACGCTTTCCTTGACTATCCCCCTCTCCTTTACTGGGATGATATTCTGCTAGCGGTTTAGAACGGTCGATGTCATCATCAAATGTCATGGCCGTCAGCGGCCACTGTAAAAAAACTGAAATGATAATTGCGAGATAATACGCCACTTTCTTGATTTTCATTTTCATTTTCATTTTCATTTTCATTCAAGAAAACTATCAAGCAACTTTCTTCTTTGTAAATGAAATTCTTGCCCCTGCCGGAATGGCCGGAATACGATCTTCTGGTAAGACATAACCAGGTATTTTACTCTCATCAACGACATCTATCTGATCTGGATTCATATATGACTGGGCATATTGCATGTAGATCTTTTGATCTATAAATAGATCAAAGATATCCTCATCTATATGATTATCTTTACGCATAAAACCCAAAATACGCAGTGCCTCAGAAAGTGTCTTCCCTTTCTTATATGGCCGATCTGGGGCAGTCAAGGCCTCAAAAATATCAGCAATCCCCATCATTCTGGCCTCCCAAGACATGTCCTCACGAGTTAATCCATTGGGATAACCTGTTCCATCCATTTTCTCATGGTGCCCGCCGGCAATTTCGGGAATCCGCATCAAATCCTTAGGCAAATGCAACTCCTTTAACATCTTTATTGTCATCTCGCTGTGATGATTAATTATCTTTCGCTCATCATCAGTTAGCGTTCCGCGGCCAACCGTCAAATTTTTCACTTCATCATCACTTAAAAGTGGTACTACTTTATCATCGAGATCTCTCCATGTTCGTTTGGCCAATTCACGCACTCGCTCTTGATCTTCTGGCCGCATAAATTCGCTACCAGTATTAGCAAAACGCAAAAAACTCTTTTCTTCCCCAAACCGTCGAAGCAACAATTGATACTTTTTTTCATTCCAAATATATTTTTCTTCATCAAAACAACCATTTTCCAAATCCTTCACCTTCTGCTCTAGTAGCCTAATTTTTTCATCGCGCGCCAACATCTCAAAACGCAAATCCACAACATTGATCCGATCAAAAATGGCCTCTAACTTTGTGGCCTTATCAATAATATGCACCGGCGTGGTAATTTTTCCACAATCATGAAGCAAGGCGGCCAACTTCATCTCTCGTCGCTGCTCAGGGTTCATAGAAAAATATTTAAGTGGCCCGCTACTCTCTTTTGCGGCCGCATCTGCAATCATCAGCGCCAATTGTGGAACTCGTTTACAGTGCCCACCGGTGTACTGGGACTTATCGTCAACAGCAGCAGCAATAACACGAACAAAAGATTCAAAAAGTTTATCTAAATCTGCTCGCAAAACCGCATTATACAAAGTCATTGAACTTTGTCCGGCCAACATATTGGCCAGATGAATTTCATCATCTTCAAACTGACGACTCTTACCCTCAACTCCCTTGCGAACTAGCTGAATAACTCCAATGCAAATCTGTTCTGAATTTACCAGCGGAAGTGCAATTAGCGAGACTGGATTTTTTTCTGTGTGATCTTCCACTTTATCATAACTTTTGCGCTCAAAACGATTATCCTCATAGACGTTTTTAATTACTTCTTTCTCCACCATCATGGAAACGTAAGTTGCCATATGCCGCAAATAAGAGGGGCCTGGTTCTGAAATATCACCACAATCTACCTGCATATGATCATCACCAGTCAGAGAGTAAAGCGTTCCTCCATCCGCATGAGTTAATTCCAACATGGCCATTAGAATTTCATGCAAGATCTGCTTTAGCTCAGTATGCCGCGCAATGCGCTGACTCAGTTTATGTAACTGATCAACACGTTGGTAATATGCCTCTATCTCCACTCGTCCCATAGTAGACTTCTCGGCAAATTTAATATTAATTTGATAAGTTAAGGGCATAAAAATTGTAAAATGTTTTATATTTAATATAATTATTTCACAGCGCGTCATTAATTGATGCATTTTGTCATAAATGGAGCTAAATTCTCCATAAACATGGCCGACTATTTTCCTTTTTAAGGAGTTTTTATGCATACATTCAAAAAATTAAATAGAATTAATAAAATTAAAACTTCCAAAGATATCTTAATTGCCCTTTTAAAATTATTGGCAAAAGAAGTTAAGCTTTTACTTATCTCCGGCAAAAATGGCCAGCTAGGTGAGCACCTAAAGAATTTGCCATCTGATTTGATTTTTAAATTAGGCCTTGGCGTTAGCGGGACCAGATTAGAAACTAGATTTCAATTTAAAACGAAACATTCTAGAGAGACTCAAGAAGCGACTTTACTTTCCATCATCGCAGAAAATCGTGATACTGTTTTTGGCAAAGATCACGAATTTTCCTCTATTAAAAGTATCGAAGATTTTCAAAAACTTGTTCCCATCCAAACCTATGAAAGCTTGGCCCCCTATATTGAGAGACATCTTCAGGGAGAGGCCGACGTAATTGTAAAAGGCCGCCCGATATCTTATGCCACCACTAGCGGAACCACCGGCAAACCCAAGTTTATTCCTATCACATTGCGCGCAAAAAAAACCTCTCATCAAGCAGTTTCTCGTCTTTGGGCCTATACCGTCTCCAAAGAGCGGCCTCAATCCTTTGATGGAAAAATTTTGGCCATTACTTCACCTGCAGAAGAAGGAAGAACGGAAGATGGAACCATTTACGGCTCTACTTCTGGCCAAATGTTACAGGGTATGAGCAAGGCCATTCGTAAAAAATATGTACTTCCTTATGAGGTGTTAACCATCGACGACTACGATTCAAAGTACTACTGCATTATATTATTAGGGATGTTAGAAAATGTCTCCTTCATCTCTACCGCCAACCCCTCAACCCTCACTCTTTTGGCCAATAAAGGTAATGAGCTAAAAGATAAACTTTTACATGATATCCAACATGGAACTCTTAATCCTAATCTAAAAATTAGCGACGAAATCCGCAAAATTGTGGAAAATAAAATTAGTGCCAAGCCGCAAAAGGCCCAAAACCTTCGAAGGATCATCGAAAATGATCCTGAGAAAAAACTTCGCCCTAAGCATTACTGGCCAGCGCTTTGTACCATTGCATGCTGGACGGGTGGAAATTCTAGCACTTTTTTAAAATCTATCAAGGACTGGTATGGCGACGTCACGATCAAAGACCTTGGATATCTTGCCTCCGAACTTAGAGGATCAGTTCCTCTATCTTCTAAATCTTCCGCTGGCGTTTTGACCATCACTGAAAACTTCTTTGAATTTGTTGATGTTGATGACATTGATTCTATCAAACCCACCTACCTAACTTGCGACCAACTAGCTTTAGGCAAACGCTACTATATATTTTTCACTTCTCGTGCTGGCCTTTATCGCTACCACATCAACGATATTATTGAAGTGAAAAGTTTTGAAAATAATACTCCAGCAATTGTTTTTGTACAAAAGGGCAAAGGGGTTACCAATATCACTGGAGAAAAATTGTATGAGCAGCAATTAATGATGGCCATCAAAAACAGTGAAGAGGAAACTAAACTGCATACTGCCTACTATATGGCATTGGCGAAATATGCAGAGTCCAAATATGAGTTATACACTGAATTTGAGCGCAATAATCTATCTATTGATGAAAAGAAAAAATTTATTGCGGCCGTGGAGAAAAATTTAAGCTCCATTAATATCGAATATAAGGCCAAGCGTGCGTCTCTTCGCCTTCCTCCAATTGAGTTAAAAGTTTTGGCCTCTGACTCCTTCCAAAGTTTTAAGAAGTGGAGAATTGATCAAGGTATTCGCGAGGCGCAGTTTAAAACTGTGCCTCTGACTAACGATATTAATATGATTAGGCCTCTAACCGTAGTAGAGACGATCTCCCTACAGTAGAGACTAATCGTATAAGTGGAGAATTTATGGCACTTACAAACTTAATAAAAAACCTCTCTCTTGTTTTATTGTTAGTCTTAATTACCTATGCCTCTACCACTAATGCAATCTGTGCTGAGAACACTTTTGCTCACGATCTAATAACCGGAGTCAACAAAACCTTCTATCAATTAGATACCGATTCAGTTAAAGTTCGTAATTTTTCTCACCGCTACGCCATTGCCTACACCAAGTGGACGCCTGATGATGGCAATGATAATGGACATGTCATTATCTATAACCATGGACTACAAAGCCATCGTGGTTGGTTTTATGAGACTGCCGAACATTTAAGGGCCTCTGGTTTCACTGTTTATGCCTACGACCGTATCGGATCGGGGGAATCAACTTCTCTTGTTCCGGCCTCTCGCTACAGCGCAGAAATTGTAAATCTAAAAGGCCATATCCATAGTTGGTATGTGTACATTAAAACCCTAGAGATGATGAAAGAAATTGCGAAGGAAGAAAATCCTTCTGCAAAAATCCATCTATGGGGAAATAGCTTCGGGGCCAAAATCGTAACGGCCTATATAATTATAAACGGAGACAAAGATGATCTCTCTTCTACAATTTTTTCCACTCCAGGACTTTATCGTAACGAAAAAAGCATGCCTCTTCCCTTCTCTAAGCTAAAATATCTATTTTCGGGTATGGATCAATATCTTCCATCACCAATCTATCCTGTAAATGGCGATAATGGCGCAGGACTCTTCACCTCAACAGAGCCCTACTTTTATAAAATAAAACATGACAACCTGTCGCTGCGACAATTCACCAAAATGTTTTATGATCAGGCAACTAAGTTGGATAAATTTATTAAAGTACATGCCAACGGAACCTCGGCCTTAAACGATAATCCCCGACTTTATTTGTTAGTGGAAAATGATCCCATGATGGATAATATTCAAACAATAAAGCATATACAACAAAATCGCCCGCAAGCTATTGCTAAATATTATCCCGGGGGGCCAGACCATCGTCATTTTCTTTCGTACACTATTGATCGAGAAGAAGAAATGGAAGATGTCGTAAATTTTTTACTTGGCAATATTAATGCGCTGGAAAATAGCATCGAGTTGGATTAGTACAATACAACAAAGAAGAGTTAGCGATGAAAATAAAATCACTGAAACTACGCCAAACCAATATTCCCTTTGTTTTAGTTTTTAAACATGCCCTTAAATCACGCTCCGAAGTGGATGGCCTGATCGTAGAACTAGAAACGGAAAATAATATTGTGGGGTACGGAGAAGCTCTACCACGTGAATATGTCACCGGCGAAACCACAGAATCAGTAACCGGCCATCTGATCAATACCATCTTTCCAAAAATGCGAGGAATGGAATTTAATAATATTGATGATGTGCTTTATTTTTTAGATAATTTTTACGATATCTTTGACAGTCTTACGGAATATGATCTTTGCGTAAAAGCAGCAACTGAACTTGCGCTATTGGATGCCTACGGAAAAGAAAATAAAAAATCGGTATTAAATCTTTGCTCCTCGGCCTGCGGCCTCACTCCCAAAAATGAAATTGTCTATAGTGGAGTCGTCTCTGCAGATACTCCCATTATTGTAAAACAAATTTTAAAACAATATCAAAAAACTGGAATAACTCAAATAAAACTAAAAGTCGGTAAAGATTTAGAGCATGACATAAAAAACATAGAACTATCTCGCGAAATAATTGGCAAAAATGTCGAGATCAGGGCCGATGCCAATGAGGCCTGGGACTTGGCCTCTGCCAAAAAGAATCTTCCGATACTAGCAGAAATGGGCGTGGTCTCTATTGAACAACCAATGCCAAAAACTTCCCGCGATGACTATCCAAAGCTTATGGAATTTCTACGCGGAAAAATAGAAGTATGTATTGATGAAAGTCTTTGCTCCATCGGTGATGCTAAGTGGATGATCGAAAATGGAGGTGCCTCCCTCTTTAATTTACGCATTTCTAAAAACGGTGGATTATCCAACGCACTTAAAATTTTTGCCATGGCCAAGAGCAATGGAATTAAATGTCAATTGGGTGCACAAGTGGGAGAAACCTCTCTCCTTTCTTCTGCCGGACGCATTTTAGCGGCATTATGTGGAAACTTTCTTTTCCATGAAGGTTCCTTCGGAACCCATCTGCTTTCTTATGATCTCACAAAAAATCCCTTGAGCTTTGGGAGCGGTGGGATTGGGGATCTCTCCTACTTAAATTTAACAGATAGTATGGGCCTAGGTATCAAGGTCGAAGGCAAACTGCTCGATAAAATGACAAAAAAAATCCTGGAATAAACTAATCTCTATCACGCAATAGATAGTATCAATTTCCAAATCTAACGATTGTTTTGCAATATAAATACAGCAATATATAAATATCAACTGGAGGATAATTTATGTTGAGTATTAATAAAGAAGCTGTACGTCAGCAAACATCAAACCAAATTTTGAAAGAGCTAAAATCCCCATCCTTTGAAGATGTTATTTTCTACGCTATCGAGCAGGAAGGGCGGGCCCATGATCAGTTTAGTCGGTTGTCTAAGAAGGTCAAAAACAAAAAGGCCCGAGAAATTTTAAATAAGATTGCCCAAGAAGAACTGGAGCATCTAAAAGAACTAGAAAATCTATTAGATGCTGGGCCAGATAATTTCCAAATTCCAAAAATTGAATATCATAGCTTCCTTGAAGAAAAGCAATTGATTGATAAAATAACCCCTGATGCCAGCGTACAAGAAGCACTACTTTTTGCCATTGGCCATGAGCATGCTACTTACAATCTCTATAAGGATTTGGCCCACGCCTCAGATAGTGTGGAGGCGCGAGATACTTTTGTTAAACTCTCTAGAATGGAGATTGCTCATAAAATTGAACTGGAAAATTGGTATAAACAGCTCTGTCTGCAATAGCAAATAAAACTAAAGATGGTTAGCGAAATTCTTTAAGTAGAGCTTTGGCGATAATCATCATCATAACTTCATTGGTCCCAGCTCCAATTTCATTTAGCTTATTATCTCGGAGATATCTCTCAACTGGAAATTCTCTGCTATATCCATAGCCTCCCAGTATCTGAATTGCATCTAACGCAATTTTAGTGGCCATTTTGGGAAGTGCTAATTTAACTTTCGCGGCAACATCTGGGCCACGATTCCCTCTATCATAGTCACAGGCCACCGAATATAAGAAGTGCTTCATCATTTCGGAGTCAGTGGACATCTCCGCCAGCATACGTTGAATCATCTGAAAATCTCCAATGGGTTTTCCAAACTGCTGACGCTCATTAGCATATTTGCCACACACTTCCACACAAGCTCGAGAAATCCCTAAAGAAATTCCCGCAATAGTAATACGCTCGATCTCCAAATTTTTCATCATGTGATAAATTGAATCGCCTTCGTTTCCTACTAAATTGGCCGCTGGAACTTTAGCATTTTCAAAAATAAGTTCAGCAGTAGGAGAACCTCTCATTCCCATTTTATGAATATCTTTTCCTACAGAAAATCCTGGAGTCCCCTTTTCCACGATGAAAGTAGAAAGGTTCTTGCGTTCATCCCCAGTCCGCGTATAGACATAGGCAACGTCTGCATACTTGGCATTGGTAATCCACATCTTGGCACCATTTATGTTGTAATAATCCCCTTCTCGTCTGGCCCTAGTTTGAATACCTACCGCATCTGAACCATTTCCTGGTTCACTCATGGCCATGCATCCAACATGCTCCCCAGAAATAAGTTTGGGCAAATATTTTGCTTTTTGCTTCTCCGAAGCATTGTTGTTAATATTGTTCACACAAAGCATCGAATGCGCTAGATAGCTCAGAGTAGTCGAAGCACATACTTTGCCAAATTCATCCATTACAATAGTTGCCGCAGTCGCACCTAGTCCAGAACCACCGTATTTAGGATCGGCCGTAATCCCCAACAGTCCCAATTCTCCCATCTTGGCAAAGGCCTCTAGATTGAAGCTCTCATCACGATCGTGCTTTTCCGCATAAGGAGCTAACTCTTTTTTAGCAAATTCCCGACAAACATTTTGCAATTCTCTCTCTTCATCACTAAAAAACCACATTAAATATCCCCTTCTTCTATCTATGAAACTAGAAATTAATTGACATCCATTTCTGGAACATCACCACTGACAATCAGTTTACCTTCTGTCAAACGCTTGATTTCCTCTACAGAAACCCCGGGGGCACGTTCAAGAAGATGAAATGCCCCATCTTTAATTTCTAAAACGGCCAAATCAGTAACCACCTTCTTTATGCACCTCACACCAGTTAACGGAAGCGCACACTTCTTTAGCATTTTAGACTCGCCTTGCTTATTGGCGTGTTGCATGGCCACTACAATATTGCGTGCTCCGGCCACCAAATCCATTGCGCCCCCCATGCCTTTAATTAACTTCCCCGGAATCATCCAAGAAGCAATATTTCCTTCTTGATCTACCTCAAAGGCACCAAGTACCGTTAAATCAACATGCCCACCCCGAATCATGGCAAAGCTGTCTGCGGAAGAAAAAAATGCCGCCCCTGGAATTGCCGTAACTGTTTGCTTGCCGGCATTTATTAAATCGGCATCTACTTTATCATCGACAGGAAATTCTCCCATTCCCAATAGCCCATTTTCTGATTGTAAAACTACATTCATTCCAGCAGGAACATAATTCGCGACCAGCGTTGGAATTCCAATTCCTAAATTAACGTAGTAACCATCACGTAATTCTTTAGCAATTCTTTTGGCAATCTGTTCTCTCGTTAGTGTCATATAAATTCTCTCTTTTTATTTTTATAAGTTTTTATAGATTTTTATAAAGTTATTTTTTTACCGTTCTCTGTTCAATGCGCTTTTCAAAATTACCTTTAATAACTCGCTGAACAAAAATACCAGGAGTATGAATATGCTCAGGATTTAACTCTCCAACTGGCACAATCTCTTCCACTTCTGCTACTGTAATTTTTCCAGCGGTCGCAATCATAGGGTTAAAGTTCATGGCAGTTTTACGATAAATCAAATTCCCCATCGCATCGGCCTTCCATGCCTTCACAAAAGAAAAATCAGCGGTTAAAGACTCTTCCAAAATATATTTACGTCCATTAAACTCTCGAACCTCTTTACCTTCGGCCACCGGAGTCCCATATCCTGTTGCCGTAAAAAAGCCAGGAATTCCAGCACCACCTGCTCGAATTTTTTCGGCCAAAGTTCCCTGTGGGGTTAATATTACTTTCATTTCGCCAGAGATAAAAAGTTTTTCAAATAAGGCATTTTCTCCGACATAAGAAGCAATCATAGTTTTAATTTGACGTTTATTTAGCCACAATCCTAGGCCAAAATTGTCTACCCCCGCATTGTTGGAGATACAGGTAAAACCTGTTAAGTCTGATTCACTGACTTTCTTGATTAGCCCTTCAGGAATTCCACAAAGACCAAATCCTCCAACCATTACCGTCATTCCACTTTTTAGGCCGGCAATTGCTTCTTCATAATTTTTCACAATTTTGTTAAATCCAGACATGATAAACTCCGTTGTTATTTTGAGTAAAAAAATGAAACCAATGTAAGGGTGAAAAGGGTAGCAATCTTTTAAATAATTGTCACCGGAATTAATTGAGGAATTTTTCAATATATTTTAACAGTGTTTCCTTCCGTAGCGGCTTGGTTAAATAATCGTCACATCCGACGGCCAGTGATCGTTCTAATTCTGCTTTTAACCCATAGGCAGTCAATGCCAGAATAGGGCAATGGCGTTTTTGATTGGCATGCTCCCATTTTCGAATGATTTTAGTTGCCTCATATCCATCCAACACAGGCATATTCATATCCATAAAGACAATATCGTATTCTTTGTGTGTAAATAACTCCAGTCCTTCTCGTCCATCAGCGGCCTCATCAATCTCAAAAGGATATTTCTTCAAAAAAGTTTTAATGATCAATCTATTATCTGCAGAGTCATCGACCAAAAGTATTTTTAATGACTCCAATTGGACCGCGCGACTCTTAATTGGTGCCACTGCCAAATCATCACCATTTTGGAGTAAGCAGGCGGGAAGTGGCATATTAAAAAAGAAGGTACTTCCCTCTTCTGGTTTGCTCTCCACCCAAATTTCTCCTCCCATAAGTGTAACCAATTTTTTGCAAATGGCCAAACCAAGTCCCGTTCCTCCATACTTTTTAAATATTGAATTATCTGCCTGCACAAAACTTTCAAAAATTTTACCCAAATTTTCTGCCCGAATACCCATTCCTGTATCTCTAACCCAAAATAGTAATTCATCGTTATATTCATCAACCTTCTGTTTTAGTGAAATACCAATAGTAATGGAGCCCTTCTCTGTGAATTTTATGGCGTTGCCCACTAGATTTATTAGAATCTGTAAAAGCCTGGCCGGATCTCCCGCATAAAATTGTCGAACTTGCGGCGCAACGCTTACTAAAAGCTCCAGTCCCTTATCGTTAAGTCCTTTTTGCATCAACTCCTGTACCTGACTTGCCACCTGCGCAGGGGAAAATTTTATATTATCTATATGTAAATGCCCCGACTCAATTTTAGATAGATCCAACAAATCATTAATCAGTGCCAACAAAACACTTCCTGCATTATTGATAGTTTTTACATATTGATTTTGCTCCTTAGACAGACCAGAATCCAATAAAACTTCCGACATTCCTAAAATAGCATTCATCGGAGTACGAATCTCATGGCCAACATGTGCCAAAAAATCAGACTTAGTGCGATTAGCAACTTCTGCCTCATTTTTTGCCAGAGTCAACTCATCCTGGAATAAAAAAAGCTGCTCGATATATTCGTTAATCTTGCGCGCATTAAAACGAGAAAAGGCAATAATAGAAATTGCCAATCCAATACTAAAAACTAGAAGTACAAACTGCATGTAGGTAAGTAGCTCTAATTGCCGATTAGTATTTACATGAATATTTGCTTCTAACTCATTAACTAGCTCCAAAATTGTTCTATAGCGATCATGCATCTCCTCATGAGAATCCTTAAAATACATTTGCAAGGAAAGCAAATCTCTAACCGGAGAAAGCATCGTTTTGTATTGTAACACCATTTCATGTAAGTAGAGCGCTTTTGCCCGTAATTCTGGGCCAGTTAGCGGCATTAGCTCTTCGTGATCAACTCCGAAATTTCCAGTCAATAATGAATCGGCATAAGTCTCTGCGGATTTCAACGAATTATGATATATTGGCAATCCCTCTTCCAATTCATTTTTTTCATATAACATCTCATATAAAATCTGCTGTGTAGTGGCCAAATGAAATTTTATTTCATTAATACTATCGACCAAGTGGACCGCACTATGGCCGACGCTCTTACCCAACGAAACGGCATAGAGAATGCCTAGGATGGTTGTGGAAGTAAGCAGCAAAATCCCCCAATAGATCTGCCACGATGATGACGACATTCGCCTGTTGCGATAAGAAAGCATTTATCACTTCTTGGAATATTTTTTTAAAAACTTTAGATACTTCTCTTCCATTACATCTAATTCCATCGGCCCTTGACACTTCTGGCACTTTTTATTTTTAAAAATAGTTCTATCTGCACTGTTCTTGCTCTCAACCAATTCCGACTCTACCAAGTCACATTTTTCACAATAGTAGGGAATATAATATGACTCTATAATCCCACCTGCTGGTACAAGGCCTTCGATTAGATTTACCTGCTCAATAAAAATGCGGTTGCAATTTTTAAAAGTTACTGCCGATACGCTTTTGGAAAAAGTATTAAGCCAAGAAATCCAACCTCTAATGCCGCATGAATTTAGGAGTGTAAGTCCGTTTAGATCAAAAAGGACACTACTTTTGGGCGTAAATTTTATCGTTGGAAAAATAGTATCCTCATTAACCTTCCCATTAACCGTAATTAAAATTTTAGCTCCATCATAATCTATGTTTATATTTTCATTCATAACCCGTCTCACTCGCCTTTTGGAAAATGGTATTGATCCATAAACTATTTTTTCTTTCAGCTCTTAAATCGGCAGAGTTCCAAGTTTTTATGAATATTATTTTAGGAATAGATGATAAAATATGTATAAGCTTCTCTTGATTATAGGACAAAAACAGTCTGTCTTTGCCCTTTTCTTCGTCCCACTTCTCTTTCAATGATAGATAAAAAACACCTTTCGGCCTTAGTGAATTCATTAATGAACAAATCACCTCGGCAATTTGTTTTTCTGTCAAATGAACTAAGGAAGCATTGGCCCAGATACCATCAAAACGCTCTGGCCAATGAACTTTCTCAAAAGGCATGTTAATAATTTGATCCGCTGATGCCTTTGAGTTGGTGCGGGCCAATTGACACATTGCCACTGAAGCATCCACCCCGATTACTCTATACCCTCTGGCACTAAAGGCCATAAAATCTCGGCCCGCACCACAACCAACATCCAAGATACTGGCCCCTTTAGGAAGATACTGAAGAAATTCATCGTAAAGATGAAAGAGATCTAAATTAACAGTCTCCTGATGATATGCTTTTGCATTTGCATCGTAATATGCAATTATTTTTTTTAATTTACCTAATTGCTCTAATTGCCCTGATTGATCATCTTTTGACATTTTCTTATACTTAGAAGAAGTTCATTATCCTGCTCTAGGATCATTGGTCGAATTTTTTCCACCAATGCCGCGTCTGTTTTTAAAATACGCACCAGACGACAAAGTAGTTCATGGCTCTCTTCTTTGTGCACTTTATTCCATCCATAAACATTGTATTTTGTTTCATAAAAAAGTTTATAGAGATGTTCTTTGTAGTGCAACTCCACGATCTCTCCAGTGTGATTGACCAACTCATCTCCCAAAGCATTTTTGTGGATAGAAAAATCCCAGGTCAGTTTATCACCACTACCAAGATCCATTGTGCCTTCATAGGTTCTAATGGCAAATCCCTTCTGTGATATTTTGACTAGTCGGCCAGTACGTGACCCCTTGGAATAGCCGAAATTTAAAA
Source organism: Bdellovibrionales bacterium RIFOXYD12_FULL_39_22 (assembly GCA_001770205.1). Lineage (GTDB taxonomy): Bacteria > Bdellovibrionota > Bacteriovoracia > Bacteriovoracales > Bacteriovoracaceae > YD12-FULL-39-22. Next base: position 77,381 of record MEQL01000054.1, read on the forward strand.
CCAAATAAGCTGCGGCCACAACCAATATTAGTAAAAAAACAAAAAAGGAAAACACTTTTTTCTTTGTCACGATACAACCTCTCTCGATAAACATCTAACTAGTCTTGATAATTTGTAAGAGATAAATGATCAGAACATTCTTAGATAAAAAACACTATAAAACAACAAAAAATGCCAGCAAAGCTAGACTGCCATTAAGCACGGAGATGTGTGAATATTAAAAATAATAAAATTTTTTATACTTTATCAAGACTCTTTTATTAAAAAGTTTGACAGATACTTTTCACTCTATTAATCTCTGCAAACAATCTTAAATCGGTTTTGGGCGTTTAGCTCAGCTGGGAGAGCGCTACCCTTACAAGGTAGATGTCGGGGGTTCGATCCCCTCAACGCCCACCAAATCTGATGCTGGTCGAACCAGCGTTACTTAAAAAGCCGTCGAGGCAGACTTCTAACCCGGCGGCTTTTTTTATTTCAGCAATCCTTTCTCCACCTTCAACACCTTTCACAGATGCATCCAGTGGCCTTCCAAGTTTACGAAAAGGGAGTACGACTCCAGACTGTTTTCTATGGGCATTTCGTAATGCTTCTGATTGTCGCTCTGAGCCCCAAACATCAACCATGATCACGTTATCGGGGTTCAAATGGATGGATTTTATAACATTTCGCACAATCTCTCGTTTCTTTGAGAGGTTTGTACCCTTGCGGTGAACCTGCTTAACTTTTTAAACTTTTTGAGTATTTCCTAGAATTTTAAAATAGTGGCATTGTTTTTTCTTGAGAATAATTCCATGGTAAAAATAATTCTGGGTTTTTCGCTACTTCTTCTTTGTTCTGCTGTACCCATACCAGATA